>CALWDM010000012.1 GCA_944376695.1 uncultured Mediterraneibacter sp. | reverse complement strand
AAATCTTTTAAAAACGTGGAATTTTTAAACCCCTGTGGAATTTAACTCTGCACTGGAATTTAAAATTTCAAGTTAGCGCAAAGATTCTATACCGGCCCGCCAGCTGCTGTTCACCTGTAACTGTTCATTTCCTTTCCTTTACCGTGAGCACGATACCGACGGCCATCATGATAACAGCGAAAATGTGGACAGGATAACTTATCAGCGGCGGCGCAAAGTCCTCCGCCGCCGTCATACAGCAGTTGGTCAGAAGTCCTATGGATATGATGATCAGCGGCAAAGTCCCCCCTCCCTTCTTCTCCGGCTCAATCCCGCTTTTTTGTTCCTCCAGTCTCGCGATGACCTTATTGGTCCGGAGTGTTGCCTCCGCACAGGTGAAAACAACCAGGCTGATCAGAAGCGCAAACACCCAGCCGACACCATCCCCTGTCATTCCCGCATAGATCTCCGAAAAAAGCGCGAGCAGCTCTATGACCGTTACGACCTTGAACATCCGCCGTATCTTTCGATAATGTTCGATCTTCGAATCTACATCTGTATACAGCTCAAACGGACCGTCTTCCGCCCGCTTGCGCAGTATGATCCAAAAGCACCACAGCACCACGATCTCCACACCGAGCTCTCCCATCAGCTCCCGGTATTCGTCGCTGACCGAATACAGCTCATCCCCAAGATCGATCTGATAGATATATTCCCCTTTCTCACATGGCTCAAATTTATAAAATCCTGCGAAAAAACTTTTCAGCGCCCAGCCGTCAGCCGCCATCTCATTGAGCCACTCTGTCTCCTTGTCCTTATCATAATACAGTCTGAATCGGATCATGTTTCTCCCTCCTCCATGAGCTTTGCATTGTCCAGCAGTTCTTTCAGGCGGCTCCTCTCCGCTTCGAACGCTTCTTTCCCCAGCTCTGTGATCATATACTCCTTTTTCTTCCGCGACTCTGTATCCTGGCTGTAGATCCTGATCCAGTCCCGCTTCTGCATGGTCTGCAGTGCTCCGTAAAGGGTACCCGGGCCAAGGACTACGCGCCCGTTCGTCAGATGCTCCACCTCCTGGATGATGCCGTATCCGTGATTCGGCTTCCGCAGGGACAGCAGGATATAAAAAAACGCTTCTGTCAGCGGGGTTTCCTTCTCTGACATCCTCTCACTCCTCTCTAAGCTCGCTCCTCTCTCTGTTTCCATAGGAGGTATTTTCGGATTCCGATATATCGCTAAGTGATATATTTTGATTATAATATATCGCCGCATGATATATTTGTCAAGTATGAAAATGCAAACCGTGCTCCAAAACTCAAACCTCCAACTCAAAGGGCAGAAATGCCGCCAGCATGCAGATCACTGGCGGCATTTCTGCCCTTTCGCTCCTTTCTCCCTTCCCATTCCTTATAAATCTTTCCTTATCTCAGCGCCTCTTTCATTCCCCTCACATACTCTCCCACATACTCGGGCGCGTCTTTCCCATGCTCCCCGATCAGCCTGACGATGGCGGACCCGACGATCGCGCCGTCCGAAATTCCCGCCATTTTCGCCGCCTGCTCCGGCGTGGAGATGCCGAACCCGATGGCGCACGGGATGTCCGTATTCTGCCGCACGGTCTCCACGATCGCTCCCAGGTCGGTCTTGATCTCGCTCCGCACTCCGGTAACCCCCAGGCTGGAGACGATATACAGAAATCCTTCCGCCTCCCGGGCGATCATAGCGATCCGGTCCTCCGACGTCGGTGCGATCAGGGAGATCAGATCCACGCCGTACCTGCGGCAGATGGGAAGGAATTCTTCTTTCTCTTCATACGGAACGTCCGGCAGGATCAGCCCGTCGATCCCGATCTCCCGGCAGGTGGAGATGAACCGCTCGGAGCCGTAGGAGAAGACTACATTCGCATAGGTCATAAATACCATCGGCACTTCCACATCCCTGCGCAGTTCTCTCACAAGATTAAAGATTTTATCCGTGGTCACTCCGCCGCTCAGCGCCCGCAGGTTCGCCCCCTGGATCACCGGCCCCTCTGCGGTGGGGTCTGAAAAGGGGATGCCAAGCTCGATCAGGTCAGCGCCGTTTGCCGCAGCCGCGCGGACGACTGCCGCCGTTGTCCCCAGATCCGGGTCCCCGCAGGTGATGAACGGGATGAATGCTTTTCCGTTTTCAAATGCTTTTCTTATATTACTCATAGATATTCTCCCCTCTGTAACGGGCAATGGCCGCACAGTCTTTGTCGCCCCTGCCCGAGACTGTGATAACGATGATCTGGCTGCTGTCCATCTCAGGCGCGATCTTCATGGCATGCGCCGCGGCGTGAGCAGATTCGATCGCCGGAATGATGCCTTCTGTCCTCGCCAGGTATTCAAATGCATTTACAGCCTCCTCGTCCGTGACCGGGACGTACTCCGCCCTGCCGATGTCATGGAGATAGGCGTGCTCCGGACCCACGCCCGGATAATCCAGCCCCGCGGAAATGGAGTAGACCGGGGCGATCTGTCCGTATTCGTCCTGGCAGAAATAGGACTTCATGCCGTGGAAGATGCCGACCCTTCCCGTATTGACCGTTGCCGCTGTCTCAAAGGAATCGATTCCCTTTCCTGCCGCCTCACATCCGATCAGCCGCACTCCCTCGTCCTCTATAAAGTGGTAAAAGCTCCCGATGGCATTGGAGCCGCCTCCCACACAGGCAACCACCGCGTCCGGCAGACGCCCTTCCTTCTGCATGATCTGCTCTTTGATCTCTTTGGAGATGACCGCCTGGAAATCCCTTACGATCGTGGGGAACGGGTGCGGACCCATGACAGACCCGAGGCAGTAGTAGGTGTCGCTGATCCTGGACGTCCACTCCCGCATCGCCTCTGAGACTGCGTCTTTCAGTGTTGCTGTTCCCGTCTTCACCGGGATGACCTCAGCCCCGAGCAGGCGCATGCGGTATACATTGAGCGCCTGGCGGACCGTATCTTCCTCGCCCATGAAGACCACGCATTCCATGCCCATAAGGGCCGCCGCAGTAGCAGTGGCGACTCCGTGCTGTCCGGCGCCTGTCTCCGCGATCAGACGGGTCTTGCCCATTTTCTTCGCAAGGAGCGCCTGACCCAGCACATTGTTGATCTTGTGGGCGCCCGTATGGTTCAGGTCTTCCCTCTTCAGGTAGATCTTCGCCCCGCCCAGATCCTCTGTCATCTTCTCCGCATAGTACAGCCGGGAAGGCCTCCCCGCGTATTCATTGAAAAGCTCTGCCAGCTCCCGGTTAAACTCCAGGTCATTTTTATAATGGTTATACGCTTCTTCCAGCTCGATCACAGCGTTCATCAGTGTCTCCGGTATATACTGACCGCCGTGGATGCCGAAGCGTCCGTTCGGGTTTGTCATTGTATCTCATCCTTTCCTATTATTTATCTGTCCGCCATACTTCCGCGCAGGGCACAAATCTGACCTCCCGTCACCGCGCATCCACAGGCCAGTGTTTCATCTTCCTGTCGCCGCGCATCCGCAGGCCGGCGTTTATTCGCCCTGTCGCCGCGCATCCGCCCGTCTGACCGCCAGGACAAATTTCTCCATTTTCTTCCAGTCTTTCTGTCCGTCCGTCTCTATCCCGGAGCTGACGTCCACTCCGTATGGGGCCAGCGCATTTACCGCGTCTCCGGCATTATCCGGGTTCAGCCCTCCCGCCAGGAAATACGGGCGGCGGATCTTACTGAGCAGCGTCCAGTCAAACACCTCTCCTGTCCCGCCGCCCGGCGAGTCCGCCAGTACCAGATCCGCACTGCTTCTCTCTGCTCTCCCGGCATCCCGCTCCGAGCAGATAGAAAATGACTGGAGGATCAAGGTGTTTCCCAGCCGTCTCCTGAGGTCTTGGATATAATCTTCATCCTCCCTGCCGTGAAGCTGCACTGCATCGATCACGCCCCGGCTGACAAGCGCCTCTATCACCTGAGGTTTCTCATCCACAAACACCCCTGCCGCCCGGATCCCCGGATCCAGCATCCGCTTCAGCTCCGCCGCCTTCTCCGGGGACACATATCTCCGGCTCTTCGGAGCAAAGACAAATCCGATGTAATCCGGCAGAAGCTCATTCGCCGCCCGGATGTCGCAGGGGCGGGACATCCCGCACAATTTGATCTTCGTCATTTACGCCTCTCCTTTCAGCCCTGGGAGCCTGATCTTCGTCATCTATCCTTCTCCTTTCAGCTCCCGGAGCTTTGCTTTTTTATCCGCCGCGCGCATCAGAGTCTCTCCGATCAGCACCGCGTCAGCCCCGATCCCGCGCAGCCTGCTTACATCCTCCGCGCAGTCCACGCCGCTCTCAGAGACGAACAGGACTTCCGGCGGGATCATCTGCCGCAGTCTCCGGCTGTTCTCTGTATCCACGGAGAAATCTTTTAAATTCCGGTTGTTCACTCCGATCATGCGGGAGCCTGCGCGCAGCGCCGTTTCCACTTCTTCTCCGTCATGGGCTTCCACCAGGGCGGACAGCCCCAGCCCGTCACAGATCCCGATGTACTCTTTTATCTGCTCCTCAGACAGGATCGAACAGATAAGGAGCACAGCGGATGCTCCAAGCAGCTTTGCCTCATAGATCATGTATTCATCCACTGTGAAATCTTTTCTCAGGCAGGGGATTGACACTGCCTCAGCGATTTCCTTCAGGTATTTCCCGCTTCCCAGGAACCATTTGGGTTCTGTCAGCACGGAGACGGCATCCGCTCCCGCCGCCTCATATTCCCGGGCGATTGAAAGATAGGGGAACTCCGGCGCGATCAGCCCTTTGGACGGAGACGCCTTTTTGCACTCGCAGATAAAGGCGATGTCTGGTTTCCTTAACGCTTCTTCAAATGCGAAATTCCCTTTCGGCATATCCAATGCCCTCTGCCGGATCTCTGTCAGGGACCGTGTGCGCTTCGCGTCTTCCACCCGTTCTCTGGCGTGGTCCGCCAGCTGATCCAGGATCGTCCCGCCGCCAGATCTCTTTCCTTTTTCCATCTGTGCTTCCATACCGGCCGCCGTCATCCCTGCACCTCCGCTTCTGCCGCCTTTTCCCGCTCCGCCGGCTTAACCTCTGCTGGTGGCTTATCCTCCGCTGACTTAGCCTCTGCCGTTCCGGGCTCATCCTCCAGCTCCGGTCGGCTGCTGATCTCGATCAGCTTTTCCAGTGTCTCCAGCGCTTTCCCGGAATCGATCAGCTCCGCCGCCAGCTTCACGCCGTCAGCCATAGTCTCTGCCTTCCCGCCGATATAGAGAGACGCCCCGGCGTTCATGAGCACCGCATTCCTCCGGTGCCCCTTCTCCCCTTTCAGGATGGACACGGTGATCGCCGCATTCTCTTCCGGCGTCCCGCCCAGAAGGTCTGCCTTTGTGCAGCGGTCAAATCCAAAGTCCTCCGGGGTGATCACATAATTCCGGATCCATCCGTCCCGGATCTCGCACACAGTCGTCGGTGCGCTCAGTGAGATCTCGTCTAATTTATCCTGCCCGTAGACCACCATTCCCCGCTTCACGCCCAGGTCAGCCAGCACCTGTGCCAGAGGGCCCACCAGATAGTCGTCATACACGCCCAAAAGCTGCATCGTCGGTTTCCCGGGATTCGTGAGAGGCCCCAGGATATTGAATACGGTCCGGAATCCCAGTTCTTTCCGGATCGCGCCCACATATTTCATGGAGGTGTGATACTCCTGCGCGAAGAAAAAGCACATCCCCGCTTCATTTAACAGCTCCACACAGCGCTCCGGGCTCTGCCGGATATTTACCCCCAGCGCTTCCAGACAGTCCGCTGTCCCGCACTGGGACGACGCCGCCCGGTTGCCGTGCTTTGCCACCTTCATGCCGCCTGCCGCCGCGACCAACGCGGAAGTGGTCGAGATATTGAAGCTGTGGGCATTATCCCCGCCGGTCCCTACGATCTCGAATACCTCCATCCCTGTCTCCACTTTTACCGCGTGGTCGCGCATCGCAGCCGCGCAGCCGGAGATCTCATCTTTGGTCTCCGCCCTGGCGCTCTTTGTGGACAGGGCGGAAAGGAATGCCGCATTCTGTGTGGGCGTTGTTTCCCCGCTCATGATCTCATTCATCACAGTATACGCTTCATGATAGGTCAGGTCTTCTTTGTTTACGATTTTTACGATTGCTTCTTTGATCATGGATTCTGTCTCCTTTTACTCGATAAAATTTTTCAGCATCTGTCTGCCGTCCGGCGTCATGATGGACTCCGGGTGGAACTGTACCCCGTAGATCGGGTAATCCCTGTGCTGCACTGCCATCACCTCGCCGTCGTCCGCGACGGCTGTGACCAGCAGTTCCTCCGGAAGCGTGGACGCGTCCGCCGCAAGGGAATGATACCTTGCCACCGGGGCAGTCGGCGGGATTTCCCGGAACAGCGGACATTCCCTGTCGAACCGTACCTCGGACTGTCTCCCGTGCATCAGCTCTTTCGCATATGTGATCTTTGCCCCAAACGCCGCGCACACCGCCTGATGTCCCAGGCAGACGCCCAGAACGGGAATCTCCCGCCCCAGCTCTTTTGCCGCTTCAATGATGATTCCCGCATCCTCCGGCCTCCCCGGCCCCGGTGAGAGGATGATCCGGTCAGGCCCCAGCTCTCTGATCTCATCCACTGTCATCTCATCGTTCCGAATGACTCTGATCTCAGGATCAATCTCTCCGACCAGCTGGTACAGGTTATAGGAAAAGCTGTCATAATTGTCGATCAACAGTATCACAGGTCCACCTCCTCTGCCGCTCTCAGCGCGTCCATCACTGCGCCCGCTTTATTGATACACTCCTGGTATTCCTTTTCCGGCACAGAGTCCGCTACGATCCCGGCGCCGCTGCGCACGAACACTCTGCCGTTTTTCTTATATGCGATGCGGATAGCGATACAGGTATCCATATTTCCTGTAAAGTCAATATATCCGATGGCGCCGCCGTAGATGCCTCTCTTATTATTTTCCAGTTCGCCGATGAGCTGGCACGCCCGGATCTTCGGCGCTCCGGAGAGTGTCCCCGCCGGAAGGACCGCCTCGACAGCATCCAGCGCGTCGCAGCCGTCCCGGATCTCGCCGCGCACGGTAGAACCGATGTGCATCACATGGGAAAACCTTTCGATAGAATGGAATTTCTCCACCTGCACAGTGCCGAACCGGCTGATCTTGCCCAGGTCATTCCGCCCCAGGTCCACCAGCATGTTGTGCTCAGCCAGCTCTTTTTCATCCTTCAGGAGCTCCTTCTCCAACTCCATGTCTTCCTCATCCGTCTTTCCTCTCGGCCTTGTCCCCGCCAGCGGGAATGTATGGAGCACGCCATTCTCCAGCCTGACCAGCGTCTCCGGGGAAGCGCCTGCCACCTCCACATCCGTCCCTGAGAAATAGAACATGTACGGCGACGGATTGATCGTGCGCAGCACCCGGTAAGTGTTCAGAAGACTTCCCTCAAACGGGGCAGCGAGACGGTTGGAAAGCACGATCTGGAAGATATCTCCCTCACGGATGTGACGCTTCGCCTTTTCCACCATGGAGCAGAACTCCACTCTGTCAAACAACGGCGTGATCTCTCCTGTGAGATGTCCGCCCGGTTCTTCCTTTTTCTCTCCGGTACGCAGAAGATCGCGCATCTGTTTCAACTCCATGACCACCCTGTTGTACTCAGTCTCCAGCGTCCCTTCCTCTCCGTCCCCGAGGAGCATATTTGCGATCAGGATGATTTTCTGCCGGAAATGGTCAAAGGCGATCACCTTGTCAAAGAGCATCAGATCCACGTCTTTGAACGCCTCTGTATCCTCCGCCTCTGTCCGCACCGCAGGCTCGCTATATCCGAGGTAATCATAGGAGAAATATCCTACCAGCCCGCCTGTAAAGGAGGGAAGATACTCAAATCGCGGGCTCTTATGATCCGCGAGGATCTGGCGGAGATATCCGGACGGGTCGTCTGTCCTGAACCGGACGCCGCCTGCATTCATCTCCCCGTCCATACAGGTGATCTCCATCTTCGGGTCATATCCCAGGAAGGTATATCTGCCCCATTTTTCATCCGCCTGCGCTGACTCCAGCATATAACAGTGGGTGGATACATTCTTTAAGATCTTCATCGCTTCAATGGGGGTACAGATGTCCGAGAGGATCTCTCCGCTCACCGGGACGACCTTGTACTCTCCGGTCTGCGCGATTTTTCTAATGTCTTTTAAATTGGGTAAAATCTTCAACACATCTACCTCCTTTTCTGTGTCTGCCAGAGGATATTGTTGTTTCCAGCCATACCATTCATAATCCGGCTGATCTTTCTTTATCTATCAGATTATATTCCATCTCATCTCGTCACAAATCTTAATTTTGTGCCTTACTTATGCAATAAAAAAGTCCCTGACAGATTTTTATTTCTGTCAAGGACGAATCATACAAAATAATTATAATCCGTGGTGCCACCTCGAATTCACGGGAAATTTCCCGTGCGCTTAGCAGGATACTATCATATCCCCGGCAACTAACGTATGCCTCCACGTCGCAGAATACTCTGCGGGATAAATATCCCTGCATTTGGCTGCGCCCTCAGCGGTCCATTTGACGACTTGTTTCTCACCCGGTTCTCAGCATCCCGGGCTCTCTGTAAAGGCATGATCGCCGTTATCTCCGCTTCAACGGTTTCGTGTATTAACTTGTGCTTTACGATACCACGGCATTTTCCCCCTGTCAATACACTTTGCATAAAAATTTAGCCCAAAAATTTGAGCGCAGTCCGCCTAAGATCTCCTCCCGTTATCCATCTCATAAACCACATCCGCCACATTCATCGTGGACTTCCTGTGGGACACCAGCAGTACGGTCCTGTCCCCCCTGCCTTCTTTCAGCGTTTTCAGGATGATCCCCTCATTGAGGGAATCCAGGTTGCTGGTAGGCTCGTCCAGAAGGACAAAAGGCGCATCGTGCAGAAAGGCGCGCGCGATCCCGATCCTCTGTTTCTCCCCGCCGGAGAGAGTGTCGCCCAGTTCGCCTACTTCCGTATCATATCCCTTTGGCAGAGTCATGATAAACTCATGGACAGCCGCCTTTTTTGCAGCCTCCATGATCTCTGCCCTGGATGCGCCCGGTTTTCCGACAGCAATATTATTTGCGATGGAATCATGGAACAGGCACGTCTCCTGAGTCACATAAGATTCCATTGCCCGCAGATCAGCCGTATTGATATCCCGCACATCCCTGTCCGAAATACTGATCTTGCCGCCCTGCACATCCCAGAACCGCATCAGCAGTTTCAGCAAAGTGGATTTTCCCGAGCCGCTCGCCCCGTGAATGCCGATGATCTTTCCTTTTGGGATTTCCATAGAATAATCTTTTAAGATCTGCTCCGTATCATAAGAAAAGTCCACGTGCCCTGCAGCTGCTTTTTCAAATCCTGCGGCGTCTTTTCCTGAGACTTCTTCTACCTGAGGCTCTTCTTCCAGCAGGGACAGCACTCTCTCACCGCTTGCAAGCGTCTGGTTCAGATTATTGGACAGGCTGGCAAGCGCCGTTACCGGTCCAAAGGATCCCATCATGGCAATCGTTCCCAGCAGCATGCCTGTCTCACTCACAGCATCCGCCTGTCTCAGGACAATCATCAGAAAAAGCATGGCAAAGGAGAAGATCAGGATCGCCAGATTGGTCACAGAACGCTGGGAAGCTTCCAGGCGGTTCAGGTCTTTCTGCATCCTTCCCAGTTCGTCTGACCGCTCTGCCATCTGTCTCCTTCTCTTCCCGCCCTGACTGTACTGGATCGTCTCATCCAGTCCCCTCAGAGAATCCAGGATAAAGCTGTTCAGAGCCCCGAAGCCGCCGCGGAACTCCATGCCCCTGTCCGCGCCCCTGCTCCCGAAGAACAGCGGGATCACCGCTCCCACTGCAATGTATCCGGCAAGCGCCAGGACAGCGGCAGCTGCAGAAAATTGTCCGATAAACACGACCATTACCAGAGAGGTCAGCGCTGCTATGGCGATGGGCGAGATCGTATGGGCATAAAACACTTCCAGAAGTTCAATATCGGACGTAATGACTGAGATCAGATTTCCCTTGTCGCGTCCTTCCAGTTTTGCCGGACACAGCTTTCGGAGCACGGCAAATACTTTATTCCGGATAATGGCAAGCAGCTTAAATGCTATATAATGATTGCAATACTGTTCTCCGTAATGCAGGATCCCCCGCATCACTGCCATAATAACAAGAGCAATCAACAGCGACCGCAGCGATACCTCCTAAAAAAGCCCGGCATTGTCCGCGGCCAGAGCATATCCCCCAGCCCCCTGCACAGATTCCGGAAGAATGTGCATCAGTCCAAATCCCGCCAGGATGGTGAGGAAGATCGCGCAAAGGTATCCGATGGTTCCCAGTGCGATAGCCAGGAGCATGACCGGGAGAAGCGGCTTCACAAGACCGATCAGCTGCCCCATGATACGGAGCCCGCTCCTTCTTGCGCGCATCCTTTCGCCGCACTTCCCCGCCGGGCGCACGCTGTCTTTACTCATACCGGCTCCGTTCATAACGCCGCTGTCTTTACTCATAGCTCCTCCGTTCATAACGCCGCCGTCTTTACTCATAGCTCCTCCGTTCATAACGCCGCCTCCTTTCCATACTGCTCCAGTTCCATCTGAGACCAGTACAGCTTCGCATATTCTCCGTTCCGTTTCATCAGCATTTCATGTGTTCCCGTTTCTTCCGCCATCCCGTCTTTGAGCATATAGATCCGATCTGAATCTACTACATTTGCAAGACGGTGGGAAATCAGGAGGACTGTCTTTGCTGAGGCAAGGGAACGAATCACATCCATGATCATCTCCTCGCTCTCCGCATCGATATTAGAGGTTGCCTCATCAAAGATATAGACCGGCGTGTCATGCAAAAGCGCCCGGGCAATGGCAAGGCGCTGGCACTGTCCGCCTGAGAAATTGCCGCCTTTCTCAGCAACCGGCGTGGCAAGCCCCTGCTGTGCCTGCAGGAAGCCCCACAGATTCACCTGCATCAGCGCTTCCCGCATCTCAGCTTCCGAGGCATCTGGTTTTCCCATTCGCAGATTCTCCTCCACTGTCCCTTTGAACAGATAACTGTTGTGGCTGATCAGAGTGATATGATCCATCAGGCTGTCTTCCCGGATATCAGAGAGCTCTTTTCCCTGGACTGTCACACTGCCTGTATATCCTTTATTCCTTCCCATGAGAATCGATGCCGCAGTACTCTTCCCACAGCCGGAAGTTCCCACAACAGCAGTAAAGCTGCCGGCCGGCAATTCCATATCAAGCCCCTTCAAGATCTCCCTGTCTGTTTCATATGAGAAATTTACGCCGCTAAATGTAATATCGATTTTTCCGTCATTCAGTTCCCCAGACGCCTCCTCCGGTTCCGGCAAATCCAGAAGGGCAAAAATCTTATCGCTTGCCGCCATCCCGTTCATGGCAATATGGAAGAAAGATCCTAGAAGTCTCAGAGGGATAAAAAATTCCGAGGCAAGAAGGATCAGCAGCAGCGCGCCGTGCAGACTCAGATATCCCCTCATAAATTCAGAAAGCGTGACGGTCATCCCCACCGCCGCTCCGCCGTAGGCAATGATATCCATCACACTGGTGGAATTGAGCTGCATGGTCAGCACCTTCATAGTGACACTGCGGAATTTCTGGGATTCCCCGCGCATTTCCTCCGCCTTCTTCTCATCCGCCCGGTAGATTTTCAATGTAGTAAGTCCCTGAAGGTTTTCCAGGAAACTGTCGCCCAATCCGGTGTAGATCCCCCAGTATTTATTCAGCAGCCTTCTGGCAAACTTCTGGACCGCCGCAATCGAAATGGGGATCAGCGGCACACATATCAGCAGCACAAGGCTTGCCTTCCAGCTCACAAAGGACAGCACGATAAACAGTGTAACCGGCGCCAGAAGGCTGTAAAAGAGCTGGGAGAGATATTTTCCGAAATAAGTTTCCAGCTGCTCCACGCCCTCTGCCGCCATCTGCACTACCGCAGAAGTAGCCGTCTTCTCCCTGTAGGACGCTCCCAGGCGCAGAAGCTTCGCATAAATCTTATCCCTTAAGATCCGTTTCACATCTATACTGGCCCGGTAGGACGCGTGGGATGCCCCACGGTCACAGAGAAAGCGCAGACCCATGGCAAGCGCCGCTGTCCCCCCGTAAGATGCCGCCATTGCGGGGGTCACCTCCCAAAACAGCGCCTGTTCCAGGAGAAATGCAGCGCAGTAGATCATAACAATCTGGCAGAGCAGGGAGAACCACTGCCACGCAACCTGATATATGATATATTTTTTTGCATGGGACAAAAGTCCCGTCAGTCTCTTCTTGATCATATGATATTCTCACCTTTTCATCTTTGTTTTTTCACGCACACTGCACACAATATGCCATACAGCGGGAAGAGGATGATACGGCAGCCTCCGGAAACCGGAAAACAGGTGATACAGCGGCCTCAGGGAACCGGAAAATCGCATAACCTGCCGGAGCTTTTCCTGCCGCTCTATCCCTCTGTTTCCGGGACGAGCTTCTGCCCTGCGGGGACCGTGCGGATCTTTGTAAAGAAATACACATACTTAAAAACAATCAGAAATACGATAAATGCTCTGCCATATACATTCTGCATTGCCAGAAACGCAAGGAGCAGCATACAGGTCGCCGGGAGCAGCAGGCTGAACTTCGTTTTCAGGGTCATGGTTCTGTTCTGCACAAAGCTTTCCAGGTGTCTCTTATATAATTTTGTACCCGTGAACCATTTATGAAAATGCTCAGAGCCTTTTGCCAGACAGAAGGAGGCCAGCAGTAAAAACGGTGTTGTGGGCAGTACCGGCAGCACAACTCCGACTGCTCCAATTCCCATTGACAGAAAACCAAAGAACAGCCATACGATACGCACAGGATTTTTTTTCATATTTTTCATCATTTTCCCCTTTCTGATCAAAGTACACATAACAACAGATTAGTCTTCACTAACCAGACAACAATTCAGATATACACGATTCCGCGCCTGTTGTCAAGAATAATTCTCAAAATAAAACAAAAAAATGATAAACTTTCTCAATAAAAATGTGCTAAAAAGACTCAGCCCCGCTGAAAGGCAGCTAAGATACGTTCCAGAGCTTTTCAGGCCTGAGTTTCCGGAAATGCCTTTTCCTCATCTGAACACATATGAAATTTCCCGCATATATTAAACCAGACCCGGCGTCTTTTTCTGTTATCTGCCGGACATATATTTTATCGCAGAAAGGTCTGATCCCTATGAGTATAAAAGGACTTGATGTCAGTGAATTTCAGGGTACCGTTGACTGGGAGCGGGTCAAAGCCGCGGGATACCAGTTTGCTATGCTCCGCGCGGGGTATGGCTTCGGCACCGTGGATAAACAGTTTCACAGAAATGCATCCGAATGCAACCGCATTGGGCTCCCCATCGGCGTGTACTGGTTCTGCTACGCAGTGAGCCCCCAGACAGCCGTACAGGAGGCCGACGGCTGCCTGAACACCATATCCGGCTATCGGCTGGACTATCCGGTCTGCTATGATATCGAGCAGGCGTCCGTAGCTTACGCGGCGGGCGAAGGAGTAACCATAAATGCCTCGCTTGCAAAACAGATCGTAACAGGTTTCTGCAACCGGGTAGAGGAAAAAGGCTATTATGCCATGTTCTATACAAACCGCAGCTTCCTTGACACCTACCTGGGCAGCTCCCTCGCGGAGCGCTACGCCTTCTGGTACGCCCGATACGCGGACAGTTTTGACGGTACGAACTGCGGCATCTGGCAGTACACAAGCCAGGGCAGCATTCCCGGTATATCTGGCGATGTGGACCTGGACATCGGGTATGTAGATTATCCCGCCGCCATCAGGGCCGCAGGGCTTAACCACTCCTCCGGAAGCGCTCCCTCTCCTTCTCCCTCTCCGGCGCCTTCGCCGGATTACATCACCTATGTGATCCAGCCCGGGGACACCTTGAGCGGCATTGCCCTGCGTTACGGTACAACGGTAAGCGCCCTCTCCTCTCTGAACGGGATCTCCAACCCGGATCTGATCTATGCCGGGAACACGATCCGCGTCCCGGAAAACGGGAGCTCAGGCGCACAGTATTATACCATCCAGCCAGGGGATACCCTGAGCGGTATCGCCGTAAAATTCGGCACAACAGTCAGCGCTCTGTCCGCATTGAACGGAATTTCCAATCCGGATCTCATCTATGCGGGAAATACGATCCGCGTAAGGTAATACCAGACAGATATTTTCTTTTTCTTTAAGATTTAAAACATACTTTAGACACATTTTCCGGATATACTGTTACACAGATAGTTGGTAGAACAACTATCTCCCCCCTCATAAAGTAGAGACATCCCGGGGAACCGGGATGTCGTACTTTACTCTCATTCCTTTAGATAACTATAAAACAACGAAACCCGTTAGCCACTGTGGCTAACGGGTTTTCGCTGTTCATGGAACCGTCCCGGACACACTGCTGACAGTTTGGGGACAGTTCCTTCCGCTTATAAGTATATACAGATCCGTTCTTATCCGCGCGCTCTGCGCATTGCCGCTGATACCGAAATGACAGCCGCAAGCGCGAGGACGATACCTGCTGCATACACTGCTGCATGATCAGTAACGCCTGTCTGTGGAGACGCGCTGTTCTGCGCCTGATCCTTCGCAGAAGTATTCACCCCGGAGTTATTATTCGTTCCGTCCTCCAGAGGTTTCACTCCTTTGATATTTCATAGTAAAGCCAACCATATTATATACCTACACTCATTTTTGTCAATATATCCCAACCGGATTTTATCTGTGTTTTACACTTCACTGATCTCTGCTTTCCTGATCGCTCTTTTCATTCATTTTTTAGTTTTCGTTTATAATTTTCCTGCTTCTTTTATAATCCCCTCACATTTCTGTCATATTTTCCCTCTATACTGTAATCAGGATAGTTGATAAAGCAACTATCCGCCCCCCCTCATAAAAGTTCAGGCGTCAAAAGGCGCCGCACTTTACTCTCATTCCTTTAGATAACTTATAAAACGGCGAAACCCCATCGGTACTGTACTGATGGGGTTTCGTTATGTCTCTGTTTCTGTATATCATCCCTGACGATACACTGTTTTGTACTCATTGAATCAGATATGCAGTTCAAACCAGTTCAGCAGATCTTTATATACCTGGTCCCGGTCCGTCTCATTCAAAATCTCGTGCCTGTCTCCTGTATACAGCCTGAGAGACACATCCTGTATCCCTGCCGCCCGGTATTTTTCATAAATCTTCCGCACTCCCCTGCCGAACTCACCCACCGGATCCTCAGCACCGGACACAAAGAGAATCGGAAGCCCCTTGGGGATCATGTACACACTCTCTTTTCTCTGTATGCCAAGCATACCGGAAAAAATGTTGTAATATGCGTTCACCGTGGTCACGAATGAACAGAGCGGATCCGATACATAGATATCCAGATTCTCATTATCGCTGGTAATCCAGTCTGCCCGGGTGCGTGCAGGCCTGAACTTCCTGTTGTACGAGCCCAGGGCCAGATTATCCACCAGCCTGCTCCGGTAATGCCATCCCCGGAACGCGGCCATCACCCGGCAGAGCCTTTTTCCGAGAAGCAGCGCAGTTTTTTTATGGGCTGCCACAGTCCCCATCAGCACAGCTCCACTCAGCCCGTTTCCGTACATCTGGATGTACTGCCTGAGAAGCGACGATCCCATACTGTGTCCCAGCATAAAATATGGCACACCAGGATACTTTTTCTCTGTTCTCTGCCGAAGCGTATGCATATCTCCGATCACACAGGCATTCCCGTACTTTTCATGAAAGAACCCATATTCGGATTTTGCCTGAACGGACTTGCCGTGTCCGAGATGGTCATTTCCCACGACATAATAGCCTTTCCCGCACAAAAACTGTGCAAACCCGTCATATCGCCTGATATATTCCACCATTCCGTGGCAGATCTGAAGGACGGCTCTCACTTCGCCTTCCGGCTTCCATTCGATTGTATGAATCTCCGTATTGCCGTCCTTTGACGGGAAATAAAACTCATCTCTCATGTTACTCACTTACCTGTCGTCAAGATTTATGTATTCGCGGTGAGGAGCGAGAGCCTTGTACGCCGGACGTATGATCTTGTCCACATTCCTGAGCTCTTCCAGCCTGTGGGCGCTCCATCCTACGATCCTCGCCGCCGCAAAGATCGGCGTGTACAGCGCCGGAGGAAGATCCAGCATGCTGTAGACAAGGCCGCTGTAAAAGTCCACATTCGCGTTGACGCCTTTGTACATCCTGCGCTTTTCGCCGATGATCTCGGGCGCCATATGTTCTACTTTTTCATAGAGAGCATATTCTTTTTCATGATGCTTCTCCCTCGCAAGCTGTTTCACAAACCGCTTGAAGATATCTGCACGGGGATCTGAAATGGAATAGACCGCGTGTCCCATTCCATAGATCAGTCCCTTTTTGTCAAACGCCTTTCTGTCAAGCAGGGCCTCCAGATAGGCTCTGATCTGATCTTCATCCTCCCAGTCCGTCAGATGAGTCTTCATGTCCTCAAACATCTGCGTTACTTTCACATTCGCGCCGCCGTGTTTCGGTCCCTTCAGCGAAGCCATGGCAGCCGCCATCGTGGAGTAAGTGTCTGTGCCTGATGAAGTTACCACATGCGTTGTAAATGTAGAGTTATTTCCACCGCCGTGATCCATGTGGAGCACCAGCGCCATATCAAGGATCTTCGCCTCGAGCTTTGTATATTTTCTGTCCTCGCGCAGCATCATCAGGATGTTCTCCGCTGTGGACAGCTCCGGCTTCGGAGCATAAATATAAAGGTCTTCACCCATGCGGTAATTGTACGCGTGGTACCCGTAAACCATCAGCATCGGGAACTGGCTGATCAGATTCAGGCACTGTCGCAGCACGTTCGGGATACTCGTATCATCAGCCTTGTCGTCATAGGAATAAAGCTGAAGGATACTCCTTGTAATGCTGTTCATCATATCGCGGCTGGGCGCCTTCATGATGATATCGCGCACAAAATTCGGCGGGAGTGTCCGCCGCTCCGCCAGCATCCCCTGGAAATTTTTCAGCTGGTCTTTCGTCGGAAGTTCCCCGAACAGGAGCAGATACGCTGTCTCCTCAAATCCCGGATGCTTTGCAGCCAGGAATCCTTTTACCAGATCTTTAATATTGTACCCCCGATAATAAAGATTGCCCTCGCACGGCACTGACTCTCCGTTTACGATTTTTGTCGCGCAGACGTCAGAAACATTGGTGAGGCCGGCAAGAACGCCCTTTCCGTTCAGGTCACGCAGCCCTCTCTTCACCTCATATCTGGTGTACAGTTCCTTGTCGATCGCATTATTTTGTTCACATTCCCTCGCAAGTTCTTCGATCCCGGGAGTAATATCGAATAAAATGCTGCCAATATCTTTTGCCATGTGACCTTCCTCCTTTTCTCCGTATGATCTTTATATTATACTAAAAATCGCATAATTAAACAATAACCTGACTATTAAATATTTATGAAGCATAACAGCTCAGCTATCAGGCTGTGTTGTTTTCCGAATGGCGCGGCTGAACTGTTACCGCAGATCAGCTCAGACGGTCAGCCAGCGCCGCAAACTCCGCGAGTGTCAGCGCCTCGCCCCGGATGCCCGGCTCCTTCCCAAGCGAGAGAAGCGCCTCCTCGATCTCTTCTTTGGTGAAATCAAGCTCCGGCGAATTTTTCAGCCCGTTTGCCAGCGTCTTTCTCCTCTGGTTAAATGACGCGCGGATCAGCCGGAACATAAGCTTCTCATCCTTCACCTTCACAGGCGGTTCTTCGTGCAGGTCCAGCCGGATCACCGCAGATCCCACCTTCGGGCGGGGCATGAAGCAGTTTGGCGGCACATTCGCCACGATATACGGCTCTGCATAATACTGTACAGCCAGCGACAGGGCGCCGTAGTCCCTGGAGCCCGGTCCGGTCTGCATCCGGTCCGCCACCTCCTTCTGCACCATAACGGTTATGCTCTTTACCGGCACATGCTTCTCAAAAAGCCCCATAATGATCGGAGTGGTGATATAATACGGCAGATTCGCCACCACCTTGATGGGCCTTCCGCCATTCTCCTCCTCAGCCAGCTTCGCAATATCCACCTTCAGGACATCCCCATTGATCACCTTTACATTGTCATATCCGTCCAGCGTATCTTCCAGGATCGGGATCAGCGCCCGGTCGATCTCCACCGCGATCACACGGCGCGCCGCGCACGCCAGATACTGGGTCATCGTCCCGATACCCGGCCCGATCTCCAGCACACAGTCCTCCTCCGTGATCTGCGCCGCCCGGACGATCTTGTCCAGCACGTGAGTATCGATCAGAAAGTTCTGCCCGAACTTCTTCTGAAACACAAAATTATATTTCTGCAGCACTGCGATCGTATTCTGCGGATAGCCTAATGTAGGCTGCTTCATTTTATCCTCCTTTCGGAATATTCAGACAGCTTCGGCAAAAGGGGTCAGACCCCTCTTGGGAGGGGTCTGACCCCTTTTAGCCGCGTTTTCTGAATATTCTACAAACCATACAGCTCCCTGCTGTTTTTTTCCGTCTGTTGTATGACTTCTTCGACTGTTGTTCCTTTCAGCTCTGCAATTTGCTCTGCCACATAAGGCAGATACAATGAACAATTTCTTTCCCCTCTGTATGGGACGGGAGCCAGATACGGACAGTCTGTCTCCAGCACGATGGACTCCAGCGGGATCTCCTGTACGACTTGTTTCAGTTTCTTCGCATTTTTAAATGTCACTACTCCGCCAATGCCGATGTAATACCCCATTTTTACGTATTCCCGCGCCATCTCCGGGGAATAGGAATAACAGTGGATAACCGCCTTCATGCCGGCGGCGTGCTGCTTCATGATCTCAAACGTGTCTGCCGCGGCCTCTCTGCTGTGGATGATGACAGGCATCTCTTTTTCCCGCGCCAGGCCAAGCTGACGGACGAACCATTCTTTCTGGAGCTCATGCTTTTCTTTATCCCAGTAATAATCCAGGCCGATTTCCCCCACAGCGACGATCTTATCCCGGTCCAGCAGGTCCGCCATCCGCAGGAACTTTTCCTCATCCAGCTCCCCCACCTCATCCGGGTGCACGCCGACCGCTCCATATATAAATGGATACCTCTCTGTCAGTTCCACAATCTTATCCCAGGACGTGACCGTAGACCCCGCGTTTACGATGAGCCCGATTCCGCCCTCTTCCATACTGCCGAGCAGTTCCTCTCTGTCTGCGTCAAATTGTTCATCATCATAGTGGGCATGTGTATCGATTATCATATCATTATCTCTCCTGTCTGTTCCGAAAGGATCAGCGCTTCACAAAATACTCCTCATACCATACAAGGAATGTATAGATTGTCCACACTTTCCTCCAGTTGTCCGAATTACCTCCCACATAATCGCCAAAGATCGCGTTGATCTCATCCACGTTGAAAAATTTCTCTGCGATCTCGCTGTGGAATAGTCTCCTCACATCCCCGTTATACCGTTCGTCCGCCATCCAGATGCGGATCGGCACGATAAAGCCGAGCTTCCTGCGGAACGCGATCTCCCCCGGGAGTACCTTCGCCGCGGCGGTGCGCAGCGCCACTTTGTTCTGCTCCTCATTGACCTTATATTTTGACGGCATCCGGGACGCGATGTCAAAGATCCTGCGGTCCGTCAGAGGCATCCGGATCTCCAGCCCCGCGGCCTCGCTCATCTTGTCCACATTCAGGTAAATGTCTCCTTCCAGCCAGATCTGGATATCCACGTCAGACATCTTCGTCAGCGGATCCAGGCCTTCTGTCTCCTCATAGATCGGACGCGCGACCTCGATCGGAAGGACATCCGGGTCATATTTCTTCAGGATACGTTCCTTCTCATCCTCTTTCATGATATTTGTATTTCCCACGTAGAACGTCTTCAGGTTCTCGCCGTAGCGCTCTGCGTTGCGGTACATATTGTACCCGCCGAAAAATTCATCCGCGCCTTCTCCTGAATAGCAGATCTTCGTATGCTTCGCTGTCTCCCGGCAGGCAATGGCGAACGCGATGGCCGATGCGTCCCCGAGCGGCTGCTCCATATTGTACATTACGTACGGCACAATCCCGAAATACTCCTCCGGCGTGATCAGACACCGGGAATTCTTCCTGCCCAGGATCTCCGCTGTCTGGCGCGCCAGCCCGGACTCGTCGAACCTCTCCTCCTCATATCCGCAGGAATCCGTCATCTCCACGTCGGACATCGCCAGCACATAGGAAGAATCCACTCCGCCGGACAGGAAGGACTCCGCCGTCTCGTCCGCTGTCTTCACCTCAGGCATGATCTCTTGCAGCGTTGTGTGGATCTCGTCCGCCCACTCCTCCAGCGTCCGGCTCTCATCCGGACGGAACGTGGGTGTCCAGTAGCGCGTAATGCTCAGCCTGCCATCCTGCCACACAAGATACCGTCCCGGCATGAGCTTCTTAAGGCCCCGGAAAAATGTGTTCTCTCCCGCCGCATAGGTCAGACTCAGATAGAGCTGGAGCATTTCCTCATTGAGCTCCTTTACGAATCCCGGCTGTTCCATGATCCTGCGGATCGTAGTGCCGTAGAGAAGATCCCCGTCCGCAGTCTCATAATAATAAAACGGCTTAGTGCCGAACTGATCTCTTAAGCAGAATAACTTCTTCTCATCATCATCCCAGAGCGCAAACGCAAACATCCCGTGCATGTGGTCCGCCATCTCATATCCCCATGTCTCATAAGCACGGATCAGAATCCGCTCCTCCCGTTCTTCCCGCGTAAGGTCAAGCGGGATCTCCAGCCTCTCGCACAGTTCTTCCCAGTTGCGGATATGCCCGCGGTATTCTTTTATTATCATATGTGCTCCTCCTGTTTCTTTCTCTTCTATTGGATCATGTTTCCTGTTAGATTATACATCCTGTTGGACCATGCTTCCTGTTTGGTTATACATTCTGTTGGACCATGCTTCCGTCAGCGTTTTCACCGCCGGCAAACCGGCACGCCGTCCATGCTGCCCCCCGGCGCTGTCCCTGTTGTATTTTACCATATCGGATATCTGCTGTAAATCTGTACTCTTTCCGCTTCCCCATCGTTTTATTTTCACAAAAATCCAAAAAACTATTGTCATTCCCCTCATTTATGCCTATTCTATTAAAGGAGCTATTTAAACTGTAATTATAAATAAGAAGAGGTATACGAAATGAAACCGATCAAAGAAGGAAAAGTACGTGAAATCTATGACAACGGCGACAGTCTGATTCTGGTTGCAACTGACAGGATCAGCTGCTTTGACGTGATCCTGAAAAACACGATAACCAAAAAAGGAACTGTGCTCACACAGATCTCCAGATTCTGGTTTGACATGACTTCTGACATCCTGCCGAACCACATGATCTCGACCGATGTAAAGGATATGCCGGAATTCTTCCAGCAGCCGCAGTTCGACGGCAACAGCATGATGTGCCGCAAGCTCAACATGCTCCCCATCGAGTGCATTGTCCGCGGCTACATCACGGGAAGCGGCTGGGCAAGCTACCAGAAAGATGGCACAGTCTGCGGCATCAGACTGCCGGAAGGCCTCAAAGAGTCCGACAAACTGCCGGAACCGATCTACACGCCGTCCACAAAAGCAGAGATCGGGGACCACGACGAAAATATCTCTTATGAGCAGAGCATCGAGCACCTGGAGAAAGCATTCCCGGGCAAGGGCGAGGAGTATGCAGCAAAACTCCGTGACTACACCATCGCGCTGTACAAAAAATGCGCGGACTATGCCCTGACACGCGGCATCATCATCGCGGATACAAAGTTCGAGTTCGGTCTGGACGAGGACGGAAACATCGTACTCGGAGACGAAATGCTCACACCGGACAGCTCCCGCTTCTGGCCGGCGGACGGTTATGAGCCGGGACACGGACAGCCGTCCTTTGACAAACAGTTTGCCCGCGACTGGCTGAAGGCAAATCCGGACAATAACTGGACACTGCCGGACGACATCGTACAGAAAACCATCGACATCTACCTGCAGGGGTATGAGATGCTCACAGGAAAGAAACTCGGCTAACATTCTGCAGATATCCATACCATATGTTGATAAAAATCATCCCACAAGTGATCAGGGAATCGCCTGATATCCTTGTGGGATATTTTACTTTTCTTTCTGGTTTTTTTATACGTCCTGTGTTATCATGTACAAAAGCATTATATTTCCAGCATGTTTTATCTTAAACGGCAATACTGCCTGTATCAAAAGTTCTATTACATTCAGGAAAATCTCAATGCTTTTAATTCCCTATTAACAGCAGAGAGGTTTTGAGTGTAATGTGAGGAACCGCGGAATAGTAATTTTCTCCAGTCATACAGCACCAGTCTCTTTGCAGCATATTTTATAAGGAGGCTGAAATATGGCAAATGAAGCAAAATCACCAACCACGATGCCGGTCAATCGGACGTACAAGTCCACTCTGTTTATCATGCTGTTCCAGGATAAACACAACCTGCTGGAACTGTACAATGCAGTAAGCGGAAAACATTATACTGATCCAGGGATCCTGGAGATCAACACCCTGGAGAATGCCATCTACATGACTGTAAAAAATGATATTTCTTTCCTGATCGACGGGCGACTCTCCCTATACGAGCATCAGTCCACCTATAATCCGAACCTGCCTTTACGGTTCCTGATCTACATCTCAAAGCTCTACTCGAGAATGACGCGGAATGCAAACCTGTACGGCACAAAATTGATCCGTATCCCTCCGCCGGAGTTCCTTATCTTCTATAATGGGAAAGAGGAACTTCCCGAACAGACCTTGTTGAATCTGTCGGACATGTATGAGACGAAAGATCCCCATGCAGGGTTGGAGCTGTCAGCTGTAATGCTGAACATTTCAGGGAAGCACAATCAGAAGCTGAAAGAAGCCTGCACGACACTAAAGGAATACGCCATCTACACAGATAAGGTCCGGAAGTATGCAGAAGAGACAGAACTTCCGGACGCAGTGGAACAGGCCATTCAGGAGTGCATCACAGAGGGTGTGCTGCAGGATTTTCTGGAAAAGCACAGAACGGAGGCGAAGGAAATGAGTATATTCGAATATGACCAGGAAAAGCATATGAGACAGGAACGGGAAGAGGCCTGGGCGGACGGCCGCTTATCTATGATCATACAGATGCTAAAAAATGGAATGAGCGAAGAGGACATTGCCCGTGCAGCAGGAGCGACAGAAGAAGAGATAAAAAAAGCAAAAGAATTATCCCTTTAAAATCGGGGTGCGGGCATTCGCTTCGCGATGGGGCCGCCGTGCCAACTTCGATTTCGCTCCGCTCCATCCCCTCTGTGTACCTTCCCACTAGGCTCGAAAATACCTCGCCAAGTGCTCAGGCATCAGTCGCGGGCATTCGCTTCGCGATGGGGCCGCCGTGCCAACTTCGATTCCGCGGCTTTGCCGCTCCATCTCAGTCGCGGGCGTTCGCCCTATGGGAAAATAGAAACAGGGCCCGGGAAGAATGTAAACACTCTTCCCGAACCCTGCTTCTATTTTCCCGCACGGCTCATTGCCGTCACGAAAGCTCTAGCTTCCCTGTATATAACTGATAATAAGTTCCCTTTAATTTTAACAGATCCTCATGGGTTCCTCTCTCGATGATGCGTCCGTGTTCAAGGACCATGATGGCGTCGCTGTTGCGGATGGTGGACAGCCGGTGGGCGATGACGAATACGGTGCGCCCTTTCATCAGGTTATCCATGCCCTGCTGTACGATCTGCTCTGTCCTGGTATCGATGGAGGACGTAGCCTCATCCAGGATCAGCACCGGCGGATCGGCGATGGCCGCCCTGGCGATCGCGAGGAGCTGTCTCTGCCCCTGGGAGAGTTCTTCCCCGTCGCCGCTTAAGTGGGTGTCATACCCGTTTGGCAGCATGTTGATAAATCCGTCCGCATGGGCGAGTTTTGCCGCCTTATATACTTCTTCATCCGTTGCGTCCAGTTTTCCGTAACGGATATTTTCCTTGATCGTGCCTGTGAACAGGTGGGTATCCTGGAGCACGATGCCGAGCGAATGTCTCAGGTCCGCTTTTTTGATCTTGTTGATATTGATATCGTCATAGCGGATCTTGCCGTCTGCCACATCGTAGAAACGGTTGATCAGGTTGGTGATCGTAGTCTTGCCCGCGCCGGTGGATCCGACGAAAGCCAGCTTCTGCCCCGGCTTTGCATACAAGGTCAGGTCATGGAGCACCATATGGTCTGGCGTATATCCGAATGTCATGTCATAGAACCGCACATCGCCTTTCAGTTCTGTGTAAGTGACCGTTCCGTCCGCCTTGTGCGGATGCTTCCACGCCCACATGCCGGTGCGCTCTTTGCACTCCACGATATTGCCGTTCTCGTCTTTCTTCGCGTTGACAAGGGTGACGTAGCCGTCGTCAACCTCCGGCTCCTCATCCATCATATTGAAGATACGCTCCGCTCCGGCAAGCGCCATGATGATGGAGTTGAACTGCTGCGCGATCTGCATGAACGGCTGTGTAAAGCTCTTTGTAAACTGCAGATAAGACGCCATGACTCCCAGCGTAATATTTCCGATGCCCATTACAGAGAGGAAGCCGCCGAACACTGCCGTGAGCACAAACTGCAGGTTTCCGAGATTTCCGATGATGGGCCCCATCATACTTGCAAATGTATGCGCCCGTGACGCACTGGTAAACAGGCGCTCATTGAGCTCGTCAAATTCTCTCTCTGAGATCTTCTCGTGGTTAAACACTTTAACGACGCGCTGTCCGTTCATGCGCTCTTCCACAAAACCTGTGATGTCCGCCAGATCAAGCTGCTGCCGGATGAAATACTTTCCGCTGTTGCCCGCCACCAGTTTTGATACAAGGATCATTACAAAGATCATAATCACCGCCAGGATCGTCAGCACCGGACTGAGCACCAGCATGGAAACAAATGTCACCACAACCGTAAACACGGACATCAGCACCTGGGGGATGGACTGGTTGATCATCTGGCGCAGGGTATCTGTATCGTTCGTATAAAGACTCATGATCGAGCCGTTTGTATTCTGGTCAAAATAGCGGATCGGCAGTGTCTGCATGTGTTCAAACATCTCATCGCGGACGCGCTTTAACACGCCCTGTCCGATCACGACCATCATTCGGCTGTACACAAAGGTAGAGATCACTCCCAGAAGGAAGATAGATCCCAGCACCGTCAGCGCGGTATAAAGTTCCGTGTAATCCGGGTCCGTCTGCCCGATCAGTGGGATGATAAAGTCATCCAGAAGGAATTTCAGCGACAGTGACACTGAGATCGAGGCAATGGAACTCAACAGAATGCAGATCAGCACCACCACGAACTGCACTTTATAAGTCCCTGTCACATATTTCAGCAGACGCTTCGCCGTCTTGATCGTTCCCTTCGTGACTGCCGGGCCGCCGCCCCGTCTCTGTTTGATCTGATCACTCATCGTCAGCGCCTCCTTTCACCTGTGATTCATATACTTCCCGGTAAATCGCATTCGTCTTCAGAAGCTCTTCTGATGTGCCTACGCCGTTGATCTCGCCGTTATCCATGACAATGATTACATCCGCATCCTCCACAGACGAGATCCTCTGCGCGATGATGATCTTCGTCGTATCCGGGATCTCCTCGCGGAACGCCTGACGGATCAGCGCGTCTGTCCTTGTATCCACCGCGCTGGTAGAGTCGTCAAGGATCAGGATCTTCGGCTTCTTAAGCAGCGCCCTTGCGATACAGAGCCTCTGCTTCTGCCCGCCGGACACGTTGTTGCCGCCTTCCACGATCATCGTGTTATAGCCGGCCGGGAACTCCTGGATAAAGCTGTCCGCCTGGGCCAGCTTACAGACTCTCTGCACCTCTTCATCGCTGGCATTTTCGTCGCCCCAGCGGATATTTTCATAAATACTTCCCGTAAAGAGCACGTTCTTCTGGAGCACCATGGACACCTGGTCGCGCAGCGCCTCCAGATTGTAGTCGCGCACATCCACGCCGCCGACTTTCATTTTACCGCCCGTTACGTCATACAGCCTCGGGATGAGCTGCACAAGAGTGGACTTGGCGCTTCCCGTACCGCCGATGATGCCGACGATCTGTCCGCTTTTAATATGAAGATCCACATCTTTGAGCGAAAGATTTCCGCCTTCTCCGGCATAGCTGAAGTTGACATGTTCGAAATCAATATCTCCGTTGGCAACGGTTTTGACTGCGTCCGCCTTATCCTGCATCTCCGGCGCCTCTTCCAGCACCTCTGTGATACGGTCTGTAGAAGCCTCGGCGATCATGATCATCGTAAACACAAAGGTCACCATCATCAGAGACATCAGGATCTGGAGCGCATATACGATCACGCTGGTCAGCTCACCTGTCTGCATCGTTCCGGTGATAATGCTCTCGCCGCCGATCAGCACCATGACGATAACGACGGTATATACGGCAAACTGCATGATCGGGGAGTTCCACGCTACGATCTTCTCGGCTTTCGTAAAGAGCCGGAATACCAGGGTGGACACTCTTCCGAATTTCTCTACTTCATGGTCGCCGCGGACATACGCCTTAACGACCCTTGCCGCGTTGACATTTTCCTGGACCGTATTGTTCAGCACGTCGTACTCGTCAAATACCTTGACAAAATGCGGGTGCGCCTTCTTTGCGATAAAGATCAGCGCGATGCCGAGAACCGGCGCTACGATCAGCATGACAATGGCGATCGGCATGCTGATGGTCATCGTCATAATCAGCGACAGCACGATCATGATCGGCGCTCTTGCCAGCAGACGGATCGTAAACATATACGCCATCTGCACGTTGGTAATATCCGTGGTCATCCTTGTCACAAGGCTGGATGTTGAAAAATGGTCGATGTTTCCAAACGAAAAGTCCTGTATCCGATAAAAGATATCATGGCGCAGGTTCTTCGCGTATCCTGAGGAAGCGATCGCTCCGAGCTGCCCCGCCTTGGCGCCGAACGCCAGGGCGAGCATCGCCATGACGATGAGCAGAAGACCCATCTTTATAATGTAAGCCATATCCCCTTCCATGATCCCTACGTCGATGATCTTCGCCATCATCAGCGGGATAAGGACTTCCATCAGAACCTCCAGGCAGACCAGCACCGGAGTCAGGAATGCTTCCCGCTTATATTCTCTGACAGAACGAAGTAATTTCCTATTCATGGTCTGTTATCTCCTCTCTTCTTTTTTCGTCTACCGTCAAATTTTCCGACATCCGGCTCAGCACTTCTCTGCAGACCACAAGCTTCTCAGCCGGAATATCCCGCGCCAGAAGTTCCTCAATATAGCGGATATTGTCCAGGATATTCCTGCGCACGCCTTTTGCCTTATCCGTGGGCGTCAGCTTTTTCAGCCGGGCGTCCCACTCTACCTGTTCGCGGTTGATAAATCCGTTTTTTTCCAGTATCTGAAGCGTCCCCGTCGCCGTGGACCGGCGGATCTGAAACTCCTTCTCCACATCCTTCTGATAGATATCTCTCTTCAGAGACTCAAACAGGATATAATGCAGCACAAGCCGCTGCATGTTCGTGGTCAGGCTGTCCTCTTCCTCCTGGATACACATCCGGCGTTTCAGCTGATGTGAGATCGTATTGATCAGTCTGCCGACATCATGACCGCTGTCACTGACCTCCGTTTTTTCACTGCCGCACATTGTACTCCACGTCCTTTCAAATACAGAATCAAACTTCCGCTTCCACAATTTGTTCGGTAACTAACAGTCAGTATATGCAAATATATTTTTATTGTCAACACAGAAATTTCATTTCCTGTGATTTTTATCACTCTGTCTCTGTTTCCTGTCCGTTTCTCTCTGTTTCATGCGCATTTTTCACATTCATCCCTTATTTTTTATGCCGTTTTAACGAAAATCTTATACTTTTTCCGTGGCAAGTATGGCAATGTCACAAAAAAAATTGTATAATAAAATGCACAAAGAATGAAAGAGAGGGCTTATTATGAAGCAAAACAATATGTTAGCCATGATTTTAGCCGGCGGCCGCGGGTCCCGTCTCCACGACCTGACGAAAAAAGTGGCGAAGCCGGCTGTTTCATATGGTGGAAAATACCGCATCATCGATTTTCCCCTCAGCAACTGCGCCAACAGCGGGATCGATGTCGTAGGAGTCCTTACACAGTATGAATCCATTCTCCTGAACAGCTATGTCGCAGCGGGACGCCGCTGGGGCCTGGACGCAAAAGACAGCGGAGTGTATGTGCTCCCGCCGCGTGAGAAGTCTGACGCCAACCTGGACGTATACAGAGGGACGGCGGACGCGATCTCACAGAATATCGATTTCATCGATACATACTCACCGGAATATCTCCTGATCCTTTCCGGCGACCATATCTATAAAATGAATTATGCAAAAATGCTCGCATACCACAGGGAGTGCAGGGCTGACGCAACGATCGCCGTTATCGAAGTGCCGATGAAAGAGGCGAGCCGCTTCGGCATCATGAATACAAATGAGACCGGGCGCATCGTTGAATTCGAAGAGAAGCCGGAGCACCCGAAGAGCAACCTCGCTTCCATGGGTATCTACATCTTCAACTGGAAGCAGCTGCGCAGGATGCTTCTCGCAGATATGAAGGATCCGGATTCCAGCCATGACTTCGGGAAAGACATCATCCCCGCCATGTTAAATGACGGCGGCAACCTGTTTGCCTATAAATTCAAAGGCTACTGGAAGGATGTGGGAACCATTGATTCTCTCTGGGAGGCAAACATGGATCTCCTTGACAGGAACAATGAGCTTGACTTAAACGACAGCACCTGGAAGATCTACACAGAGGATGTGACAGCGCTTCCTCAGTATATCGGAGCGGACGCAGTCATTGACCGCGCATTTATCACCCAGGGATGTGTCATCGACGGCGAAGTGCACAACTCCGTCCTGTTCACCGGCGCAAAGGTGGCCGCAGGGGCAAAGGTCATCAACAGCGTCCTCATGCCAGGCGCTGAAGTCGAGGAAGGCGCGGTCGTAACGCGCGCACTCGTCGCGGACGGCGTCAGGATCGGCAAAAACGCCGTAGTCGGCAGCGCCGGCAGCAAGAACATCGAACTTGTGGCAAAACGTGTAAAGGGGGATGAATAATATGAGTAAGGCATTCGGAATCATTAATTTTGCCGGAAATCACATCCAGGTCGACGGGCTTCAGTCGTACCGCCCGGTAGGCGCCTTTTCTTTTCTCGGCAGATACCGCACGATCGATTTCCCGATCTCTAATATGAGCAACAGCGGAATCGACAATATTGAAGTATATGTCCGCAGAAAACCCCGCTCCCTGACAGAGCACCTGGGGACCGGACGCCACTATAATATCAACTCCAAGCGCGGTCAGCTCAATATCATGTATACAGAGAACAACCGCATCGGTGATATTTACAGCACTGACGTGGCGGCATACATCGAAAACATGGACTGTATCGAGAGGATCCATCTTCCCTATGTTGTCATCGCTCCGAGCTATATGATATATACGGCAGATTACAGCACCTTCCTCAGCGAGCATATCGAATCAGGAGCAGACATCTCCATGATGTATCACGCTGTGGACAACGCGAAGGACGCTTTTCTCAACTGCAGCACACTCAACATTAACAGACAGAAAGGCGTGCTCTCCATCGAGCCGAATCACGGGAATGCAAAAAACAAAAATATTTCTATGGATACATATGTGATGTCAAAAGAACTTTTTATCGACCTGGTAAAGAAAGCATATAAGACCTCCTCCATGTACACCTTCGCGGATATCCTCAATGAAGAGTGCGAGAATCTTGACATCCGCGCAGTCTCCCACAGAGGATACTTCGCAGCCATCTGCGATTTCAACAGCTACTATCAGGCAAACATGGTCCTGACCGACCTGAAGCACGCTTCCGACCTGTTCAGCCCGGACTGGCCGATCTACACCCGTACGAACGACTCCTGCCCGACACAGTATTTTGAGGGCAGTAAGGTGACGTCTTCCGTCGTATCCAACGGCTGTCTGATCGAAGGCACGGTCGAGAATTCCATCATTGGGAGAGGCTGCGTCATCAAACCGGGAGCCATTGTAAAGAACTGCATCATTTCCGCTGATGTTGTCATCGGGAAAGGAGTTCATGTAGAGAACCTTGTGGTTGACAAACACGCAAGGCTGATCCGCGGCAAGAGAGTCATCGCGTCCCCCGAAAAACCGGGATATATCAAACGCGGCGATACACTGTAAATCTTTAATTGCGGGGGAGCCTATGATCGAGTAAATGGGACGAAACCAGCGAAGCGCAGATATCGAAGACGTATTCAGCGCGGGGATATGGCTGGCATCGGCTCCGCTCCATGAGGCAGGAAAAACTACGAAATCAGGGAACACGCTAAAAACAGGGATTGGAAGAGGGCAACTCAGCTTTGCCTCAGACAATCCCTCTTCCAATCCCAACGCGTGTCCCCTGATTTCTATTTTTTCCAAGCCTCATTCCGAAGTCGCCTCAACCCCCCATATCCCCGCCCGCCGCGAAAACATCCTCGATCATATCGCCGGTTTTCGGACGTTTTCCGCCTCCCGTCCCCACACAAATCCAGATTTACATCCGTATCACAAACACCGGCTGCGGCGGATCATTTTTTCTATTATAATAGCTGCACACGATCACAAGCCAGCTCCTCGGATCCAGTTCTCTCAGGCAAGCCATAAGGGCGTCCCTCTCTTCGTATCCGGTATCTCCTCCACTGTAAATACACAGGCTGATCACGCCGCCTTTTTTCAGGAGCCCCATCGCCTCGCGAACTGCCCTGACGCTGGTTTCCGCCCGGGTCGCCACGGAGTGATTTCCGCCTGGAAGATAGCCAAAATTGAACATGATCACGTCTGCTTTTTCCCTGACATATTCCCCCATATGCTCATGCCCCGCGCAGTACAGCACTGCCCTTTCTCCATACCCCGCATTTTTCAGCCGTTCCGCCGTTCGCTGCACAGCCTGAGCCTGTATGTCAAATGCGTACACTTTTCCAGTCTTTCCTGCCTTACGGCAGAGAAACTCCGTGTCGTTTCCGTTCCCGCAGGTGGCGTCAATACAGCAGCTTCCTTCTTCAATATAGTCTGACAAAAATCTGTGACAAAAACCCGTGATCTGATAATTATGTTTTGTTTTCATTTCTCATCCTTTTGGTTGTCGTATTCTTTTTTGGTATTGTATCAGGTTGCCAGCGCAAAGGCCAGTGCGGGATACATAATTCTACTGTTTTTTCAAAAACAGACAGAACCTCCACTTTGATCAATCCATATTATGTCAATTTATTACTCCATTTTTTCTATGACACTCCGCTATGCTATCCTTTCAGAAAATTCTCTCCATATCCTTGCTGGCTACCTGGTTGATAACGGGGAAGCCTATGGTTCGTCTATTCCCAAAGCAGACGGTCCCTTCCCGGCCTATTGACACTTTTTGTATCATACGGCATATGTGCGGCCCGGGAGGGATCCCCTTGTTGGGTACATGGAAGCTCCTGTCAGTCCGGCCAGTTCCAGCCAGAAGAGCAGAAGAAAGTTTCTTGAATGCTTTCATGACAGGGGAGGGGGCGGTCTTTCAACCGTCCCCTCCCTGTTTTCTTTCCATATCCATCTGCACACTGATTTTGCCCGCAATTGTCATTGTGCATATTTTTACTTATTAACCCCCTATATTTCCCGGGTTTGTGAAGGTAAATGTTACACTTGTAGTATATTCCGTTCCTTCAATGGCAGAAGCATTATTGCTAATCTTTGCCTTTCCACTCTGAGTCGCTTCATCATATGTCAGAACACCTATCTCATTAGCGGTTGAAGTAATTTTTGTGCCTTCAAATCCTGCCAGCTGCATAGTTGCAGTTCCGGAGGCTCCTGTAAGCGTGTAATCGCCTGTGTCGTTTGCTCCTTCAGCTTCTATGACCAGTCCCTGAGGAATATTATCTTCCGTAATCGCATCACCATCTACTCCAGCTTGTTTCTGCTTTACAGTAAATTTCAATGCAGCTCCCTTAGTGAATGTATCCGCTGTTTCAACATTCTCATCTGTGAGAACGATTGTCTTCGGATAAACTACCATCCAGTTATTTTCTGACGTCTCTTCCGTACCTGGGTCTACCGGATCAATCGGGCCTGCTGTTCCCGGTGTATACTTGAATGTTGTTGTTCCATTTGCTGTTGTCTCTGCCGCCATTACAGTTGTTCCGAATGCGCTTACTGCCAGTGTCGCCGCCAGTGCTGCTGCGTAAAGTTTTCTGTTTTTCATAAGTTTTCTCTCCTTTTTATTGTTTTTGTTTTTTTGTATCTATCTTCAAGCCCTTCCGGCTTTGAAGCCATCTCTTCTGGGGGGCTTTTCGCCCTCTCCCAGATCTCTCCGGGGGGAAGGGGGCATGCCTCCCCGCTTTCCTCTTCGCTCCGCCTTTTAAGTCCCAAAAGGAGCAAAAGGAGGAGCATCCCGGAGCCGGAACCAAGCATCAGCCATTTCCCCAGCTCCGCGCTGTCGCCTGTCTTCGCCGCGGCGCTCCCGCGGTCGATCTGCGTTTTCTTCGACGGCCGGTATGTAAACTCCGTCGTCGCCTGCGCGTCTCCTGCTGCGTGTACTTCCACCGCGCCTAAGGGCGCTGTCAGGAGGCACAGGCTCAGAATCCCGGTTAGAATCCATTTCTTCATTTTCATTATTCCGCCTCCTGACTGTTAGTTTCCTGCTGCTGCCGACTTGCTGAATGTAAAGTGTATTGTTCCTGTAAACGGCGCTCCGTCCGCCACATCCGGTTCTGTCGAAGAGCGGAAGTACAATGGCAGTTCATTTCCCGGAGATGCGAATTTTAAAGTTCCCACTTTTCCATCTGAAGTGATCTGCGTACCTGCCGGCGCCGTATTGATTGTTCCGAGGAAACAGGTCAGAGCGATCGTTTCCTGATTGCTGCCTGTATTTCTTGAAATCTCTATTGCGTCAACTTTCTGCGTATCCGAGATTTCCTGGATCACCACGTCCACCCCGGGATCCGGGTCAGGTGTTTCTGCCGGAGTCCCTGCACTGTCTGCAACAGGCGTTACCGTGATTTTCTGGTTTGCGGAATATATATGCTTATCTGTCGGACTGTTCACATTGTCCAGCATGGTGATCTGTTTCGGGTAGTGGATGATGCTGTTCACCTCGGTTCCCAGCACAGCCGTTGTAAGCGTCTCCACGCTCGGGATCGTTGTGATAGCCTCGATCTCGGCTGCCGGGACAAACTTCTCGCTGTTGTTCCCATGCTTGCCAAAATTAGCGGGAAGACCGTCTGTGACGTTGCTTGCTGTCCAGGCATAGATCCGGTAGCTAGCGCCGTCGTCATATTGATGCTTTACATTCGTCTTCGTGAAGGTTACCGTAAAGCCTTTTGGATTCCCCGGATCGGCCTGTATCTTCATGTCTGTTACTGTATCTGCCTGATAGCCTGTCAGATTGCCGGAGCCGTCCGGACTTACCATTGCAAATATCTGGTATCTGTCCGAGTTTGGATCCTTCTTGTACAGGGCGATCTTCAACTCGCTGATAAATTCTGTATTAGTGAGCAGGTCGTTTACGGATATCACGCTGCTTCCCGACGTCACGAACGAGCCGCTGATCTTCAGATCATTATCCTCGTAGAACATCTTGCCTTTTGTCCGGTTCTCTATCGTGGCGCCTTCGCTGTAGATCCGCGGGATTACATAAAGCTTCTCCCCATTGCACGGGTAGTCTGCCTTTGGGAGCGCCGCTTCCAGCGCGCTTCCACTGTCGTAAACTCTCGCGATACCGTTAAGCGCCTTATCCCCGTTTCCTGCGTTCCACATATAGATCCGGTATGTCATGGGGCTTCTGCCTACTTCATCGATGCCGGTGAATTTTAATGTAATGTCTGTGAGGCTTCCATCATCTGAAACAGCTACAGTCACCGCAGCTTTGGATCCCTCAAACCTGCCGTAAAAAATTCCTCCTGAATCAGGATTATTTTGTCTATCTGTATCTGAAACTGTCATATCCTCCAGGTTGATACTTCCTTTTTCAGTAAGTCCCCATTTCGCTGCGTTGTCACCATCCGGCTCCTGTGCGAAGACCACATAATAAGCAGTCTTGTTATTGCTCTGCTTTATATCCCCTTTCATGCAGAATGCAGCCTCCAGCGAATATTTTCCGTCCTCCTGCATATACACCTTCGTCTCAGCAGGGGTGACGTCTTCCGTTTGCGTTCCTCCATCGCCGGGGTACATCTTACCGTCACCGCTGTACATGATCTTACTCATCTCCAGCCCAGTGCTTACGCTTGGAGCCTTTGTTCTGGAGTCTCCGTTTACCGGGTTCAGGTTTGTCTCTGTAAAGTCGTTGCCTTCTTCGTTGGAGTCATTCCATGCCACGATGTAATAGACTGCCCCGTCCTCCCATTCCTTTGTGATCGTGTGATCTCCGTCTGTCACCACGTCTGTAAAGTCATAGGTTACGGTTACGGTATCATCCGACTGCGTACCGTCTGGCTCTACTTTCATTCCCACGCTTCCCGCATCCACCTTGTTTTCCGGCGAGCCTTCTGCCCCCTGTCCGTCATCGAGGATCTGTCCTTCGAACGCCCAGCCTTTGGCCGCGTCCACTCCCGGATCTGCTTTGTACACAGCTGTATGCACCTTGCTCTCCTCCGGCGCAGTGTCTCCGATCTGGAGGCTTACAGGATAATCCGGGTCAATTCCAAACTCCGCTGACAGGCTGAAGTCTGTCTCAGGGTAGATCAGATCAGAATCAGGATTTTCGATCTGATCGATCGTTGTTTTTCCCGCGCTTCTTACCTTCTTTGGCAGGACAGAGACTTCATGGGTCTCCCCGGGGATGTCTTTGTCCGGATCCAGGAAGAGCGTCTTCGTCGCTGTTGTCCTTTCTCCCGCCGGTTTTGACCGGTCTCCCGCCTTCTGCAGCTCCGCATCTGACGGTGCGTCTGTATTATCGGCCCCCCATGCATGGACGCCGTAAACCGCGCCTTCATCCCAGCGGTAGCTTATGCTGCCCCCGTTGTCTTTGACAGAAAACCGCAGAGTGAATGTATTCCCTGATTCCCCGGTGATGCTTTTGATTTCCAGCTTACCCATGTTATCGGCAAAATAGGTTCCTCCCACCAGTTCGGCTCTCAGTCCGCCGTTTGTATCCGCGTGGATGATTCCGTAACCGATCACGCTGCTGCTGTCACCGCTGGTCACCTCCTGGGTCGGGTCAGCATCATTCCTTCCCTTTTCCTGTTTTGTCACCGCGAACTGCGCGCCTTCCAGAGAATCCGTGCTTCCGCCGAATTTGAAAGTGCCTGTGATCTCAAAGGAACCATTCTGTGCGCCTGGAACCGGGGTCCCGTGCGTGTAGGCAGTCACTGCCGCGCCTTCCTTCAGGATGTTTGCGTCGTCCGTGCTGGTGATGATGCTCGGATTATCCTCCACCGTCAGCCGGATCGTGTAGCTTCGATCTCCATCGCCTGTTCCTACTACGATTGGAATCTGTACCTGGGTTCCCGGACTGTTTATTGCCTCCTGGACTTTTGCAGCAGTATTTGACGCATCCTTCACCTCATGATAATCCGCAGAAAATTTATTCGTGAAGTTATAGTCGGCAGTTCTGAATATTTTGGCGGAAGCTGCTGTTAACAGCTTTTGATAGTATGCCGCGTTAGAGCCTGTACCAAAGCCGGTAAGCTCATCTTTCGGCATGGTAACCGGCAATGCATAAAACTCCCAGCCATTCACGATCTGAACGTCATCGCTCGCCCAGATGACCCGTTTTCCTGTCGTTGTTCCGCGGCTTGCGTTGTTTGTAATACTCTGTTGCTTTGATGCATATGTCGAATCCTGAATGCCGTAGGAGACGATATACCTTGTATCTGTTGAGGGGTTCATCGTTACAGTATGGGCCTCATTATCTTTAATCTCTCCACTGCTCTGGACACTCGATAAGCTGCTCATTGACGCATACTGATAACTTACGCTCGTTATATCGCTTTCGTGCCCCTCCTGATAAATCGCATAATAGTCGCCTGTAGAGAATGGCCGGTACCCTACTCCGTAATGAAGTGATGTGGTATCTCCTGCTCCATCCTTATTCCCGGCGTTTGTAACGTTCTTCAATGTTGTTTCCGCCTTAAAGACACGCGGGCTGCCGGAAAAGCTCTGTCCATTGTAGTCGATCACCTTCGGATTGCGGCTGACCGGAATCCTGTTATTATTTTCATTCATCAATGGTACCGAATAGGTTAACTTTGAACTCCCTACATAGTAGTCAGCTTCAACCGTTCCAGAGATATTGTATTTTTCAATATCCATAGTGCCTGGTATATCGGGCAGCTTAAGTTCGACACGTACAAAGACCTCTGCGTTGTTACCCGTGACGTCACTGCCAGTGATGGTTACATAATCGCTGCTGCCAGGCTTCCACCAGTCATTATTTCCTTTTTTACAATAGATCGCCGGGGTTCCAAGCGACAGTCCACTAATTACATTCCCGCTGTCATTAGTAATATTCAGATCTTTGACTCTTACATATAGCTTTCCTGTATTGACATTAGTATCATTGCCAGGCCGAGGCAGGACATTTGTTGCTGGTTTAAAGCTGAGCTGGGCGTAGATCCTGTCTCCGGCTACTGGCCACAAAGCCTTGTTTGTATAGTTCTTCGATGTTCCATCTGTCGTGTAAGCATTATAGGTGGAATTATCACTCTGAACATCCGTTCCGCTATTCAGCCATCTGACTTTTGTCGCGGTTCTGCCAAGATTTGGCGATACATACAGCTCCTTTGCGTAGATATCGATCTGTCCGCTTCCCGGGCTGTTAGTCTCACCAAAATAATCGCCCCTGGTTAAATATTCATGGAGATTCGTATATGCAGCGCCAAATGTAAAGCCCAGTTTCATGTTTGACGCCTCACTTCCTATTCTGCCGAGAAGACTGCTTACGCTTTGGCTGACAATATATTCACTGCTCCCTCTGGTGACTTTAAATGTAACAGTTTTACTTGCGCTGTCGTATCTGATCTCATAGCTGAGAAGCCCCGACTTCTCATTTCCTCTGATACTCATACGGGGGGAGCTTTCTGACGCAAGGGCATCGCCTCCTGTTGCCGAAACTCCAATATGCGCAACGTTTACATACTTAGAGCCCTGATTATCTCCCTTTTTAGCTAAGTTGTATATATTCTCTCCATTCAGATCAGGTATTGGGTTCTTTGTATTCGCATACTGAATGTCCCCTATACTTTTAAACTGATCTTCGGTAATCTCAAAATTTTTCGTGCTATCGCCTGTAGAGTAATAATGATCGCTTGCAGTATCAAATTCACAGACGACAGAATTGATCAGAGTATTATATGCTCCAAGCCGGTATGCCGGACTGTATGACTGCTGTGCCCTTTTCTGAGCTTCGCCAACATTACCGCCCGGAACAAAGGCGATGGTTACGCCGTCGTCGATTGGGATGTCAACATTTCCAAACTCCTGGATCTGATACATACCTCCCAGCTCCAGTTCGCCAACCAGCGCAAAGTCCCTTGTGAAATCAAATGTAATATTACTTAATGCCAGTCCCTGCTGAAGCCAGTAGGCATTCCCATTGGAGGTTTCACCCGAAGTTCTGGCTCCGAATCTGAACATCGCTCCGTTGGCAGCATCATCCTTCTTATGAATAGTTCCGCTATATATGAGAGAATCTCCCGGAGGATTTGTCAGTCCGCCATCCAGATGTGCCTTTGATCGTCCCATCATCAGGGTTGTGAAGTCAGAGGTACTCCACTTCTTCTGCGTGTTGTAATCATATCCCCCAAAGGATATGGCCCTGCTCTCAATCTGCGGAACAGAGAGCGCCCGCGTCTTTGCCGCCAGGTTCTGGTCCGCCTGCAGCGTTGTCTCCTCCGTCTGCTGCGCTTCAGCCTCCTCCTGCTCTGCCTGCTCCTCCCCGCTCTCCGGCAGTGTCACCGTCAGAGTCACTTCCTCTGTCACCTGATTCTCTGCTGCGCTTTCCGCCGTCTGCGCGCTTGTCTCTGACTGGACGGCTTCCGCCGTCTGCGCGCTTGTCTCTGACTGATCCGCTTCCGCCGCCTGAGCGCTTGTCTCTGCCTGACCCGCTTCCGCCGCCTGCGCGCTTGTCTCTGTCTGACCGTCTTCCGTCTGCGCGCCCGCCTCTTCTGACTGCGTCCGGGCGTCTCCGCTCTTTACGTCCGGCTCTGCGGAATCCGTTTCATTCTGGTATGTCACTTTGAAGGTGTAGTCTCCGCTTTCGCTCACCGTATAGTTCACTTCCTCCGCTGCAGCGGCCGTCCCGTCCGGGAGCACGATCTCCGTGATCCGGTACCCTTCCTGCACCTCGCTGCCGTCCCCTTTGATGACCCCGGAGGCAGCGCTCATCTCGTCTACATAGAAGCGGTATCCGGTCTCGCTCTGCGCCTCTGCCAGCGCCTCTGCCTTTTCCTCGCCCTGGGCCCGCGTGAAGAATCCCTCTCCCGCCGGGAGCAGCAGCGCCGCTGTGACCAGCCCGGCCAGCCAGCGATTCCAGCCTGTGGTCTTTCTCCGATTTTTTCCTCTTCTTCGTTTTCCCTGTCTCATTTCCATTTCACCGCCTCACCGTTTTTTGCCTTCTTTTTCCACAAAATCATCTGAAATATATATCACGCATCTTGCCGGGGAGGAAGTTTCCTCCTCCTGCAAAACGCTGTCTGTCCCTGTCCGGGAACCGCCTCTTTCACTCTCTTCACTGTCCATCATATCAACGATCTCCTCCAGGCTTCTGGAAAACCATTTCTCCTCCAGATCCTCCTGGATACGCTGGTAATACCTGCGCATCCTGCAGAAGGCCCCGGCCCCGCCGGTACAGCAGGCGTCCGGCTCCAGACACCGGTTGAGCTTGATCGTCGGTTCCATGATCATGAGCACCTCAGACAGTGTGATCTGCGCCAGGTCCTTTCGGAGGTAATACCCTCCCTTCGCCCCGGTCACTGTGCCGAGAAGCCCCGCTTCCCGGAGCTTGCGGGCGATCTTTAAGAGATACTTGGGCGGGATCTTTGCCTGCTCCGCCACTGTGCTGCCCGTCACGGGCGCTCCCGTATCTCCCATGCATAAAAGAAAGCGGATGGCATAGTCGGTCGTAATGTTCAGCTGCATAATATCCTCTCACCTTTCCTGCAGAACCATTTTCAAACCAAACCCATATGGTTTGTATTTCTCCCTAAAAAAACAACTCAATGTATATTGTGTGATTGATTCTTTCTCCCAAAGAGGGGAAATGGCCGTCTCAGACAGGAAAAACATACAACAGCACATATCATTCGGGCTGATGCTAAGCGAAAAATATAGAATTTATTTCCAAATCTTGTATTTTTTGTAGATTTCATGTTGACAAAATATGGAAAATCATGTAAATATATATCCAACGAAATTTTTAAATATTTATGTCTTAACAAAAAAAACAACACAATATACATTGTGTTGTTTTTTTCTGCAAATCTTTATTCGGAAAGACTGTCAGCAACCGCTTCTCCGCGTGTCTTTTATAAGCCTTTCTGTTTTGTGAGTGTAATGACTTTCCCTTTGATCTGTTCTCTCCGTATGGAGCCATAATGCCGGGAATCCAGTGAGTCTTCCCGGTTATCTCCCATGACGAAGTATTCTCCTTCTCCGAGCACACATGGGTTCTCCTGGCCTGCCTCCGGCTCCGTGATCCCGGCAGCATGGGTTTCCTCCAGTCTGATACCGTCGATGTATACACCGTCGTCCCCTATATACAGTTCCTCACCCGGCAGGGCGATCACCCGCTTGATCAGCGTCCGGTCATCCGATATCCCCACAAGGACCACGTCTCCTCTCCTGATCTCTCCGGGAATCCGCATATACACGGTCAGCTCCCCGTCCACAAAGGAAGGATTCATGGAATTCCCCTCTACTACCGCCATGCCGAAAAATACATGGGACATCAGGAAAACCACTGCCACAAGGACAGACGTTCCTGCCACCCATTTCCGCCACGCACGCTTCTCCGTGCGCAGTTCCTCAATACGGCTCTGGATCGCCCTCTCTACCTGGGTGCGTTCCTGCTTCTTTTGCAGTCTCCTGCGTCTGACTTTCTTCTGTTTCTTCCTGTCCATCTCCCAGCGCCTCGATCTGTTCCAGTATATCCCTTACGTTTTTACAGAAGAGACTTCCCTCCTGCCTGAAAGCCTCCTTCTTTTTCCGGTACTCCTCAAGGCTCCTCATATATGTGGTCTGGAGGGAGCGTATCCGGTCTTCCTCTTTCTCCGCCCTCTCCCGTGCTTCCCCAAGGAGCTGCTCTGCCTCTTCCCTGGTCTCCGCGAGGATGCGCTCTGCCTCTTCTCTCGCCTCCTCCAGGGTGCGTTCTGCCTCTTCCTCCGCTTTCTGCTTCTCCTGCTCTGCGTAGATGCGGATCTGGGCCATACTGTCCAGCAGGTCTGTACTTTTCTTCCCATACTCGCTTTTCAGAGTTTCCGTCTCCTGCTCTTTCTCCCGGATCCGTCCGGTCAGGCTGCGGATGACCGCCTCGTACTTCACGCAGATGGTGCGGATGTGTTCCATCACACTCTCCTCATCCCAGCCGCCGATGGCTTTTTTGCGCACTTCCATTTCTTCGATATAGCGGGCGATCTCAGCCACTCCTGTTTCCATACCCTTTTTTTCCATCTCTGCTGTCCTCCTGCTCACTGTTTTTCCATCTGTATCCGGATCCCGTGATCCCAGGGCTCTTCCTCTGACTTTTCCGCCAGTCCTTCATTATAATACAGTGTCATTTCCTCCGGCGAAGCTTTTTCGTCTTCCACCAGAGCAATCAGGTACAGGCCCGGCGACTCAGCTACAGTCTCCTCTCCTTCTCCCATAAAGGTGGCCGCTGTGCTGTTCTCCAATACTGCTTTCGTCTCATAGGAGGAGTTTCCTCTTTTTGCTCCCGCTCCGAAATCCTCCGGGGAGAGCATCTCCTGCTCCGGGTTGTGAAGGACGCCGGATACGACCTGGTAATGCCATCCTTCCACGTCTTCATAATAATAGAAATATCCGCCCGGGTCCGCTGGCTTTACTTCCTCTGCCTCGGATATCTCCCTGATCTCAAAAGACATCCCTGTCCCTTCCAGGGCAACCGTATCGCCCACAGCCGCCTCTGTAACCTCCGCCGCCTGCTCTGCCGGGCTGTCCGTCTTACAGCCGGACAGAAGGATCATGCATCCTGCCGCGGCTGCGGCGGGGAACAGGGCGTATCTCTGTGGAAATCTGCCCCCGTTCTTTCCTGTCCTCATGCCTAGTCCTCCACAGTCAGGCTGGCTTCGATACTGCCGCCGTTTAAGGCCTGTGTATAATCCTCGATATCCCATGCTTCTACTTCAAGCAGGATGTCATACTCTCCCGGCTCCAGAGTCCTGTTCAGTTCAAACTCCGGCACCGCGCTGCCCGGCTCTATGTAACCGCTCTTGTAGAGCTCTTCCCCGGTATCTGCCAGCTTCACTGAATAGACGAAATAGCAGGTATTTCCCTCCGGGTTGATCAGCGGGGCGTGGACCACTCCGTCTGCATTGCTCATAGTCAGGATGCTGTACCCCGGCAGGGCGATGGACTCCGGGTCTGTATTGACCATGGTATCTGGCATCTCATAGGAGATCGCCGCCTTGTCAAGCTCCGGTCCCTCTTCCCTTGTATTCAGGTAGAGAAGAATCCCTCCTGCGATCAGGGCTGCCAGGAGAAGCAGAAGGGCCAGGATCTTCCCTGCCGCTCTTTCCACTACGCGCACATACGTCGTGTTCTCTCCGTCCGTACAGGGGATGTAGCCTGTGATCTTCTGGAAGAAGCCGGGCTTTTGCCTCGTCTCGTACAGGGGCAGGCTGTATTCTCCGTCTGTCAGGGAGTCCCCGGACACCTTTCCCTTAAGCCCCACGTCTCCCGCGATCACCGCTTTTCCTTTGGTCAGCTTCATGAACCGGTCTCTGCCGATCATGCTCCACGCATGTTTCTTCTTATCTTTCCATACCCGGCTGCCCCGGTCCTTTTCTTCATATCTGTACTCCATGTTTTATCCTCTCTCCTATCTATTTTACTTCCAGCTTTGCAGGGATTTCCGCCCCGTTGAGCTGTACGGTATAGTCCTCCAGGTCCGATGTTTCCACCTGGAGGAGGATGTCGTATGTGCCCGCCTCCATCGTTCTGTCCAGGTCAAAGCTTAAGACTGCCTGTCCGGGAGCGATCAGCCCCGAGGCGTAGAGCTTCTCATCCGTCTGCGCGTCACGGATGGTGTATTTCATATAGCAGGTATTTCCCTCGGGATTGACAAGAGGGAACTCCACCCGGGAAGTCCCTGCCTCCATCTCGATCACACTGACTCCCGGCAGGGCGATGGACTCCGGGTCTGTATTCACCATGCCTTCTACCTTGTAGGAGACTGCCGCCTCATCCAGCCCCGGCACTTCTTCCTTCCGCGATAAGTACCAGCCCAGCAGGAACAGGCCGCATAGTAGAAGGAGAATGGCCGCCGGGAGGATCACTCCCTTAAAGAGATTGCCTGTGCGGATGCGCACAAAGCTGTCCGGATGGTCCGGGTCGCTGACGTCGATGTAGCCGACGGTCTTTTCCGAGCGTGTGTGTTTTCTCTTATACGGATAGAGACAGGCGCGCTGTGTGCCACCTGTCAGAAAATTCTCTCCAGATGAGTTTTCTTTCTTTTTAAGGTCTGCCACGATCCTGTATCCGCCGTTTGGATACCGGGCAGAGAGTTTCCTGGCTGAGATGTACCCCCAGTCGTTTCCTGATGCGTCCCTGAATGTGCGGGAATACTCCCGCTCTTTTATATGCCAGTCCATGTCGTTTCATCCTCCCGGTTCTTCTGATCTTTTATCGGTCTGCGTCTGATCCCTCTGCGTCCTCCTGTTAAGAACGGCCTCGCATAGAAAGTATAACACAAACTATGAAATACCGTCTATCCTTTATTTTTTTAATCTGCTGAACGTTGTAAGATCAACAAAGCAGCCGCCATATATAAGCCCGCCCTGCGCCGCCGTTTCGGACAGTTGTCTGAAGAAACATGCGCCGCCGGACGCACTGACAAGGGGCGGGGACGGCCCTTCGCCGTCCTCGCCCCTTTCTTTTTCACAGCGCCTGCGCAATCGTATGCGGCCGGCGCGGTTATGTCTGAAATGTTTTGATTATACTTATGCCGGGTTTTCAAATGTAAACGTTACCTGTCCCGTATACTCATTTCCATCAACAACTGCGTTGTCATTGCTGATTTTCGCCTTTCCGGACTGAGTAGAAGCGTTATGACGCAGGAGTCCCAGCTCATCGGCAGTATTTGTTATTTTTGTACCGGTAAAACCTGCAAGCTGCATGGTTGCACTTCCCTGTGTTCCACTCAGTGTATAATTTCCGTCTGCTCCTGCACCCTGAGCTGATACACTGATTCCGCTCGGAATATTTGCTTCTTTGATCGTATCGTCATTGTCCGCTCCCGCCTGTTTCTGTTTTACAGTAAATGTTACTGCCGCACCGTTAGTGAACGTGTCCCCGGCTTCAATGTTGCTGTCTGTGAGAGTGATGTTTCTCGGATAGACTACCATCCAGTTGTTTACTGACGTCTCTTCTGTTCCCGGAGTTACCGGATCGACCGGGGCTGCTGTTCCCGGCTGATATTTGAAGTTTGTTGTTCCCTCAGCGGAGGTCGCCGCCATAACAGTTGTTCCCATCATGCTTACCGCCAGTGCTGCTGTCATTGCTGCTGCAAAAAGTTTCCTGTTTTTCATAAGTTTTCTCTCCTTTTTTTATTGTTTTTGTTTCTTTGTTTCTATCTTCAAGCCCTTCCGGCTTTGAAGCCATCTCTTCTGAATGCCTTTTCGCCCTCTCCCCAACCTCTGCGGAGAAGGGATCATGCCTCCCCGCTTTCCTCCTCATTCCTCCTTTTGAGTCCCAAAAGGAGGAAAAGAAGGAGTATCCCGGAGCCGGAACCAAGCATCAGCCATCTGCCAGGTTCTGTACTGTCTCCTGTTTTGACGGAGGTTCCGCCCCGGTCGATCTGTGTTTTCTTTGCACTTTTATAGACGAACTCTGTTGTCGCCTCCGCGCTGTTTGAAGCGGCATGCACCTGTGCCGGATTGGCAGGTATCATCAGGAGGCTGAAGCAGATTATCGCTACAAGTATGATTTTCCTCATCCTCTATCGCCCCCTTAATTTGTTGTACCGCTTCCATTTGAAAACTGGAAGTGGATCGTGCCTTCAAATGCCGCTCCATCTGCTACTGTAGGCGGGTTCTCTGACCGGAAGTAAAATTCCAAAAGGTCTTGTGTAGTAGTATTACTCGGGTCAAACTTTAACGTTCCCAGCTTGCCAGTACCAGGAATAGCAACTCCATTGCCAATAGTTCCAATAAATCCTTTCAGAGAAATGGTTTCTGTTCCCCGGGTGATGTTGAAAGTTTGGTTCCCATTGAGTTCCCGAATAACTACATCCACCCCTATATCCGAATCTGGGATTTCTGCACTTCTTCCATCATTTAAAGTTGGCTGAATGGTTATTTTCTCATTTCCAGAGAATATATGTTTATTATTTGGCACGACATTATCCAGCATCGTAATTTGTTTTGGATAATGGATGATGCTTTCAACCTGTTGTCCCAGCACTCCTGCCATGGTTGTTGTTGTACTTGGAATTGTTGTAATAGTATCATTCACTGGGAAAGCATCACGTTCCTGACCAAAATCGGGATTTCCGTCTACATTTCCATAACTGTCTGTCCATGCGAAGACTCGGTATTTTGCTCCGTCATCCCACTGGTTTGATATCGAACCACTACTGTCTGTAATTGTAAAACTTACAGTAAATTTCGTATCACTTACCTTAGTGATTGTTGGGGCGCTAACCTTTCCGCTATGCTTTGTCACAGGCCCTGAATTTATTGACCAGATATCATAATTTCCGGTGGTACCAGGAGGATCAACCTTGTATAGAGCCACTTTTATTTCAGTATCAGTGTTATTTGTATGGATCTGACCAAAAGTGTCTTTTTGCTCTTCTTCCAAACTGAAAGTACCGGAAACAGTAAACGCTTGACCTTCATAAAACAGCTTATCTTTCTTGCTCTCTGTTACCTTAGTACTATCTTCCGTAAATACTTTTGGTATCTGACGTAATGTCAAATCCATATACGGATAATTAGCTGTGAACGCATTCAAATTGTCTCTGTATATATAGCTAATAATGTCTCCAAGATTTCCATTATTCCAAAGGTTCGCATTCCCATTTTTACTGTTCCACATGTAAATTCGGTATGTCTTTCGATTTCCGGTAAGATCTGTAATACCGCTTACATTAAGAGTGATATCAGTACTAGCAGCCCCCTTCTGCACATTGACATCAAAGCTGGCATCTTTAAGATTCTCGAAAAATCTGTTTGCAGTTTTGTTGGTAGGTGGTCTGGTTATCGTTTCTGTAGCCAAATCAACACGACCTATTTCAGCGATACCCCATGCACCATTAGGTCTGGATATATAAATCGCAAAGTCTACGGTACTACCTGTAGAAACTGCACTGGCCATATTAAATGTAGCTGATATGCTGTAAGGCGATTGATACAGTTTTACTTCCTGTGAGCCACTCATACTGCCCCCCGGAAGCGTAATCCGCTGCATGGCATCTGCCCACTGAGCCTCCAGCTTGATTACTCCATCCGTTTTGAATATCTGATCCCATAACGTCTTATTAGTGTTTCCCATGGCATACAGGTCTAAGTTGCCATTTATAGGGTTGCCATTGTTATAGGCATCTCCTCCGGTATTTGTAATCTTCCAGCCAGCGAACACCTTGTCTGCCGCCGGATCTCCGGGATCAATACTGCTTAGATCGATCTCATTGTCATGCTTGTCCATTCCCGTAAACCACGTCTCATCGGCATAGACATATGTGCCGCTGTTTCCGGGCTTCTCTACCAGTTTATTGCTGAAATTGCTTCTCAGCCCAGTAAACTCAACCTGTGCCCCCATGAGATACACTAGATCCAACTGGTGGTTGTTTCCATTAGGGTCTAATTTCGTCTCGGTTGTAGAATACTTACTTATAACATAGGTTGGCGTTCCCTCTATCTTATCCGGATAGTTGCGCATCAACACCTTACTTCCATAGTAGGCCATTACACTGTCTGTTCTGGAATTAAACCCGGTACCATACATTGTTTCATGGTCTGCTGAATTCGGGTCGCCACTCCAGTCGTTATAATTCTCCTGAGTTCTGATTTTGTACTCTACATTTCCGTAGCTGCCCTCTACTGGCGTGTTGCTGATATCAGCAGTAAAAGTCATGGTATAAGTATTGGTGGGTTGCCCCTGTCCCTGTAGGAGGAAGCCATCCCCATTAGCTGTGGCTGAAGCCATCTGCCAGTACAAGTCCTCCACGTCTAAAATGTCTCCCGGATACCACTTCTTATTTGGATCATCTGGGTTATTTATAGTAATTGTCTGACCTTTGTTGTTTTTTATTGTAAGAGTATACCCATTCATGTATTTCCCCTGAGGAACTAGATTATCCTGCAGGACTACTGCATAATGTCGATCCGATGACGGTGTAAGGCTTGCTTTTCCGCTTGAGGGACTATTCTCACTGCTTCCATTGGCCGCGTACTTTACATTCAGCGTGATCGGTTCTGCTGCAATATTGATTTCAGTCACGACCTTTCGATAGTCGCCTCCGCTTTCAGCACTACTTATGTAATGGGTATAGTACGTCTTTCCGTTTGGGGTTTTGTGAGGTGTTATATCTCTCCCCGGCTGCTGTCCTGGAGCAGTATTTCCCAGAGTGATTGTGGGCCATCCATACCCCATCTTGGGAACCAGATGAAGCATCGTAGCAGGTCGTTTCGTAGTTGGATGTGTATCAGCCATGTACATTTCCCATAACACACTGCCCAAACGCAAAGAATATTCCTTTCGCCCACTATTACCTCGATTTTGGAAATAGGTACTGTACTCAGAATCCCCAGATCCATCAGCTTTCGCTTTACCTAATTCCACACCCTTCATTTCTTTTACAACAAAGCCTTCCTGGGCTCCACTGTCATCCAACAGGGATACCACATATGGATATCTGGTTCCGCTGACTTTGATCTCATATTCCCAATATGGATGGCTATAGTTTCGACCTCCATCAAAGTACTTATCATATGGCTCTCCCCATCTATCGTAGCCAAAGTCACTATCTGCAACCTGCTCATTAGGAGTCCTATTTTTCTGCTCTGTTAATGTAATCTTTACTGTCCCGCCGCTTTCCAGTTGTTGTGTAATAGTCTCATTTTTACTTTGTGGCAAACTAATCTGTTCTAGTAATACATTGCTATTTGATGGGTTTTCTCCAAAAGCAACCCCTTTATATACATAGAAGTCCAGAACGGTGGGGATATATGTATAACGAACAGCATTATCTTTATAAGAACCCATTTCATACTGTATCTGGATGGTCTGCGTCTCTCCAGTCTTGTACTTTCCCTGTGCAATTCGTCTACCTTGCACCACATCATCCGCATTATACAGCGGTATATTTTTGACTGTTCCGGAAGGACGATAGTTTTTATCCTCATAAAGACGTGTTGTAGTGCTACCACTATTGAAATCTGTTAAATAACTAATTTTATATTCTGCTTTCCCATTAGAGTCCGTATTGATAGAGGCATAGGTTCTTCCCGCCTCTATAAGGTAATTAGAAGAATCCTTATTTTCGGATCTGGGCCATGCAAACCCAAAATCTTTGTAGTTTGTATCCCCGGCAATCTGTGCCTTAAATGTAACAGTCACAGCCTGATCTATCATGTCAAAGATACCTGAGTAACGCCCGTCGACTCCTCCTACATTTTCCTCCAGCCCCGTATTTTTCGCATCTGCGGTGTTAAAAGTTTTGATATTTGTCCCATCTGCCTTGGAAACCTCCACAACAGCAGAAGTATACTCTGCGGGAACAGTAAAGGTGACTACGATTTTTTCCCCTGCTCTTCCTTGCTCTACCAAAGAGACGCTCCATCTTTTAATGCTGTTCGCATCTGTATCTGTGCCACCTCCAGGTTTTATATACTTTTTCGCGATGTTCTTGGGATCTGTCGTCACTTTATATTTCACCCGGACTTGAGCATCCTCAGGCAGCTCAATCGCCACCTGGCCTTCTACGCCCCCTGTTCCGGGATTCTGACTTCCCGTAGCGCTGTTGTCCTGTAGGATATAATACCAGTCTGTCTTTTGTGTTTGTTCATTATACAGAGGATACAGCCCCAGCAGAGGGAACTCTGTATCATCTCCCGGAAGAACAAAGTAAGCATAACCAAAGACACGCCCTGGATACCCCTGCAATTCTTCAGTCAGTTCCTCGGAGAATTTCCCGCCTGAATAGGAAATGGCCGCACTCCCGAGACGCAAATTCGACTCTGATGTATATACCGGAATCTCAAGAGGCGTAATTTGCCCTTCTGTATTCTGAGCCCTAGCTAATAGTTCTGATACTGCCATCCGTTCTGGCTGTTCACCACTTTTGCTTGGAGCATCTTCTTCTATCTCAGTTTTTTGGATCCCATCTACCGTTACCGTCAGTTCTTCCTCTTCTTCCCTGACGGTTTCCCCATCTTCCACGTTGTAGTCTACTGTAAAGGTATAGTCTCCGTTTTCCGTTACCGGGTAACTAAATTCAGACGGGCTGTATTCCCTGCCTTCCGCGTCTGTCACGCTTACCAGAGACACCCCCTGGGCGAGGCTGTCCGCATT
>CALWDM010000011.1 GCA_944376695.1 uncultured Mediterraneibacter sp. | reverse complement strand
TGGGGTGGAAATCACCGCAGACTATCCTAAAAGAATTTATTACTTGGGGTGTAACATATGTTTGACAAACCTACATATGCAGGAGAGGCAGTTACAGGGAATTCTCCGGGGCAGAGAGTGGAAATCTGTAGAAAGACTGGCATTCGAATATTTCCTCTGCGGGACACATATGATTATATGGAAAATACTGCGGGGACGGGAAAGTAGTATGGACAGAGGCAGTACAGGCGATACCGGGGGCGGAAAAAGGCTGGTCCGGCGGGATGTCCTGAAAGGAGGAATTGCTGTTGTTCTGGCAGTATGTCTGCTGCCGGGCTGCGCCGTCCGCACGCAGAAGACGGAGAAAGCCAATGATCTGAAGTTTGTGGTGCTGGATAAGGAGAACGTTCCTCAGGAGTTTAAAAGTTTGATTGAAGAAAAAAAAGATACGCCCTTTAAGATGACGTATGCAGATCAGGGGAAGCTTTATATTGCGGAAGGATATGGCTCTCAGCCCACATCTGGATACAGTGTCGAGGTGGAAGAAGTATATGAGACACAGGATACAGTATATATCCGTACAAATCTTCTGGGACCGGAGAAGGGGGAGGAGATAAAAGAGAAAACCACGTTTCCGTACGTAGTCATACAGATGGAATATATTGAAAAAGATGTCCGATTTGACTGATTATTCAAAAAAGGATCAACAGGAGGAGAGAGATGGAACTTATCAGGAGACCGATTCATTATACGCAGGAGGGGAAGAGCATTTTCGACCAGTTTTATCTGGATGAGGATTATAATGTACCTGAGCAGAAGGAGGATGTGAGAAGGATCATACAGGGGAGCGCAGAATGCAGGACTGAGGATATCCGTCCGGTGGAAAACTATGTGAAGGTCACGGGCAAAATATATTTCAGGATTCTGTATATGACTGCGTCCGGCGATCCTAAACCGGCTGTGCTTGAGGGAAGCCTCCCGTTTGAGGAAATGGTTTACGCGGAGAGCGACGGGAACGAGACATTTTTTATCCGCAGCATGAGGACGGAATTTACAGGAACGGTAGTCAATTCGAGGAAGTTAAGCCTGAGGGTAATGGCAGAGATGGAAATTGGAAGAGAACGTCTGCGTGACGAAGAGCTGACAGAGGATGTGGAGGGCGGGATACCTGTTTACCGGAAGATGGAGAAGCTGAATCTTCTGAAGCTCGCGGTATCCCGGAAAGATACATACAGGATCAGGGAAGAAATCGTACTGCCCGGCACTAAAGAGGGGATTGGTCAGGTTTTACTGGCGGATATCGGAAGCCGCAAGCTGGATATCCGCCTGGGGCAGGATGAGATCCTCCTGCGGGGCGAGCTCCTGGTCTTCTGCATGTATCTTTCCGCCGATGAAAAGGCAGACTGGATCGAGCAGAGCGTTCCCTACGAGGGGAGGATTGCCTGCGACGGCGTAACAGAAAGTATGTATCATCATATCCGGCATTCTCTTGAAGATACGCTCGCGGATGTCAGGCTGGATGAGGATGGAGAGATGCGGATACTCGGGATCGAGGCCACTCTTGCACTGCGCATGAATATCTATGAGGAAGAAGAGACAGAAGTGCTCCGGGATATGTATTCCCTGGAGCAGGCGTGCGAGTTTGATACCAGGGACGTCGTGTACGAGGAACTCCTGATGCAGAACCAGTCCAGGTGCAAAGTTTCAGAGCGGCTGGCGCTCCCGGAATTAAAAGAAGATGTGCTGCAGATCCTGCACAGTCAGGGGAGCATCCAGATGGAGAGCGAACAGCATACGGAGGAAGGCATACGGGTAGAGGGGATCCTTCACCTTTCTTTCCTGTATCTGCGGGGAGATGACATGGAACCTTACGGAAGCTGGCAGGGCATCATACCATTTTCCTATCTGATCGAATATCCGGATATGCCGGATCATGTTGAGAGCAGCCTGTCGAGCCATGTGGAACAGCTTGCCGTGACACTGGCAGGAAGCGAGGCGGTGGAAGTAAAAGCAGTGCTGGCTTTTGATGTCTTCCTGAGGAAGCAGATCCCCATCGAGATGATTACGGATGTAAGGATGAGACCAGTTGATGAAGGCGCTTTGGAACAACGCCCAGGCATTGTGGGGCATATTGTCCAGGCGGGAGAAGACTTGTGGAGTCTCGCGAAAAAATATATGACCACGGTCGAGGGGATCATGGAGATTAACGGGCTGGACAGCGAAAACGTCAGACCAGGTGATAAACTGTTGATTTTAAAAGAAAATGTGAGTATACTGTAAGTACAATGTATACAACATACAGAAGAGAAAAAGGGGTCAGACCCCTTTTAAGAGGGGTCTGACCCCTCTTGGCAAAGTAATCAGAAAATTCAGAAAAAAGGGGAACTCATGATGAATCAGATTGAACTGAAAGCGCTGGCAAAGATCAATCTGGGGCTGGATGTACTTGGAAGACGGGAGAATGGCTATCATGACGTGAGGATGGTCATGCAGTCGGTCTATCTGTATGACGAAGTGAAGATAGAAAAGACAGAAGCGCCGGGGATCACGCTGGCATCTAATTTAAGTTTCCTGCCCACGGGAGAGGGAAATATCGCGTATAAGGCTGCGAAGCTTTTACTGGAAGAGTTTCATATCCCTGCCGGGGTCAGGATTACATTAAATAAGCATATCCCGGTGGCCGCGGGGCTTGCCGGCGGCAGCTCCAATGCGGCGGCGGTTCTGTTTGGGATGAACAGGATGTTCCGCCTGGGGCTCAGGCAGGAGGAATTGATGGAAAGGGGAGTCCGCCTGGGCGCGGATGTCCCCTACTGTATCATGCGGGGAACTGTGCTCGCAGAGGGGATCGGCGAGGAGCTGAGCGTACTGCCGGCGATGCCGAAATGTACGGTCCTGATCGCGAAACCGCCGGTGAACGTGTCCACAAAGGTTGTCTATGAAGCGCTGGACGCAAAGGAGATCGCGGAGCACCCGGATATTGACGGAATCATTGACGGGCTGGAGAAACACAGCTTAAAGCAGGTGGCAGCGTGCATGGGAAATGTGCTGGAGGATGTGACGATCCCCATGCATCCGGTCATCGAGCAGATCAAGCGGGAAATGAAAGACGCAGGCGCCCTGAACGCGATGATGAGCGGGAGTGGGCCGACGGTGTTTGGCCTGTTTGAGAGCAGGGCGGCAGCCCGCGAGGCGCAGCTGCGGCTTAGAGAAAAGTCATTGACCAGGCAGGTATATGTGACGAGTATACACAGTGCGAGGAGGGATCAGGATGCCAATTGATTTTGAAGTTACGATGGATGAATATCTCCCGCTCCGGGACGTTGTGTTCAATACGCTGCGCCGGGCGATCCTGCGGGGAGAACTGAAACCGGGGGAAAGGCTGATGGAGATTCAGCTTGCAAACAAATTAGGGGTGAGCCGTACTCCCATCAGAGAGGCAATCCGTAAGCTTGAGCTGGAAGGGCTTGTCCTCATGATCCCGCGGAAAGGTGCGGAGGTGGCGGAGATCACGGAGAAAAACTTAAGGGATGTTCTGGAAGTGCGCTGCGCGCTGGAAGAACTGGCAGTCCAGCTCGCATGCGACCGCATTGACAGGGAAGAACTGGGCGGGCTGTATGCGGCGGCGGACCATTTCAGAGATGTGCTGGACAGTGACGACATCACCCTGATCGCGCAGGCGGACGAGGCGTTCCACGATGTAATCTTTGCAGCTACGGATAATGAGAGACTGATCCAGCTTCTGAATAATCTGAGGGAGCAGATGTACCGCTACCGGATCGAATACCTGAAAAAGAAAGAGTGCTATCCCCAGCTTCTGGCAGAGCACAGTGCGATCATAGAAGCCATCGAGAGCCACGACAAAGAGAAGGCGACTGCGATCACGGGCCAGCATATCAACAACCAGGTGGATACAGTTGTGGGGACATTGCGGCACAGGGACGAAGAATAGAGGCTGACTGCACGAAACATTCATATATAAAACATTCATATATGTAAAATATCCATATCTGTATAAAACTTCCATATCTGTCTATACTCCAGATATCTTAGAGAAAGATATCAAAGAAAAAGATATCAAAGAAAAAGATAAGATATGGAGGAGATACATATGGAAAGTTCCTATATTCAGATCATACGGAGACTGGAGAGAAATATGGCAGGGCTCATCCTGTTTCTGGCGGTGAGTATATCCATGATTTTCACCGGGATCGTGTGCACCAGGGCGGAGGCCTCTGCACAGGCTGAGATGCAGATGCATCTGGCGCAGGAGGTCCTGAGATTCCATGTACTTGCCAACAGTGACAGCGATGCGGATCAGGCGCTGAAGCTGAAAGTGAGAGACTCATTGCTGGCATTTCTGGAAGAAACCATGCCGGAGATGGATGACGCTTCCCAGACAGCAGCATGGATGAGAGAACATATCGACGACATTGAGGCGGTCAGCCGGGCGACTGTGGCGGCAGAAGGGGCGGATTATCCTGTCAGCGCCGCGGTCACGACCTGCTGGTTTCCGGACAGAACCTACGGTGATCTCACATTCCCGGCGGGGAATTACGAGGCGCTGCGCATAGAGATCGGCGCGGCAAAAGGACATAACTGGTGGTGTGTGCTCTATCCGGGGCTCTGCTTTCTGGACTCCGCCAATGCGGTCGTGCCGGAAGAGGGCAGGGAAAAGCTCAGGAATGTTTTGACAGAAGAGGAGTATTCCAGGATAACAGCCACATCAGATTTTAAGGTGAGTTGGTTTTTCTGGCAAAGGGAATAGCAATGACAGAATTTTTGGTAAGACATTTTATAAAGGATTATAAAGACGTAGAGAAGATATCCGTGCGGACGGCATACGGGGTGCTCGCCAGCATTGTGGGTATCTTCTGTAATGTGCTGCTTTTTATCGTAAAATTTATCGTGGGCCTGGTGCTCCGCAGCGTTTCTGTCACAGCGGACGCATTTAACAACCTGTCCGACGCAGGATCGTCCATCATCAGCTTTGTGGGGGTCAAGATGGCGGAGAAGCCGGCGGACAGAGACCATCCTTTCGGGCATGGCAGGATCGAATATATTGCGGCTCTGATCGTGTCTTTTCTTGTGCTGGAAGTCGGTTTCACCTTCCTGAAAGATTCCTTCAGCAGGATATGGACGCCGGAGAAACTGAATTTCCAGGCAGTGTCCGTTATTATCCTGGCCCTGTCTGTGGCTGTGAAGCTCTGGCTGGGGATGTTCAACAGGAAGCTCGGGCAGAAGATAGATTCTAAGGTGATGATGGCCGTTTTCACAGATTCCATGGGTGATGTGGTGACAACAGGAGCTACGATCTTTTCTATTATTTTCTTTGGGCTCACAGGCATCAATATCGATGGTTTTGTGGGGGGCGGCGTTGCTCTTGTGGTCATGTGGGCCGGTGTGGGTATTGCCAGAGAGACACTGGAGCCACTGATTGGGGCGGCGATCGATCCGGAGGCATATGACCGCATCAGGAAATTTGTGGAGAGCTTTGACGGGATTGCAGGAACGCATGATCTGATCGTGCATAATTACGGTCCGGGGCGGAGTATGGCTTCTATCCACGCGGAGGTGCCGAATGATATAGATATCGAACAGTCTCATGAGATCATTGACCGGATCGAGCGGGAGGCGTCAAAGAAGCTCGGGATCTTTCTTGTCATACATATGGATCCCGTAGAAATGAAGGATGAAAGAGTGCTGCGTGTCCGTGAGAATGTGGAAACTATGCTAAAGGAAATGGACCCGTCGTGCAGTATTCATGATTTCCGGGTCGTGCACGGAGAGGAGCAGAGCAATCTCATTTTTGACATGGTGATTCCCATAGAATATGACGAAAAGACGAGAAAGGAGCTCCCGGTCAGGCTGGCGGAGCGGATCAAAGAAGCGGAACCCAAATACGAGTGTGTGATAACAGTGGATTATGATTATGTGGCAAAGCCGGAAGAAGGACCGGAAAAATAAACCAGGCAGAGGAGTGCGGCAGTATGCAGAGAGCAGAAAATAACAGCTACGAATTTGAAGCAAGAGTCAGGTACAGTGAGATCGGACACAGAGGGACAATGACCCTGCCGGCGCTGATCAACTATTTTCAGGATTGCAGCACGTTCCATTCGGAAACAGTAGGGCTGGGGATGGAGCATCTCAGGCAGGAGAAAAAAGCATGGGTGCTTTCCTACTGGCAGATCGTGGTCGGACGATGCCCGAAGCTCTGCGAGAAGATCACAGTGGGCACCTTTGCCACAGAATTCAAAGGACTTTTCGGAAACCGCAATTTTTATTTGAAGGATGAGGCGGGAAATGTGACTGCATGCGCGAATTCCATCTGGGTGTTCATGGATCTGGAGAAGGGGCGTCCCTGCCGCCCGGCGGAAGGGGATATCGCCCCCTACGGCGTGCATGAGCCCCTGGACATGCCCTACGAAGGGCGGAAGATCACTGTGCCGGAGGAACTGGAAGACGGGGAGCCTTTCCCTGTGAGAAAATACCATATCGACACAAACGAGCATGTGAATAACTGCCAGTATGTCCAGATGGCGCTGGAAATGCTCCCTGCGGATCTGGACGTGGGGCAGGTGAGGGTGGATTACAGGAAATCTGCTGTACTCGGAGATATGATCTACCCCAGGACGGCAAAGACGCAGAAAGGCTATATCGTGGAACTCTGCGATGAGAAAAGCGCGCCGTACGCGGTCGTGGAACTGAGATAATGGAGAGACGATGACAAAGGCAGTAAGAGCGATCCTTCAGGCGCTGTCCTACGGCAATATCGAGGTGGAGTCCGCGCGGCGCCTGGCGGATCTGAAAAAACTGGATCCCATGCGGATCTTTCTGAAAAAACTGGATACGGAAATCTACAACGGCAGCTATAAAGTCCCGGTACGCCTGTATTTCCCGGACGAGAAAGCGGCTGTGAGCGAGAAAGCAACTGTGAGCGAGAAAGCAACTGTGAGCCAGAGAGCAACTGTGAACAAGAAAGCAACTGTGGACAAGAAAGCGGATGTAAGTGAGAAGGTCGCTGTGAGCGGGAACGGGGCTGTATCGGGAGAGGAAAACCGGGATCCCGGGGTGATCCTCTTCTTCCATGGCGGCGGATGGACCACGGAGAGCGTAGAGACTTACGACAGGGTATGCTCCCGGATGGCACAGTCCACCGGGCGGTTTGTCCTGTCCGCAGAATACCGCCTTGCGCCGGAACACAGATTCCCTGACGGGTTCGATGACTGCTATGCAGTGGCAGCGGCGCTTTTTGGCGGGAAGATCCTGCCCGGGCTCGATCCCAGACGGATCACGGTCATGGGGGACAGTGCAGGCGGCAACCTTGCTGCCGCTGTGTGTATGAAGGCAAGGGATACCGGGGACTTTTCCCCGGCAAGACAGATCCTGATCTATCCCGCGCTCTACAACTGTTATACAGAGGATTCGCCCTATGAGTCTGTGAGGACAAACGGCACGGGATATCTCCTGACCAGTGTAAAGATGGAAGATTATGTAAAGCTCTATGCCCGCACGGAGGAGGACAGGCTGGACCCGTATTTCGCCCCGCTTTTGGCGGAGGATTTTTCCGGCCTTCCGGATACGCTCATACTTACAGCGGAGTTTGATCCTTTGAGAGACGAGGGGGAAGACTACGGGCGAAAGCTGAGAGAAGCGGGATGCCGGGTGAGGGTGGAGAGAATAGAAGGAGCGCTCCACGGGTATTTTGCGTTGGGGATACAGCAGTTTTATGTACAGGAGAGTTTCCGTCATATCAACCGCTTCCTGAGTGTGGAGCAGGCACTGTTATAAAAGAGAGGAGGAAGCAGCAGTGAGGGAAAAAAGAAAGAGCCAGTGGAGAAAACTGGACAATGCGGCACAGGCGTTCCCCGCGGCCACGGGAAAAAAGGATACAAGAGTTTTCCGCTTTTACTGTACTCTGAGAGAAGAGGTGCAGGAAGGACTCCTTCAGAAGGCGCTGGACCTGACGCTGGAGAAATACCCGCTTTTTCTCTCGGTCCTCAGGAAAGGAGTGTTCTGGTTCTACATGGAGCCCAGGGATATCCCGGCGAAAGTGCGCCCGGAAAACCGTCCCCCGTGCAGCAGGATCTATGTGCCGGATCAGAAGAAGCTGCTCTTTGAAGTGACATACCACAAAAACAGGATTAATTTTGAAGTGTTCCACGGGCTGACCGACGGCACCGGGGCGATGAACTTCCTGAAAGAGTTTGTGCGGAATTATCTGATGCAGGCACACCCGGGAGAGGACTTCCCGGAGGTGGACAATGGAGATGAACTGACGCAGAACGATTATGAGGAGGACAGCTTCTCCCAGTATTATACAGGGAAAAAGAAGAAGACAGCGAAGTCAAAGCCTGCGTTTCAGATGAAGGGAGAGCGTCTGGAACAGGAAGAAATGGAGATCACGGAGCTGACACTGTCCGCCCGCGAGGTCCACGCGAAAGCGAGAGAGTACGGCGTGTCAGTGACCGCCTTTCTTGCGGCGGCTCTCCTCTATGCGATCTATGAGGAAGTCCCCAGGAGCAGGCTGAAAAAGCCGGTGTCGCTGATGATTCCCGTGAATCTGAGGAATTTCTTCCCGTCAGAGTCCATGACGAATTTCTGGAGCTGGATCGAGACCGCGCAGACGCTCGGGGAAAATGCCAGCTTCGCTGATGTGGTCGGCAGGATGAAAGAAGCGTTTGGAAAAGATTCACTAAGGGAAGAGATATCGTGCCGCATGAATGACCTGGTCCGCCTGGAGAAAAATCCTTTCCTGCGCGCGGTGCCGCTTGAGATCAAAAATCTTTTCCTCATGGCGGGAACAACGCTTGGCGGGCGCAGTGTGACAGCCGTGTATTCCAATATCGGCCGCATCCGGATGCCTGAGGGATATGAGGGGTATATTGAACGGTTTGGATTCTTCGCCAGCACGGATAAGCTCCAGCTCTGTTCCTGCTCCTATGGGGACGCCCTGGTGCTGGGCTTTACCTCAAAGATCATGAATTCCAATATCTGCCGCAATTTCGTGAATATACTGAAAGGGCAGGGAATCGCCTGCCGGGTAGAAGAAAATGATTTCCCGGGATGCTGTGAGAAGCCTTCGCGGGCAGCGCTCATGGGCCTGCGCATCTTTACTTTTACCTGCACTGTGGCAGTTGTGGTCTGCTGGATGCTCGATTACCTGCTCACGCCGGGCGCCTGGTGGGCCGGATATGTGACGGGCGGGGTGTTCTGTACATGGCTGCTGATCATGGTAGGCTTCCGCAAGAGGAAAAATCCGCTCAAAAACGGGATGTGGCAGCTTACGATCGTGTCTGCGGGTTCTGTGCTGTGGGATATATTTACCGGCTGGCTTGGATGGTCCGTGGATTATGTCATCCCCCTCGCCGCACTGGTGACCCTGCTGTCCATGGTGATCGTGTCCGCGGCGTGCAGGATGGAGACGGCGGAGTATCTGTTCTATCTGGCGCAGGCAGGGGCGTTCGGGCTGCTCCCGTTTATCCTGCTCGCGTCGGGCGTGGTATCCGTTCCGTACCCATCCGTGATCTGCGCGGGCGTGAGCCTTCTGTTCCTGCTCGGGCTTGTCATATTTAAAGGGAAAGAGTTCATAAGAGAAATAAAGAAAAAATTCCGTGTGTGATCCCGGAGAACCATCCGCCGGCTCATGCGGGAAAGGTCCGTTGGATCATAAGGGAAAGATCCGCTGTCTCATGAGGAGCGGAGGATCTCTTCAAGAACATCTTCTACGGAAACCGTTACATAGTCTGCGTGTTCCGCGATACCGGGGGCCGCGTTTGCCATGGCATAGCTTATGCCTGCCGCTTCCAGCATCTCCACGTCATTGTACTGATCCCCGAAGGCGATGCATTCTTCAGGCCTGACGCCGAAGAGTTCCATGAGCTTCATCAGTGCAGTCCCTTTGTTGCAGTCCGGCACGATAAAGTCGATCCAGACATGTCCGGAGGTCACTACTTTGATCTCAGAAGAGAACATTTCCCGGAGGTGCTTCAGATAACCTTCCAGGCCGTGGGAGGCCATATTGGCGATGGCAATCTTCAGTACCGGTCCTTCCACATCCCGCACATCGTCCACAATCTTTGTGGTATTGTGCATGACATTGACAATATGGTTGACAAATTCTTTATCATTGTCTTCGATATAGCAGGCGTCTTCTTTTGACACAACGATTTCAAATCCGGGGCATTTCTTGATCTCGTCCAGGATCCGGCGGACGAGGCCGTCCGGTATCACTCCCCGGGAGATGACCTTCCCCTGGTGGATGCACAGAGAACCGTTTTCCGCTATATACGAGATCTCGTCTCTGATCTCGTGGAAGACACGGCGCTCATTGTCATACTGACGGCCGCTTGCGGCTGCAAAATGGATCCCCTTCTGCGTGATCTCATGGATCAGCTTTACCGCCCGCGGGGTGAGCTCCTGGGCGCCATTTTGCAGCAGGGTTCCATCCAGGTCGCTTGCAATCATTTTTATCATAAAAACCTCCGTTCTGTCCAGCCATCAGGCTGTTGTCCTGTTTTTTGTTTTCTCTGGTCTGCCGGTAAAAACTGACGCGGATCCTGAGAGATTCCGGGGACAGCGCTTACAGTATATTCTAAAAAATTTCCCGTGTAAATACTTGTGTAACAAAAAAGAAATACTTGTAACCATTATGTAATAGTAATATAATGTGAATGTGTCAGAGCAAGTGGATGAACAGCCCGTCTCCGGCATAAATATTAAGGAAGATCAAGAGGTAGATTGCTATGGGTAAATATTTTGGGACAGACGGTTTCCGCGGCGAGGCGAATGTCGTCCTGACAGTGGAGCACGCATTTAAAGTGGGACGCTATCTGGGATGGTATTTCGGGCAGGATCACAAGGCGAGAGTCGTGATCGGCAAGGATACGAGAAGGAGCAGCTATATGTTTGAGTATGCGCTGGCGGCAGGACTGACAGCTTCCGGAGCGGACGCGTACCTTCTCCACGTTACTACAACACCCAGTGTTTCCTATGTTGTAAGGACAGAAGATTTTGACTGCGGGATCATGATCTCTGCAAGCCACAATCCGTTCTATGACAACGGGATCAAAGTGATCAACAGTGCAGGGCATAAGATGGAGGCAGAGGTCGAGGAGAAGATCGAGGCATACATTGACGGCGAGACAGAAGAACTCCCCCTTGCCACAAAAGAGAAGATCGGGCGCACCGTGGATTATGCAGCAGGGAGAAACCGCTATATCGGGCATCTGATCTCCCTGGCCACAAGGTCTTTTAAAGACATGAGGATCGGGCTTGACTGTGCGAACGGAAGCTCTTTCGCTATCGCGAAGAGCGTGTTTGACGCGCTGGGAGCAAAGACCTATGTGATCAATAACGAGCCGGACGGCACAAATATCAATACGGACTGCGGCTCCACCCATATCCATATTCTGCAGGAGTTTGTGAAAGAGAAAAAGCTGGATGTTGGATTCGCCTATGACGGAGACGCAGACCGGTGTATCGCGGTAGATGAGAACGGGAACGTCGTGGACGGCGACCGTATCATGTATGTGTGCGGCAAATATCTCATGGAGCAGGGACGCCTGGAGGGCAACACGATCGTCACAACAGTGATGTCAAACCTGGGACTCTACAAGGCATGCGATAAGATCGGAATGAAATATGAGCAGACGGCAGTCGGCGATAAGTACGTATACGAAAACATGCTGAAGAACGGATTCGTGCTCGGCGGCGAGCAGTCCGGACATATCATCTTCAGCAAACACGCGAGGACAGGCGACGGCATCCTGACTTCCCTGATGCTCATGGAAGTCATCCTGGAGAAGAAGCAGACTCTCGGCAAGCTGGCGGATGAAGTAAAGATCTTCCCGCAGCTTTTGAAAAATGTCCGCGTGAAAGATAAAAAGACCGCAAGGGAAAATCCGGCAGTGCAGGCAGCGGTGCAGAAGGTGGCAGACGAGCTCGGAAGCGACGGGCGCATCCTCGTGCGCGAGAGCGGCACAGAGCCGGTGATCCGCGTCATGGTCGAGGCAGCGTCAGATGAGATCTGCGCGAAATACGTAGACAGCGTGGCAGAAGTCATCGAGGCGGAAGGCCTGACAGAGTAAAATCTGGATTTGCGGGGGAGCCTTCTTTGTGAATGTGACGTCCGAAAACCGTCGATGTGATGGGGGCCGGTTTTCTGGGTTCATCCGATCGGAAGGTCCCCGCAGGCAAATGCGGGATTCGAAAGGTGGGTGAAAGGGGAGCTTCTGTGGCGAAACAGGAATTTTTATCGGACGGAAGGTGACGCGGACTTCCGGGAGAGGGTTAGCCGTTCGATTTGGCCCAGCAAGCTTCGCCTCTCTTGTGATAGAATTCTGCCAGCTGGGGGAAGGTTATCTTTTAGCTGGAAAATCCTCTTCGTTGTAAGTTTCTCCTGACCAGAGTAGTTTTATCTTTTGCCGGGAAAGTTCCCTTCTCGTTACGTTTTTAAACGCAGCATTTGTCGGGGGCCTTCCGTCTTGAGCAAAACCAGAAAACAGCGAAGCGCCTTTTCGAACCAATTCAGCGCGGGGATATGGGTGGTTGAGGCGACTTCGGAATGAGGCCTGGAAAAAGTAGAAATCCGGGACTATGCGTTGAAATCAGCAGGTGGATTGTCTGAGCCGAAGGCGAGTTGCCGCCTGCTGATTTCTGTATTTAGCATAGTTCCGGATTTCGTAGTTTTTCCTGCCTCATAGAGCGGAGCCGATGCCAGCCATATCCCCGCGCTGAATACGTCTTCTATAACCGCGCTTCACTGTTTTCGGACGTTTTACTCAATCACAGGCCCCTACAAATACAGATTTGTATATTTGAGGGAGGGCCCGGCAATACTTCTGGGGAAAGAAGACGGAAGGAAGGATTTGTCATGAGTAAGAAGAAGGAAAAACCGATAGATCTTAAGAATCTGGAACCGGAGGAAAAACTGAAGTATGAAGTGGCGGAGGAGTTAGGGCTTCTGGATAAGGTGCTGTCCCAGGGGTGGAAGTCGCTGACCTCGAAAGAGACAGGGAGAATAGGGGGACTGGTGACGAAAAAGAAGAAGCAGGAACAGTAAAATCTTTACAAAAAAGAAGATATTTGATAAAATTGTACAACTGGGGAGACAACAGGTGGTGTAGATATGGCAGATAGCATAGAAGTTATGGGTGTAGTACTGGACTGCCTTACCGCAAAAGAAGCTATGCTTCGGGCAATGCAGTTTATGGAAAACGACCTGGTTGATACAATAGAGATTTTGTCCATGAACGACCTGATGAATGGAAGGGAGGACATGGAGTGGAAAGAACTGATAAAAGAGTGCGGGCTTGTGATACCAGGAGAGGCAGAGATTCTCAGGGCGGCAGGCGCAGGGGGCGGAAATCTGGAAAAGGAGACTGCGGACCATACTTTTTTAAAGTTGTTTTTAAAGTATCTTCAGAAAAACCAAAAGAAAATATTCCTGCTGGCAGAAACAGAGGAGGAACTGCTGCACACGGCGGATGCAGTGCGCAGATACAGCAGGGGGATCAGGCTTGCAGGCAGCGGGGTGATAAGACCTGATGATAACAGAGAAGAGAGCGTAATCAATGAGATTAACGGTACAGAAACAGATTGTATCCTTTCGGTTCTGGAACCTCCTTATCAGGAGCGGTTTATAGGAAGGAACAGAGCGCTGCTCAATGCGAAAGTCTGGCTGGGATGCGGGGCAGTATTGAGAGAAGTATCCGGTACCCGCAGGCTGAAACATTTTTTCAGGAAGTCTCTGTTCTCCTGGCGCGTCGGAAAAGAACAGTAGAAGGAGATCTCCCGTATTTTGTGAAGAATGTATATAGAAGAAATTATGAAATTTTTGTAAAAATCATGAGGAAATGCATAAAAATAATGCATTTCCTCTTTCTTTTTTTGATGTTTTGCATTAATATATTACATGAGTATGTGGACGGAAGAAGTTATTTGGGGTCAAAATTTGTGAAAAATGTACATGGTATAACTAAAGGAGCGGAGGGAAAAACATGATTTCTAATCAGATACTGCAAAATACGATCGAGGGGCTAAAGGGAATCTCAAGAGTGGATTTCTGTGTTCTTGATACAGAGGGAAAAGAACTGGCGGCTACATTTGAGAGCGGACAGGACAGGAGCGAGGCTGTGCTTTCCTTTGTTGAATCTCCTGCGGACAGTCAGGTGATTCAGGGCTGTCAGTTTTTCAAGATCTTTGACGAGCAGAGACTTGAGTATGTACTGCTGGCAGACGGAGACAGCGAGGACGTTTATATGCTCGGCAAGATCGCGGCATTTCAGATCCAGAGCCTTCTTGTGGCATATAAGGAGAGATTCGACAAAGATAATTTTATAAAAAACCTTCTTCTTGACAACCTGCTTTTAGTAGACATTTACAACCGCGCGAAAAAATTACATATTGACACAGAAGCAAAACGTGTTATCTTTATTATTGAGACATCGCACGAAAAAGATAACGCGGCGCTTGAAAATGTGAGGAGTCTTCTCGGCGGCAGGTCAAAAGATTTTATTACTGCCGTGGATGAGAAGAATATCATTGTGGTCAAGGAACTGACGGATAAGGAAAGCGGCAGGGAACTTGATAAGACGGCGAAGGAAATGCTGGACACGCTCCACAGCGAGGGAGAGGAAGAGCGGATCCGCATAGCATACGGAACCATTGTCAATGATATTAAAGAGGTTTCCAAGTCTTATAAGGAAGCAAAACTTGCCCTTGATGTCGGGAAAATCTTTTTCGATGAGAAAGATATCATAGCGTTTGCGACTCTGGGTATCGGGCGTCTGATCTATCAGCTCCCGCTCCCGCTGTGCAGAATGTTTATCAAAGAGATTTTCGAGGGGAAATCTCCGGATGAATTTGATGAGGAGACATTGACGACGATCAACAAATTCTTTGAGAACAGTCTCAATGTATCAGAGACGTCCAGACAGCTTTACATTCACAGAAATACTCTTGTATACAGGCTGGATAAGCTCCAGAAGAGCACCGGGCTGGATCTTCGTGTGTTTGAAGATGCGATCACGTTCAAGATCGCGCTTATGGTCGTGAAGTACATGAAATACATGGAGTCATTAGAGTACTAGAAATACGCAGGAGTATGAATAATTAGGAGGAACATATGATTGAATTAAGGAACGTGACGAAGGAGTATTCCAAAGGGAATGCTGCTCTTAACGGTGTTTCCGTTAAGATCGAACGGGGAGAGTTCGTTTTTATCGTCGGCGACAGCGGTTCGGGCAAATCCACTCTGATCCGCCTTATTATGAAGGAGCTGAATCCGACCGAGGGAACGATCATCGTAAACGGACAGAATCTAAACCGTATGAAGCACCGCCATATCGCTAAATACAGAAGGGGACTTGGCGTTGTCTTCCAGGATTTCCGTCTTTTAAAAGACAGAAATATTTACGAGAATATCGCATTTGCGCTGCGCGTGACAGAGACTCCCACCAGAGTGATCAAGAAAAAGGTGCCTGCCGCGCTTTCACTGGTAGGACTGGCACAGAAATATAAGTCCTTCCCGAAGGAACTCTCCGGAGGAGAGCAGCAGCGTGTCGCAATTGCAAGGGCTCTCGTAAATGAGCCTGCCATTTTGTTGTGCGACGAGCCGACAGGAAACCTGGATCCGACGAACTCATGGGAGATCATGAGCATTCTTAAGGAGGCAAACGAGCGCGGGACGACAGTCCTTGTCGTTACTCATAACCAGGAGATCGTAAACGAGATGAACGAGCGCGTTATCACGATGAAACAGGGCGTGATCGTCAGTGATGAACAAAAAGGTGGGTATATAGATGAGGATTAGTACAGCAGCATACGTCGGGAAACAGGGCGTTAAAAATATCTGGAGGAACAAGATGTTTTCTCTCGCATCCATTGCGACGATGTCAGCTTGTATCTTTCTGTTTGGTTTGTTTTTTTCGATCCTTGTGAACTTTCAGCATATTATCAGGACAGCAGAGGAAGGCGTGGCGATCACCGTGTTTTTTGAGGAGGATGCCACGGATGCGCAGAAGCGGAAGATCGGGGAAGAACTGGAAAGCCACGAAGGCGTGTCGGAAGTAGTGTATGTCTCGGCTGATGAGGCGTGGGAAGAGTTCCAGAAACAGTATTTCGGGGACAACCCGGAGCTTGCGGAAGGGTTCAAGGATGACAACCCGCTGGCAAGTTCCGACAACTATGAAGTGTACATGAAAACGATGGATGACAGCCAGAGCCTTCTCGCGAGAAGCCGTTCTCTGTCCGCGACACAGAAAGAACTTGTAGAATTTGCTCAGAAGCTTGATGGAGTCAGGGAGGTCAACCGCTCAGACGTGGTGGCAAACACACTGTCCAGTGTGAATACGCTTGTGGCAGTCGTGTCTGTCGCGATCATCATCATCCTGTTTGGCGTGTCTATCTTCCTGATCAGTAATACAGTTACCATGGGTATTACAGTCCGGAAGGAAGAGATAGCGATTATGAAGTACATTGGTGCCAAAGACTTTGTGGTGCGGTCGCCTTTTGTGATCGAAGGTCTGATTATCGGTATCTTCGGCGCGGCGATACCCCTTGTGCTTCTGTACTTCCTGTATGATAAAGCGGTACAGTATATCGTGGAGAAATTCAGTATCCTTCAGAATATTATCGATTTCCTGCCGGTAGGAACTGTTTATCAGATCCTTCTTCCGGTCGGACTGGTGATGGGGATCGGGATCGGTTTCCTGGGAAGTTTCTTCACTGTGCGCAAGCACCTGAAAGTATAGTGATTAGGAGGAGACTGTGCTATGAAAAGACGAATGAGGAGGCTGGGAGGACTGGCAATGGCGCTCGCCCTGACAGCGGGGCTGGCGTATCATGTTGATGCCGTTACTCTGAATGATGCGCAGCAGAAGGCGGACGAGCTGGAAGAGCAGAAAGACGCCGCTGAGGCGGAGAAGGAAAGCCTGTCGGAAAAGCTTGACACGATCATTAAAGATATGGAAGATACCAGGGCTGAGCTGGAAGCAAAGAAAGCCGAGGTCGAGCAAGTGGAAAACGAGCTGGCTCAGGCGCAGATCGATGCGAGCAATCAGTATGAAAGCATGAAAGTGCGCATCAAGTATATGTACGAGAGCGGCGGGAATCAGCTTTTTGAGGTTCTCATGGAAAGTGAGAATATGGGAGATTTTCTTAATAAAGCGGAGTATGTTTCCCAGATTTCTGAATATGATAGAAATGAGCTGATCCGATATCAGGATACCGTTAAAGCGGTGGAAGAAAAAGAAGAGCAGATACAGACTGAGTATGAGGAACTGAACACACTTCAGACGGATTTGATCACTCAGCAGGAAGAAGTACAGACTTTGATCGACAGCAATGAAGCAAAGCTTACGGAGATCCAGGATAAGATCGATGAAAATGCCGGCCTTCTCGCACAGCTGGAGGCTCAGGCAGCGGAAGAGGCAAGAATCCGTCAGGAGATGCAAAACGGTACGAACTGGATTCAGGGCGGTCCAAATGTGGTCAGCGGGAACGGATTTTTCACTCACCCATGTCCGGGATATTCATATCAGTCCAGTTATTTCGGCGAGGTGAGAGATTTCGATCCGATACCCCATAAGGGCCATGACTATGCCGCGCCTGAGGGGACCCCGACTTATGCGGCTGCGGCCGGAAGGGTCACGATCGCCGGCTGGAGCAGCAGCGCCGGCAACTGGGTAGTCATTGACCATGGAAATGGGCTGGTCACAAAGTACATGCACCACAGCGCGTTAGCTGTAACGGCAGGACAGTATGTAGAGAAGGGGCAGCAGATCGGCGCAGTCGGGACAACAGGTTATTCCACTGGAAACCATCTTCATTTTCAGGTAGAGCTGAACGGTGTTGCGGTGAACCCGGATTTGTATTTGTGATACATAGCAGCATGTGGAAGACACATGGCTGCAGGCAGAAATAGAACGAGGGAGGACAAAGCGGAAGAAGCGTTCTGCTTTGTCTTTTCTTATAGATCATACAGGAAACAGAAAAAAGCAGGAGAAATTGGAGATAAGCAGTTATGGACAGGGAAGCAGAAAAGAAATCACATACAAAAAGATTCTGGCTGGGGGCATTTGCCGGATTTCTGGCAGCAATATTTATCTTTGCCGGAGTCTGGAGCATCTGGCAGATCGGCGGAGGAATGTTCAGAGGGAATTTTGCTTCTGAAAACATTTCCGAACAGGATGTGCAGGATAAGCTGGACCAGATAAACGGCCTGATCGAGAGGTACTATCTGTATGAAGATGAGATAGATAAGGATTCGCTGATAGACGGAATTTACTCGGGATATGCCAGCGCGCTGGGAGATCCTTATACAGAGTATTATAATAAAGAGGAAACGCAGTCTCTTCTGGAGACGACCAGCGGAGAATTTTCCGGGATCGGCGCAACAATGTCAATGGGTGTTGACAGCGGTGAGATCACGGTCGTGAACGTGTATAAGGATTCACCGGCAGAAAAGGCAGGGATCCGTGAGGGGGATATCCTGTATCAGGTGGATGACAGAGAGACTGCCGGCGTCGACCTGAGTACTGTGGTGTCCTGGATCAAAGGAGAAAAGGGGACAGATGTGACTCTCCATATTCTGCGTGACGGTAAGGAGATAGAGACGACAGCTACCCGGGATATCGTAGAAATCCGGACAGTTGAGTACGAGATGAAGGACGGGCAGACAGGATATATCGCGGTCAGCGAATTCGATGACGTGACCTACGACCAGTTTAAGGCAGCTCTGGAAGACCTGGAGGCACAGGGCATGGAGGGGCTTGTGATCGACCTGAGAAATAATCCCGGAGGGAATCTTTCCACGGTTACTGATATGCTGAAGCTCCTTCTCCCGGAGGGAACGATCGTCTCTACGAAGGATAAGTACGGAAACACAGATGAGATCACCTGCGACGGGTCCCATGAGTTTACGAAACCTCTGGCAGTCCTGGTGAACCAGTACAGCGCCAGCGCGTCGGAAATTTTCAGCGGAGCTGTCCAGGATTACGGCGTCGGGCAGATCGTGGGAACGACCACTTACGGCAAGGGAGTTGTCCAGCAGCTTATGGATCTGGGGGACGGCACTTATCTGAAGGTCACGATCGCGGAATATTATACTCCCAGCGGGAGGAGCATCAACGGAGCAGGAGTGGAGCCGGATGTGGAAGTAGAGAACGTGTATAGCGAAGAGGGGGCGGAGGTGGATAATCAGCTAGAGAAGGCTCTTGAGGTAGTAAGTCAATAGTACTACCTACTATACACGAAAATCATGGATCATATTTTCTTCCTTTTCATCATAAAAAGGAGTATAATATTACAGATAGAGAATAATTTTGTATTCATATATACAGGAGGGAATAGGGATGAAGAGTAAAGTTCGTAGATTGCTTGCCCTATTTATGGCAGTAAGCTTTCTGTCGGGAACGCTGCCCATAACATCATTTGCAGAGAGCGCTTTTGATACCGTGGCAGACGTAGCAGAGGAGGATGAAAGGAGGGATGTCACGGCTGAGGAACCGGGGCTTACGGGGGTTCCCTGGTACTGGAGACCGGATGGAGTTGAATCAGAAGGCCAGGGGAGTATGACCATTGAAGATTATGATGGAAGCCAGCGGGATCAGATTGTTGACTTTATCGTGGAGAAGTATCCCCTGTGGGACGGTCTTGTATCAGCTAAGCTGACGATTAAGGAAGAAGATATGGGTGACATTACCGGACTTGGACCAGATGCCACTCAGGATGAAATATATGAATGGTGGGGGCGCGAAGCGGAACAAATTGTCTATGATGCAAGAGAGGCGTTATCCGCAGAGAGAAGTTTTGCTTACTGGCGGTATATCTATGCCGCGGGACATCGGTTTACGACATCCCCAATTAATTTCGCATGGGATGGAGAAGGAGGGTATACCATCACCATCAAGACAGGCGGAAATCCCTGGTTTCATAACTATCAAAAGGAAGTAGAACTCAGAAAATTTGTGCAGAATCTGTATTCTCCCGGGGGCGAACTCTATCCCTACCGTGCGGAAAACGATCTTTACAGCGATTATGAAAAATATACTGCTGTCTGGAACTGGATTAAGAACAATATTTCATACGGAGGCACTCACTCTGCGTGGCAGGGGATCGTTCAGGGAGGCACGTTCTGTGATGGTTATTCTGCCGGCAATGCTTTGCTGTGCGCGTATGCGGGAGTGGAGTCTATTCCGGTCATTGGCTATATTCCCGCCGGGAAGCATGCGTGGAGCTGGATCAAGATCGGAGAAAAGTATTTTGTGTCAGACAGTACAGCCAATAATGTGAATGGACAGTTTTTTCTTGTTGACCAGGAAGAAAAGGACGGTTATCACCAGCTGGATGAATACGAGGAGCCTGCCGAAATACAGGCCAGATATCCGCGATATACATTCACATATAATGAAGCGTTGGAGGATGGGAACAAGATTGATTCGGGCAGGATTGGGGATAATCTTTCCTGGATACTTAGTGAAGGGGTGCTTACCATTTCCGGAAAGGGAGACATGCGCGATTTTGAAGATCCGTTTCTTGTTCCCTGGAGAAACAGCACTGAATACATTAAAAAAGTTGTCATAAAAGATGGAGTTACATCCATTGGTGCCAATGCATTTTATTCTTTGCAAAATATTAAAAAAGACGACTCTTCTACGGCAGAGATTGCGGAATCTGTGAAGAAAATTGGAAAACATGCTTTTTATGATCCGAATGATCCTGTGACGGAATTTTCCTCACGGCTTTCGTTGAAGAGCAGTTTTGAGAGGCAATATGAAGGAACTGGCATAAAGAGAGAGGATATAGTTCACGAGGCGTACTATGGGACGACCCCGGCTTCAGACAGTGATTTTCAGTACAGATATTCCACGGACAAAGGAGTAAACTGGACGAACGGACTCCCCGAGAATGTCGGGACATATGTGATCGAGGTCACGCTGAAAGAGAAGAACTTGGGGGGAATAACTTATCATTCCAGCAAGGATACAATATCGGCAACTGTGACAAAAGGAGATTTCACTGTAAAATCGATACAAGCTGACACTGGACGTATCTATGACGGAACAACGAAAGTTAACATAGATTCTGTTTTTACGGACTATTCCCATTGGTGGAACAGACATCTCGAAATGGGTGTGGATTATGACGTCACTGCCGAATACGTTTCTCCTGATGTGGGAACGTATACGGCTTATATGACGGTGACACCCCGAAATACAGATCGTATGAACAATTATAACCTGACCTATCCGACGGAGCCTGTAAGTACAACTTTTAGGATCAGGCCCAAGACCTTGACTGAGGAAATGTTTGATAAGATTCCGGATCAGGCTCACACGGGAGCAGAAGTTCGTCCGCTTCTTTCTATTTCGGACAGTGAAGCAGATATTATGTCCTATGATGACTTTACAGTGACTTATGAAAATAATGTCTCTGAGGGAACAGGATACGCTGTCGTAAAAGGGCAAAACAATTACACGGGAGAGGTACGACTTCCGTTTAAAATTGATGCTTCTCTGGAAGCGGAAACGGCCCTCACGCCTATAAACAGCTCCGGAGCGGTTTCCAGAACGTTTACTTATCCGGAGATAATGAAGGTCGATCTGGAGCATGTGAAAAATATGCAGGGTCAGACAGTCAGTCTTCACTACACGGAAAAAGACGGTTCTCTTTCATCAGAGCCTCTTGCAGAGGCTATGGTCGGAGAAAATGGATCAGCAGAATTTACAGTCAATACACATGACAAAAAACTTCCTTCAGGCAGCCACACTCTTGTGGCCGTGCCTGCTCAGAAACAGAGCGCAGACTTGGAGATTGCTCATGTTGCGGTCACTCTGAATAAAATAAAACTTACGGCAACGCCTTCAGAGAGCTGCTACGTCGTAAAAGAGTATGACGGAACAACAAAGGCCCTTACTTTGGAAGAAGGCGGTCGTCAGTATAATGTAAAACTGGATCTGGATAATGTGGTGGATGGGGATGAAGTGAATACCACATATGTCTGCGAACACGCCTCTGCAGAAATCGGAGATCATGATTTGCTCTTTAAAAATATTGCTCTGGCAGGGAAAGATGCAGATTTCTATCATCTTACTAATACAACGGCGAGCATCGGCACGGTTAAGCACCCATTTGATGGGACATACACTATTCGGGCTGAGATTGTCAGAGCCGATGTGACGCCACATATTCAACTCGGAGAGAAGATTTATGACGGTACATCGGATGTGCCGATAACCGATATCAAATGGGATGGACTGGTAGGAGATGACACTGTGCGCCAGACGACCGATTATACGATAGAGGCTCACTTCAATGAAACTAATGCGGGAAAACAGTCTGTTACGGTTACGATGAAACTACTCAATACACCGGCCACTTCCCGTTACCGGCTCGTGTATTATGACCCGTTTACAATCGAAGGCACGATCAAGCCAAAAGAAATTACTGAGCAGATGTTTGAGAAGATTCCCAAACAGTCTTACACCGGTGAAAAGATCGAGCCCGAGGTCAAAGTGGCTGCCACAGAAAAGTTGCTGACAAAAGAGAACTATACTCTTACATATGGCGAGAACATTAACGGCACGGGATCTGTCACGGTTACAGGCAAAAAGAACTACACGGGAGAGGTGACGCTGACATTCCCTATTTCAGGCGGTGAAGAACAGTCGTCGATCGACGGAGATTCATACAGAGGAAACACACAGACTAGTGACTTTATATATGGAGATATCATAACTGTCAGAGGGTTGGCGTCAGGAGTGAATGAAGGCACAAAAGTATATTTATATAACGGTGACACTTTGCTTGGAGAAGCCTCGACAAATGAAAAAGGAAACTATGAGATTGACTATTACACGAATAAAAAGTCTATACCGGCTTCAGGAGAGACGGCTTCGCTCCGGCTCCGTCTGGGTGGAAAAACAGAGTCTGAGGCGCTGGCTGTAAAGGATATTAAGGTGTCCCTTTCTCCCAGACAGGTGACCGCGAGACTTACCGGAGATGCTGTAAAAGTTTATGACGGTACTACCGGACTGCCTGAGAACCACAGTATGAAAATCCTGCTGGATGATATACTTGCCGTAGATTCATCTGTTCTTACGGCAGAAGGAAGTTACCGGTTTGAGTCTGCGTCTGCAGGCACAAAGACTGTAATTGCCTCAGATCTGATACTTGTCGATTCAACTTCAGCGGGAGTGGAAAGCTTTTATCAGCTTGCAGGTGATAAAGAAATCACGACAGAAGTTACAGGAGGTATAAATCAGGCGGTGATCACATCTGCCATTACTGCTCAGGATAAAGACTATGATGGCGAAAAGAGTGCAGACGTCACTGTTACTTTTTCAGGTCTGGCAGGAGACGAACAGCTCACATTGGATCAGGATTACACCGTAACGGCATCTTTTGATAATAAAAACGCGGGTACGGATAAAACAGTCCGTGCAGTCATTACACTGAAGGATAAAGGCGTTGCCGCCAACTATAAATTTGACGGTGATACCCCTACGAAGGCTGAGGTGACTGACCAGGCAGACATACGTCCATTAGCTCTTAAGAAAGAGATGTTTGTGCCGGTGGAGGACCAGCCGTGGACCGGAAGTCAGATTACTCCGAAGATTTCGATTGCAAAAGGATATGATCTGCTTACGAAGGATGATTTTAAGGTTACTTACGGAGAAAACATCAGGGAGAGCGGTACTGTTACAATCACAGGAACTAACAATTACACCGGTACAGTGGACCTTACTTTTACAATCGTGGGAGATGCACCCCTTCCTGAACTGAGTGCCAGAACGTATAAAGGCAGTGCGGAGGAAACAAACTTCACCTACGGAGACACAATAACTGTCAAAGGAGCCGCAGCGCTGAGCAGCGGAGCATCAAACGGAAAAGTTACGCTATATGTAAACGGCTCTCAGGTGGGAAAAACGGTGAAAGTAGACAGTGAGGGAACATATACGCTTACTTATAATACTGAGGATAAAGAGTTTGGCGCTTCCGGTGATCCTGTTGTTCTGGAGCTTCGCCTGTCCGACAGCGTCGATGAAAAGGCGGCGTCTGTACAGACGAAAATCGTTCTTTCTCCGAAAGAAGTGACAGCAGTGCTGTCTGGAGATGCGAAAAAGACTTATGATGGGACAGCCGATGTTCCTGATGCCCACAGTCTGAAGCTGTCTCTGGAAGGCGTACTTGAAGCTGATAAAGATCAGGTGAGCGTAAGCGGCGATTACGCCTTTACAGATGTGAATGCGAACACTTCTGAAGTTATCGCGACAAATGTGACGCTTTCTAATGCAGCGGAGAACGTGGATGTGGCAGGCTTCTATCGTCTGCCGGAGGGAACAGAAGTTTCTGCCCATGTTGCGGGCGGAATCAGCCCGGCCGTACTTACAGCTGATGCTGAGGCAAAAGACAAGATTTATGACGGTACAGCTGATGCCGAGGCAGTTGTAACGCTAGCGGGACTGCAAAATTCAGAGACTCTGACATCCGGGACAGATTACACTGTGACTGCCAGTTTTGAAAATGAAAATGCAGCTGCCGGCAAAAAGGTAACAGTTAACGTGACCCTTTCGGATTCTCCGGCTGCATCCAACTACTGCTTCAGAGGAAGCGGAGAAACGGAAGAAAAAACAGTGACCTGTACAGTGCAGGCTGACATTACTCCGCTGACGCTTACGACAGAGATGTTCATCCCGATTGCGGATCAGACATATACAGGAAGTCCACTCACACCGCAGGTGACATTGGCAGAAGCTTATGCATCCCTTTTGGATGCAAATGATTACAAGGCTGCCTACGGCTCTAATACCGATGCGGGAACCGGACTTGTTTCCATAGCCGGACAGAATAACGCTCAGGGCAGTGTGGATCTTTACTTTAGGATTACAGGGCTTATGACGACTCTTACAGCGCAGACAGAGGATGAATCGGGAAATCCGACGTCCCAGTTTGTATATGGAGACAGGATTGTTGTTACAGGAACTTTTGCCACGACAGATGCCAGAGCGCGTTCTCTTCGGGCGGCGTCGCAGGCCGGAGATGGGCAGGTTGCCCTTTATGTGGGTGATATTCAAGTATCTGAGCCACAAAATGTTTCTATGGATAATCGTTCCTTTACGTTGTCAGTAAATACAGGCGACAAGGAAATTCCTGCAGGAGATACAGTTTTGAAACTTCGTTATCTGGGCAGCGCATCTCTGGCAGCTTCCGAGATAGATATTCCGATACGTCTGGAGAAACGTGTACTGACTCCTGAGGCCCATTCGGATTCTTTGATTACAAAGACTTATGACGGAACCGTTGAGGTTCCTGCGGATCAGACACCCCGGATTACTCTGGCCGGATCAGTTGCAGACGGCGACACTCCGACAGCTTCCGCTCCTGTGTGGAGCTATGCCGCAGCCGATGCTGCAGAAACTGTCGACATCATAGGAAGCGGTCTTGTGCTGGATGGGTCATGGCAGAGGTGGTATGATCTGTCCACAGATACTGTGACACTTACAGGCCGAGGCAGGATCGAGAAAAGTGCGCAGAGTGCGCAGAATGAGCGTGTGGATCTGCCTGCAGGTACAGCATCGTCATCCGTGACCAAACTTCTTTCCGGGCTTGTACCGGAAGATGCGGGAGGAGTACCGGTCTATAAGGTGATAAGTTATACCGAGAACGGGCTGGTTTCTGCAAGTGTCAATGAGAAGGGTGAACTAAGTGTTGTCTCAAAGGAAATAACAGATGTTTCAATGACGGATACCGTTATAGTAGAAGTAAGCGGTATGGCAAACTACAGTGATTTTACAATTGAAGTTACGGTGGGTTACGCGGACAGAACCCCGGTGACTATTACATTTACTCCCCGTCAGACTGCTGCTGTGTACAATGGACAGCAAATACAGGGATATGGGGAGATTACGGCAGTTTATACGGATGAGAACGGTTTTGCTCAACCGTATAACAATCTCTCATATATTTATGAGGGGACAACCCGGTCGGGAGAGGTTTACGGACCGGTCAGCGCGCCTCCTTCCCAGGCGGGAAGCTATACGGTGACTGCTTCTGTGCCTGAGACAGATATAATGTATACAGGAAGCCAAAGCTTTGCTTTTGTAATAGAGCCAGCTTCTCTCACATTCAAAGCTGATAATATCCAGATTGAGCAGGGAGCGGCAATGCCTGTATTTACCTACACAGTAGAAGGTCTTGTAAGCGGGGACAGTCTGATTACCGAGCCCGTTCGGACGACTTCTGCAGCGGATACCAGTATGCCGGGAATCTATACTATCAGCATTGCCGGAGCCGATGCGGGAGCGAATTATATAATTGCCGGTTATGTGAGTGGTACCCTGACAATTACAGCCGTTTCCAATCCGGAGCCTGATCCGGGGCAGCCACCAGTCCTGGATCCGGATCCTGGGCAGCCGTCGGTTCCGGATTCTGCTTCGGGAATTCAAGCAGATCCAACTGTTCAAAACACCGTTGCAGCGTCCGAGTCAGAAGGAAAGAAAAAAGCTCAGATCCCGCCGAAGACGCGAGATAATGACTTGGTGGGTCTACATGTTTTAGTTATTGCTGGAGCATTTATAATAAGCGTTCTTGGAGTTCTCGGCATGCAAAATAAGCGTAACCGGAGAAAAAATAAAACAACGTAAGTAAATCTGATGCCGATGGGGGAGATTTCCTACCCCATCGGCTTTCTAAAATGCAGGGGGATCATTGGCAAATCAGAGTAAGCTTCAAATAAGAATGTGCAGCGAAACCTAGTGTGGTATAAAAAGTTGACAGCTTATATGAGACACTGATGCTGAAGCAGCCGGGGGAGTCCCTATACCCAGCGAGTGTACCGTGTACCGGGTCATGTTTCAGATCGTTCCAAGCTATCGATTAAAAAGAAACCCAATGGGATTACAAAAGCCCACCGGGAAGCCATGAAAGCTGATGACCTGTTAATATGGAAATTCCAATCGGATGCCCTACTGGAAAAGTGTGTGGCGAATATAATGGAGATTAAGGCGTCCGATTGGAAACCGTATGTATCTGCGATTTTTGACTGCTTTGATCTTGGTGTCTTCGGTCTGGTAATGGGGACAGGCATGAAAGCGGGTTTGTATGTCCATACATTAGAGAAGGCTCCGACCACATATTCGCCTCTGGAAGGTACCATTATCCATTGTGACCGTGGAAACGCAGTATACCAGCGAGGTATACCAAAGGGCTATTCGAGACTATCATTACCGCCAAAGCATAAACAGTGCCGGTGACCGGGCCAAGATAATGTACGCTTTGAGAGTATGTGCGCCCGGATGAAGACTGAGGTTCCCTATGACCGTTACGATACGAAGCAGATGACGGCAGAGGAATTAAAGGAACTTATCTGGAAATACTTCCCCAGCTACTGGAACAACTGGAGGATCTGATCAGCTAATGGAGGCCTTCTACCTATGATAAAACGCGGACAGTATTGTAAGAATTTGGAGCTGCCGTAAGTGGTGGGATCTACACCATGGTTGAGACTGTCAAAGCGAATGGGCTTGCCCCAATGAAGTATATAAAATATATTCTGGCTGAAATGCGGAGAAGTACGGTTAGTGATCAAACCACCGCAGATTAAATCGGTCAGTCAGTCTCAAGAGTTGATTTTTAAGAAAAAGCATAATCAATACAATGGAAAGCAGAGTAATCGGCAAGATGAGTGAAAATCCATTTAGAATACCGTTGAAAAGAGAACCTGCTAGGGCTCCTGCGACAAAGCTGCCTGCAATGAGAAAATAATGTCTGAAGTTTACAAGATGTCTGCGGTCCTGGACATGGATATATGCGCACAGTTCTTGTATTCCGCTGCGCAGATTTCCTGTACACATGACAGAGATATAGGACAGCCCATGAAGTGATCTGAAAGCCTGTGTCTGTAGAGCACAAATGAAGGATATGATAATGTTGGCCACTCGGTTTGAGCCGGCAGGAATAAACATACACACGGTCAGGAGAAGGATTTCTAGAATAAGTATGATATGTCTCCATTTTATATAGCTTGCCCTGCTCATACGCCGATGAATATTTTCTGCAAGAAATACGCCGAACAGAAACGATAAGATGGGGAGTATATAATAGGACGCACCCTGAAAATCCCCTTCTGCCAGTTGGATGCCCAGCAGAACGAGATTTCCGGTCTGACCATTGGAAAAAACCCCTCCCCTGTATAGATAAGTGTAAGCGTCGAGAAATCCTCCTGACATTGTCAGAAGAATCCCGACGATGAGGGTTTCTGAGATTCGTATTCTGTTATCTTCATGTTTAATCTCAGTTAGCATATTCTCCACTGATGGTTACCTCCCCGAGAATGTGCCCTTTCATTTTTCGGTACATCTCATTCATGTAGAATCCATCTTTCAGATCTAGTACAGTATCCAAGGCATAGACATGGATGTCGTATATGTGCGGGGCATCCGGCGGAGCCATGCCTCCGTAGTAACTGCAGGATTCTGCCGGGTGGCTTCCGCCCTGTAAGCTCAGCCATGAGTTGACGCCCTGGACAAAATCATCTGCCGTCTGGCTTTCGTTTTCTCTCAATTCTGTTCTGCAGATATTTGCGGCAACCCAGTGTACCCATGTGAATCCACCGCTCACCGGGAAAGCATCTTTGTCGTCGATCACGACGGCAAAGCTTTTCGTTTCCTCCGGTGCGTCTTTGATGGACAGGGGGAGAGAATATGTCGGCATGCCGAGTTCGTTGCACGCACCCCTCTTTCCGTATTTGTCCTGAATGATTCCATTCACGATTCCACTGCTTGTTACTTTCATAGTTGTTCTCCTTTCCGCGGCGTTGGCTGTCAAGGGGTTCCATGCCGCTGACAATCTTATATATTATGCCGCCATCATACACTGGAAAAACAGAGAAGTACGTTGCTTTTGCAACGTGTCTGTAAAATTTATAATGTTTTTAACTGGAACCAGCTATGCCTGTAATCTAGAATCCCCTCTTTTTTCATTTTGGACAGTTCTTTGGAAAGGGCACAGCGGTCGACGGAGAGATAGTCTGCCATCTGCTGTCTGTCATAAGGGATAGTAAAAGAGGGAGTCCCATTTTTTTGATATTCCTCCGAGAGAAAGGCAGAGACTTTTTCCCTCAGGTTTCTGCGGGAGAGGATGTCTGCTTTTTTCATATAGTTTAGTTTTTTTTGGATGATTATGGTCATCAGGTTGTGATACAGTTTCAAAATCCCATTGTCACCGCAGCGTGCGGCATTCAGTATCTGCTGTGTCCTGATAAAAAGCAGGTTTGACGGCTCTACCGCGACAAGGGAGAAGAAAAGGGGAGTTCGGGAGATGCTGTGTGCTTCCCCGAACAGCGTATTCTTTGTAAATTCTGCAATAATATTCTGATTCCCCCAGAAATCTTCGGATATCATGTGAATCCTGCCCTCCAGAACGATTCCGGTATCTTCTATTACATCTTCCGGGTAGGAGAGAAACTCGCCGGAAGATGCATTTTTTATGTGGGGATAAAGTACTGTGTCAAGCCGGGCAAGTTCGTCCACTGTGATGCCCTGAAAAAGCGGAATGTGGGAAAGTATGTCTGCGTTCAGTATCATTTTACACCTCCGTTGCAAATACCACATACAAGTTATGGAAATGATACTACAATACGGACAAATTCGCAAGGAGGTGCAGAAAAATGGGAAAAGGACTGTTGGAAGGAGTAAAGGTTCTTGATCTGACGAGGGTGCTGGCAGGACCGTACTGTGGTATGATGCTGGCTGATATGGGAGCGGAGGTGATCAAAATAGAAGTGCCGGGTAAAGGAGACGATGCCAGAGGAAACTTCCCGATCATCAATGGAGAGAGCGCGTATTACATGAACTTAAACCGCAACAAGAGAGGGATGACCCTGAATCTGAAAAGCGAGAAGGGAAAGGACATTTTGCGTAGGCTTGTGTCCCAAAGCGATATCCTGATTGAGAATTACCGACCGGGCGTCATGGAAAAGCTGGGCTTGGGGTACGAGGATCTGAAAAAGGTCAATCCTGGGCTGATTTACGGCTGTGTATCAGGGTTTGGACATTATGGCCCCTATTCGCAAAGAGCCGGATACGATATTATCGGGCAGGCGATGAGCGGACTGATGAGTACCACCGGATGGCCGGGCGGGAAGCCAACCCGGACAGGAACTGCCATTGCCGATGTGATGGGCGGTCTGTCCTGCTGCACCGGGATCCTGGCAGCATATATCAACAGGATGAAAACCGGAGAAGGAGAGAAGGTAGATGTGTCTCTGGTGGATTCCATGGTATCCTCGCTTGAGATCATTAACATCATCTACCTATGTACCGGAAAAGTACCGGAGAGGATCGGGAATAGGTACGAGGCAATCTATCCTTACGATTCTTTTGAAGCTTCCGATGGTTCGGTGGTGATTGGCGCAGGAAATGACAAGTTGTTCGGGCTGCTGTGTGAGCAGATGGAAAAGACGGAACTGCTGGAGGATGAGCGGTTTAGCTGCAACAACAGCCGAGTGCTCCATCACACAGAGCTTAAACCCATCATTGAAGAATGGCTCCGCGATAAGAAGATTGATGAGATTGTAGATTTGCTGCTTAATGCGGGCATTCCCGCCGCTCCCATCAACACGATCGACCGCGTTGCGAAAGATCCGCATATCGCGGGAGCAAGGGAGATGTTTGTGGAAATCGACCATCCGAAAGCAGGGAAACTGAAAATGACCGGAAACCAGATTAAGCTGACCAATCATAAGATTGATACATTCAGACCGGCTCCCACTCTGTCACAGGATACGGAAGAAATATTGAGGAAGCATCTAGATATGTCGGAAGAGAGTGTAAAACTGCTGGTAAAAGAACAGGTAGTATAAAGGCGGGGAACACGAAATGACAATGACGGTACAGAGGTGCGGAACATGGGAATGACGATGACAGAAAAAATACTTGCCCGGGGATGCGGGCAAAAGAGTGTAAGGCCGGGGGAGATCGTGTGGTGTAAAGTGGACGGCGCCATGATGGACGATATTCTTGGCCCCCGGGTAGAGATAGCGGAGAAATTAAAGGTGCTTGGAGATTCCATATGGGACGCTGGCAGGGTCACCATTGTATCAGACCACTATACTCCGCCCGCTAACAGCAAACAGGCAGAAATCGTGAAATTTACGAGAGAGTGGGCGCGGCAGCATGGGATCTCCAACTATTTTGAATTTGCCGGACCGTGCCATCAGATCATGGTGGAAAACGGACGCGTGTGCCCCGGGGATATTATTGTGGGAACAGATTCTCATACTTGTACATACGGCGCGCTGGGTGCGTTCTCTACGGGCATCGGTTCCACGGAGATGCTGGGAGTTCTTGTGACAGGAGAGATCTGGCTGAGAGTACCGGAGAGCATCCGGATCGTTTTGCGGGGAGAGTTTCCTGAAAGTGTGATGGCAAAAGACGTGGCGTTGAAAGTGATCGGAATGCTGGGGCATCATGGGGCAACCTACAAAGCCCTTGAATTTACTGGCGATACATTTGAAAAAATGATCATGGATGAGCGGCTGTGCATAGCCAACATGGCAGTGGAAGCAGGGGCTAAGAATGGGATTTTTCCGTTTGACGAATTTACCGGGGATTTTCTGAGAGCGCAGGGAACTCCCTGCGGCGAAGCCCTGGCAAGCGACGAGGACGCTGTGTATGCACAGACAGTCGAATTTGAATCAGAACAGCTTGAGCCTCTCTGCGCATGTCCCCATGAGGTAGACAATGTAACGGAGATAAAGAACCTGGACAATGTAACGGTTGATCAGGCTTACATCGGTTCCTGCACTGGGGGACGGTATCACGATCTGAAGATGGCGGCGGATTTCCTGAAAGGAAAGAAAGTTGCCAGAGGGGTGAGGCTTTTAGTCTCCCCGGCTTCGGCGCAGGTTTGGGGACAGTGTGCAAAAGATGGGATACTAAATACACTGGCAGAGGCAGGGGCGGTCGTGCTGGCATCAAGCTGTGGGGCATGCCTGGGAGTGCATTCCGGAGCTATCGGATCCGGAGAAGTATGCGTGTCGTCTACGAACCGGAACTTTATCGGCAGGATGGGGAGCAAGGAAGGGCAGATCTATCTGGCATCCCCTTTGTCTGTAGCAGCCAGCGCAGTCATGGGAAAACTGACGGACCCAAGGATGATATAAGGAGGAAACATGGAAAAAGAGAGTGGTGTATACAGAGGAAGATGCTTAAAATATGGGGATAATATTAATACGGACATTATTTCTCCCCCGATGTATATGGAGCTGCCCATAGAGCAGGCCGCCGCATATGCCATGAGTCCCATTGATCCGGAGTTTGCTTCAAAATGCAGACCGGGGGATATCTTTGTGGCAGAGGAGAATCTGGGCAGCGGATCCAGCCGGGAAACAGCGCCGCTGGCGCTAAAGGAGCTGGGCATCCGTATTGTTCTGGCAAAATCTTATGCAAGGATATTTTACCGCAACTGCATCAATCTGGGGATTCTTGCCATTGAATGCAGCCAGACGGACAAAATCGCCTATTTTGACGAGATAGAGATCGACTATAAAAAGGGAGTGATCACGAACAGGAGCAGTCAGGAGACATACAGGTGTCAGGCGATTCCAAATCATATTGTCGGTCTGACAGAAAAAGGCGGGCTTTTTGCCTGCCTCATGGAAAGGAGAGAGAAGGTAGATGGATCAGATATACATTTATGAAGTTGGACCAAGGGACGGTTGGCAGAATGTGGCGGAGCTGATTTCCACAGAGGAAAAAAAGAAGATCATTGATGGCCTGGCAGATGCAGGCGTCTCCCATATCCAGATCTGCTCCTTTGTTAGTCCCAGGGCGATCCCCCAGATGCGGGATGCCAAAGAGGTAGCAAAGTACTGTGTCAGCCGGTATACGAATATAGATCTGCTGGCGCTGGTGTCGAATCTCCGCGGCGCAGAGGACGCGCAGGAGGCGGAAATCCGGCATCTCTCTTATGTGGTCTCTTTAAGCGAAAGCCACAATAAAGCAAACATAAACCGTACAAGGGAGGAGTCGCTGCAAGAACTGGAGAATATCATGGAGGCTTACCCCGATCTTAATATCTGCGTGGATATTGCCACTGCGTTCGGATGCCCCTTTGAGGGTAAACCGAAAGAAGGAGAACTGGCAAAATTCGCAGAGCAGGTGTATGGGATGGGAATAAGAGAAATCTGCCTGTGCGATACCATCGGTGCGGCAAATCCCCGCCAGGTGCGCGAGGAAATCCGCCGTGTGGAAAAAACCTGTCCGGAACTGGAACTCATGGTCCATATCCACGACACAAGAGGCATGGGACTGGCATGTACGCTGGCGGCGGCTGAAGCCGGGGTCACCAAAGTCCAGTCTACCCTGGGAGGACTGGGCGGATGTCCTTTCGCCCCGGGGGCATCGGGCAACACAGCGACAGAAGATCTTGTATATATGTTCCAAAATATGGGATATGATACAGGGATTGACTTTGGCAGGCTGCTGAAATTATCAGAATACCAGAAGTCTGTTATACAGGGGAATTACAGCGGACATCATGTGATGATCCAAATGATGCAGGAATGCGGAGAGAAGGGAGGAACACAAATATGCACAGCCAGATGAATATGATACGGTGTGCCATTGTCCGAGGCGGCACGAGCAAAGGAATCTTTATCATGGAAAATGAACTCCCGGCGAACCCGAAGGAAAGAGACCGCCTGATCCTCTCTGTTTTCGGAAGCCCGGATATCCGTCAGATCGACGGTCTGGGCGGCGCGGACGTGCTCACCAGCAAACTTGCCATAATCTCTCCGTGCCGCACAGGCGAGGCGGATGTGGATTATACATTCGGACAGGTCAGCATTGAAAAAGCCTTTATCGATTACGGCGGAAACTGCGGGAATATTTCATCGGCAGTGGGTGGTTTTGCCATTGACATGAGACTTGTCCGTGCAGTGGAGCCGGTCACAACAGTCAGGATACGCCTGACAAACACGAACCGTATCCTGACGGCTTTGGTTCCTGTGACTGACGGAAAAGCTGCGGTGGAAGGAGACTATCACATTGATGGCGTTCCCGGTACTGGGGCGAAGATCACGCTGGACTGGTCAGAGACAGCAGGCGGTATCACAGGAAATGTCCTGCCCACCGGAAGAGAGCAGGATATCATATCCGCAGACGGCAGAAACTACAGGGTTTCCGTAGTGGACGCTGGAAATATCGTGGTCTTTGTCCATGCCGGGGAACTGGGGCTCAAAGGTACGGAAACACCGGAACAGATTGAAAAGGACAGTGAGCGAATGCGGCTTATCGAGCGAATCAGGGGAGAAGTATGTACGAAGATTGGTCTGGTGAAGCGGTGGGAGGATGCACAGAAAGTGACGCCGTTTCAGCCGTTTTTTTCGATTGTCAGCAAAGCGCTCAGTCATGAGTGCTTCAATGGGCGGAAAATAGAAGAGGGAGAAAGCCACATAACCTCCCGGATCGTATTTATGGGACATATGCATAAAGCCTATCCTGTCACAGGAACCGTGGCTACCGCAGCTGCGGCGAGGATACCGGGCAGTGTGGTATATGATCTGCTAAGTGATAAGGCGCATAATGAGCCTGTGCTTAAGATTGCCCACCCATCCGGCATAATAGAGGCGGAAGCCCGGGCGTCTGTGCGGGATGGGAAAATAAGTGTGGAGAAGATTGGAATATACAGAACCGCGAGAATGATTATGGATGGGTATGTGTATGTAAAGAAATCATAAATTAGCACTCGATACTTGACATGGCTAACAACTCTTGCTATATTACTAATAGAACACTGATATGAAGGAGGGAATAGCCATGAATATTAATAAATTTACACAGAATTCATTACAGGCTGTCCAGAACTGTGAGAAGATCGCCGCGGATAACGGCAATCAGGAACTGGCGCAGGAGCATCTGCTCTACGCCCTGCTCACACAGGATGACAGTCTGATTTTAAAATTACTTGAAAAGATGAGCATCCAGGGTCAGCTCTTTGTCAACAGAGTACAGCAGGCAATTGATAAGCGCCCAAAGGTCCAGGGCGGTCAGGCTTATGTGGGTCAGGAGCTCAACAACGTCCTCATCCATGCGGAGGATGAGGCGAAGCAGATGGGAGACGAGTATGTGTCCGTGGAGCATCTGTTTCTTGCCCTGTTAAAATATGCAAGTAAAGATATGAAGCAGATCTTCCGGGAGTTTGGCATCAGCAGGGAAGGATTTCTCCATGCCCTGTCAACGGTCAGGGGTAATCAGAGAGTGACCAGTGACAACCCGGAGACAACTTATGATACGCTGAATAAATACGGGCAGGACCTTGTGGAGCGGGCAAGGGAACAAAAGCTCGATCCGGTCATTGGCCGTGATGAGGAGATCCGCAATGTGATCCGTATCCTTTCCCGTAAGACAAAGAACAACCCGGTGCTGATCGGTGAACCCGGCGTCGGAAAGACGGCCGTTGTGGAAGGTCTGGCACAGAGGATAGTCAGCGGAGATGTGCCGGAAGGGCTGAAGGAGAAAACCATCTTTTCCCTCGATATGGGTGCTCTTGTGGCGGGCGCAAAATACCGCGGCGAGTTTGAAGAGCGTCTGAAAGCGGTCCTTGAAGAAGTGAAGAACAGTGATGGAAGGATCATCCTGTTTATCGATGAGCTGCATACGATTGTGGGAGCCGGCAAGACAGACGGCGCTATGGATGCGGGGAATATGTTAAAGCCCATGCTGGCAAGGGGCGAGCTGCACTGTATCGGAGCGACTACTCTTGATGAATACCGCCAGTATATAGAGAAGGATGCAGCTCTGGAAAGGCGTTTCCAGCCGGTCATGGTAGATGAGCCAACAGTGGAGGACGCGATCTCCATCCTGAGAGGGCTGAAAGAGCGGTATGAAGTGTTTCACGGCGTGAAGATCACAGACAGCGCCCTTGTGGCGGCAGCTACACTTTCCAACCGTTATATTTCCGACCGTTTTCTGCCGGATAAGGCAATCGACCTGGTAGACGAGGCGTGCGCCCTGATCAAGACAGAGCTGGATTCCATGCCTGCAGAGCTGGATGAGCTGAGACGGCGTGTGATGCAGCTGGAGATCGAGGAAGAGGCATTAAAGAAAGAAGATGACCGCTTAAGCCGCGAGAGGCTGGAGCATCTCCAGGAAGAGCTTGCAGGGCTGAAAGAAGAGTATGCCGGAAAGAAAGTACAGTGGGAGAATGAAAAGACTACAGTAGAGCGCGTCCAGAAGATCCGCGAGGAGATCGAGCAGGTCAACAAGGACATCCAGAAGGCACAGAGGGAGTATGACCTGAACAGGGCAGCGGAACTCCAGTATGGAAGGCTGCCGCAGTTACAGAAACAGCTTGAAGAAGAGGAAGAGAAGGTAAAGGCAAAAGACCTGTCCCTTGTCCATGAAGCTGTGACAGACGAGGAGATCGCCCGCATCGTTTCCCGATGGACCGGCATTCCGGTGGTAAAATTAAATGAGAGTGAGAGGAACAAGACACTCCATCTTGCGGATGAACTGCACAAGAGAGTGGTCGGGCAGGATGAAGGCGTGGAGCTTGTGACCGAGGCGATCATCCGCTCAAAGGCAGGAATCAAAGATCCCGGCAAGCCCATCGGTTCCTTCCTGTTCCTCGGGCCTACCGGTGTCGGCAAGACAGAGCTGGCAAAGGCGCTTGCTCAGAGCCTGTTTGACGATGAGAACAATATGGTCCGTATCGATATGAGTGAGTACATGGAGAAATACTCGGTGTCCAGGCTGATCGGAGCTCCTCCGGGATATGTGGGATATGACGAGGGCGGGCAGCTCACTGAGGCGGTCCGCAGGAAACCGTATTCTGTCGTGCTGTTCGATGAGATCGAGAAAGCGCACCCGGATGTGTTCAATGTGCTGCTCCAGGTGCTGGACGACGGGCGGATCACAGATTCACAGGGACGTACCGTGGACTTTAAGAATACGATCCTGATCATGACTTCCAATATCGGGGCAAATTACCTGCTGGAGGGCATCCGCGGCGACGGATCCATCGATGAGAAATGTCAGGAACTGACCATGAATGACCTGAAAGCGCATTTCAGACCCGAGTTTCTGAACCGTCTGGATGAGATTATTATGTTTAAGCCATTGACGAAACAGAATATCCGTGCCATTATAGACTTGTTGACAGCGGATGTGAACCGGAGACTTGAGGAGAAGGAACTGAGGGTCGAGCTCACGGAGACTGCGAAAGACTTTGTCGTTGACGGCGGGTATGACCCGATGTACGGGGCAAGGCCTCTGAAGAGATATCTGCAGAAGAATGTGGAGACGCTTGCCGCAAGGCTGATCCTTGCAGGAAATGTGGGCAGGCAGGATACGATCCTGATCGACGTGCAGGACGGAAAGCTTGCTGCGGATATAAAGAAAGGACTGTCCGGAGAAAAAAAATAAAAAAATTATTTCCTTTAATCTTATTTTAATGTTTGTCGGTTAGGCTGATATCAAGATAAGAAAAGGAGGAACATAATGATGAAAAAAAGAAGATATATGGCAGTTTTGGCAGGAACTATACTGACGGCTGTGCTGATGGCCGGATGCGGTGCTACAGATCCGGGCCCGATCTTAAATTCTGCATCAGAGAGCGGGACAGATACGAGTCAGACGACAAAGGAGCAGGAGCTTCAAAAGGAAGTCGACGCTCTGAAAAAAGAGCTCAATGATCTGAAATCGTCACAGGGAAATGCTGAAAGCGGCTCTGCAGACACGACTGGCGGACAGGATCAGACAGCGAGCCAGGACCAGACGACGGGGCAGAACCAGACGGCGGGACAGAATAATACCGGTCAGATCTCGCAGCCTAATTGGGGAACCGCCGGAAGCGCCAATGTACAGATCAGCCTGGAACAGGCTCAGCAGATCGCCCTTGACAGAGTGCCCGGAGCGACCGCCAGCAATATTTCGATCTATCTGGATTTTGATGACGGCTGGTATTTATACGAAGGAGATATTATTTATAACAGAATGGAATATGAATTTGAGATAGATGCCAATACGGGCACTCTCCTGAAATGGGAAGAGGAGAGATGGTAAGAGGAAAGACGAAGGAGGAGCATGAGATGAAAAAGATAGGAAAAAAAGGAATTGCGGCGATTATAGGAGCAGTCATTGCATTGGTGGCAGTTGCAGTCATTGCGCTGGCAGCGATCTTAATTCTCAGAATCGATGGAGAGCAGGCTCAGCAGATCGCCATCCAGCAGGCAGGGGGCGGGGAGATTATCTCTCAGGAAGTCAGCAGGGAAGGATTGTGGAATGAGTATTCTTATATAGTGGTAAATGGGGACCGATGGGTCAAGATCGATATCACGGGCTTCGGGAATATTGAAGAGATCGAAACCGGTGTTGGAAACACATACAGGGATTAAGGCCTTTTCTGAGAAATGGCAGGACAGAGTGGGATGATCGGATGGCTATTATCTTTCATATTGATGTGAATTCAGCCTACTTGAGCTGGACTGCAGTGGAACAATTGAAAAACGGCTCGGCAGTGGATCTGCGCGAGATACCTGCGATCATCGGCGGGGATCAGAAATCCCGACGCGGCGTAGTTCTCGCCAAATCTTCTGCGGCGAAAAGATATGGCATCCGCACAGGGGAACCTGTTGCGAATGCCTTTCGTAAGTGTCCGGGGCTCGTTATGTATCCCCCGGATCATGAGATGTACAGGGAGAAGAGCAGGCTTCTTATGGAATATCTCCGGACATTTACGAAAGAGCTCCAACAGGTCAGTGTAGACGAGTGCTATATGGATTTCACATCCATCGCAGACCGGTACCCTTCTCCCGTGGACGGGGCGTTGGAGATCAAGGACGGTATAAAAGAACGGTTTGGCTTTACGGTAAATATCGGGATTTCCACGAATAAGCTTCTTGCAAAGATGGCTTCGGATTTTCAGAAGCCGGATCGGCTCCATACCCTTTTCCCGGAGGAGATCCAGGAGAAGATGTGGCCCCTTCCCATCGCAGATCTGTACATGGCGGGACGTTCCAGCGTGGAGACCCTGAAAAAGCTGGAGATCGAAACGATCGGTGACCTGGCACAGGCAGACCCCGATCTGATCGTCCTCCATTTAAAGAGCCATGGGAAGATGCTGTGGGAATTTGCAAACGGCAGAGGAAGGGATGTAGTTCAGGCGGAGCCGGAGGAGGCAAAGGGGATTGGAAATTCCACTACACTCAGGGAGGATGCGGCGACAGAAGAAGAGGTATGCGCCGTGTTTGAGGAACTGGCGCAGAGCGTGGGGAGACGTCTGAAAAAGGCACGGAAGAAGGCGGGCATGGTGAGTATGGAGATCAAGTACCATGATTTTCGGACAGTTTCCCATCAGATGCAGTTAGAAAAGCCTTCCAATGACCCGGGGATACTGAAGAATACCGCGTACAGCCTGTTCCTTGAGGTGTGGAGCGGGGAACCGGTGCGGCTGCTCGGCATACGGACGTCAAAGCTGTCAGGCGAGTCGGAGCCTGAGCAGCTCTCTATCTTTGATCTGGAGATGCCAAAAGAACCGGATGAAAAACATAAACGTCTGAAGAAGGCAATGGACGAGCTGAACGCGCGTTTTGGACCGGGAGCAGTCGTGAAGGCAAGCCTGATGAAAAAGGCGGGAGAGAGTACAGATGAAAGAAAAAAACTATAATCTGGAGCTGATTCGGATGGCGTCGTTCGTTCTGGTGATCGCGATCCATGTGACTAATTATTTCTGCCGGGCTTACGGGAAGATCCCGCAGGGAGAATATTTATTTTCTCTCGCTCTTGACACAGCGGCAAGAGTCAGCGTGCCATGCTTTTTTATGATTTCGGGGGCTCTTTTGCTGGGACGGCAGGAACATTTAAAGAAACATTTGCGCAGGCTGGGCCGGTTTTTAACAGTGCTTACAGTGTGGAGCGCAGTGTATTATGTATGGAATCGTTTTTACATGGGCACTCCGTATGATCTGGGGGACATACTTACTGAGCCGACGGAAGCCCACTTATGGTATCTTTATGCTCTCATTCCCATTTATCTGGCGCTGCCTTTTTTGCAGGTGATGTGCAGAGGAATGAGTATGAAGCTGGAGAAGGCCTTTCTGATCGTGACTACCGCGGCGGTGATATTGAATTACCTTCTCAGGTTTGCCGGACAGGAATTGTATTATGATATGCCTCTTGTCGGAGACCGTATTTATGCGTATTATCTGTATGTGGGATATTATCTTTATAAATATCGGCGGCACATACCGCTGGGACAGCGCCCGGCGCTGATGATCTGCCTGACGAGTATGGCCGCTACATTTGGGATTACTCTGGGAGTAACGGTGGATCAGGGATCCCATTATGAAGGCGCGCTCACATATGAAAGTTTTTTTGTTCTGCTGGCGGCAGTCACGTTTTTTCTGTTCATGCTCAGGCTGGGCGATGCCCGTGTTTGTTTCAGAGAGGGGACAAAGAGAGTGATCGACTTGTTTTGCAGCTGTTCCTTTGGCGTCTATCTGATCCATATTCTGTTTCTCGATAATTATAAAAAGTACATGGAAGCGGCGGACCTGACTGCCTGGGCAGCAGTGCCCGGTCTGATCGCGGTGATTACGCTTGTATCATTTGTATGTGTGTGGATACTCCGGCATTTTGGGATCGGCCGCGGCATCACATAGTATCTGGTTAAATCTTTAGAAAATCTTTCGATTCTCGCAACAGCCTCCTTAAGATTTACAGTTTATGCTGTAAACAGTGAAAGGGGGCTGCTTTTTTATGTCAATTCAAGAGCTTACCAACTATTTTCTTCAATATGGAGCTTTTTTTATCTACCTTATTGTATTGTTGGAGTATCTGAACCTTCCGGGATTCCCGGCGGGGGTGATCATGCCGCTGGCAGGGATCTGGGCGGCGAGAGGGGAGATCAGCTTTCCGGTCGTGATGCTGCTGACCGTGGCGGCGGGACTGACAGGGAGCTGGGCGCTGTACCTGCTGGGAAGATACGGCGGGGGAAAGGCGCTAAGATTTTACTTTAAGAAATTTCCAAAGCATCAGCCCGTGATCGAGGAGAAGATGGAGTTTTTGCGGAGAAAGGGCTGCGCGGGGGTGTTTGTGAGCAAGCTGCTCCCTATGGTAAGGACGCTGATTTCCATTCCCGCAGGCATGGTAAAGATGAACTTTACAAAATATACGTTCAGCTCACTGGGAGGGATATTCCTCTGGAACCTGGCTTTTGTCGGGGCGGGGTATTTTTTCGGTGACGCGGCGGTCGGATTTTTTGCATAGACGGGATGGGAAAGGAGGCGCATGACATGCGGATCGCAATGCTGACAAATAATTACAGGCCTTTCGTGGGCGGTGTGCCGATCTCAGTGGAGAGACAGGCTCAGGAGCTGGTCAGGCTCGGACATGACGTAACGGTTTTTGCCCCTCATTACGGAGATACAAAAGAGGAGAGAGAAGCTGTCCGCAGGGAGGATGAGGCGGCTTTGGAGAATGTCGTCCGATATCGGGCGCGGAGAAAGAAAATGGACAACGGCATGGTGTACCCGGCGGTATTTCCGGCGGAGATCACGGGGGCATTTGAGAATGAGACGTTCGACTGCATCCATGTGCACCATCCGATGTTTGTCGGGCCGCTGGGGGTAAAGCTGGGGAAGCGTTATGGGATCCCTGTTATCTTTACCTGCCATACCCGGTATGAAGATTATCTCCATTATATCTCTGCTTTCCGGGTGGACGGGAAGAGTTCTGCGGTGAAGAAGCGGGCAGTGGAGTGGATCCGGACAAAAGTGATTCCGTCTTATATCAGATGGTTTGCAGACCAGTGCGACCTGGTGCTGGCTCCCTCGGCAGGAATGCAGCGGGTGCTGCGCGGATATGGGATGAAAAGCAGGTCAGCAGTGTTCCCGACAGGGCTGGAGGACTGTTTTTTTCGGACCGCTCCCGAACGCGCGATGCGGATCCGGAAGGAGCAGGGACGCGGAAAGAAGCATCTTTTGGTCACAGTGTCCCGCCTGGAGAGGGAGAAAAATTACGGCTTCCTGCTCAGAGGGATCGCGGGACTCCGGGATAGGATAGGGGATGATTTCCATGTGCTGATCCTTGGGGACGGCAGCCAGAAGGCTGAATTAAAAGTGCGGGCGTCGATCCTGGGAATCCGGGATATGGTCACATTTGTCGGAAATGTGCCAAATGCTCAGGTCAGGGATTACCTGGAGGCAGCGGATCTTTTTCTCTTCGCCTCCACATCGGAGACTCAGGGGATCGTCCTGGCAGAGGCGTTGGCAGCAGGAGCGCCGGCCGTGGCTGTGCGGGCCGTGGGGACAGACGATATCATAGAAAACGGAGTGAACGGTTTCCTCACGGAAGAGTCGGAGGAGGAGTGGGCGGACTGCGCGGCGGAGATCCTTGCCCGCGGAAACCTGGAAAAGATGAGAGAGGCTGCGCGGCTGTCTGCCGAAAATTACCGGGCTTCGAAGCTTGCCATCTATGAGGAGATGCTCTACAATCAATGTATCTGCGAAAAAAGAGCGGAGGTGTCTTATGAGTCAGAAGAAGATCATGCAGAACATTCTGCAGTGGCTGTTCACTAAATATCTGGAGCTGATCGACCGCACAGTGCAGATCGAATGGCACGAGGAAAATACATACGGCGACAGCCAGATATTCGGATTCTGGCACGAAGACAGTTTTTTCATGAACCTTGTGCTGGAGAAACTGTCGCGTAAGACAACGCCAGTGGATGTGATCGTCACCGCGGATGCCAGAGGAAACTACATAGAGCATATGATAAAGAAATGCGGGGGAAGCGCTCTGAGAGTGCCCGATGGCTACCGCGCATTCGCAGCGCTGAAAAAAATCATGCAGGATTCCTACGAGAGGACCCATTCCATCGCTGTGGCGCTGGACGGTCCCCTGGGACCGAGACATGAGCCGAAAAAACTGGCGTTTTACTTATCCGAACACGCAGAGGAAGAGTTTGTGGGAATCAGCCTGTCGTATTCATCCTGCATCCGGCTGACACGCAGATGGGATAAATACGCGATCCCGCTGCCATTTACCAGAGTATCGGTGGCAGTGAAAAATTATGGGGTGGTGTTAAAAAGTGCAATACCGGAATTGCCGGTGGATGCTCAATTTGTGCAAGGGGTCAGACCCCTTTTAAGAGGGGTCTGACCCCAATGGGCAGAATTATCACACAAAAGGAGATATTGTATACATTATGGAAACAAATCACATTCTGATCGTTGAGGATGACAAGGAAATACGGGAAGGCGTCCAGATTTATCTTAAGAGCCAGGGCTACAAGGTTTTTCAGGCTGCGGACGGGATCGAGGGGCTGGAAATTATTGAGAAGGAGGAGATCCACCTGGCGATCGTGGATATTATGATGCCGCGGATGGACGGGATCCGGATGACGATGAAGCTGCGGGAGAAATATGACTTCCCGGTGATCATGCTCTCTGCGAAGTCGGAGGAAGTGGATAAGATCACGGGATTGAATATCGGGGCGGACGATTATGTGACGAAACCTTTTACTCCCATGGAGCTGATGGCGAGGGTGAATTCGCAGCTCCGCCGTTACCGGAAGTTCCTGGAGAAGCTGGCTCCGAAGGAGAATGTCCATGTGATCGGCGGGCTGGAGATCAACGAGGAGGCAGTGGAAGTGACCATGGACGGAAACCCGGTGAAGCTGACGCCGATCGAATATAAGATCCTGCTCCTTCTGGCGAAAAATCCGGGGCGGGTATTCTCAGCGGAAGAAATCTATGAGAGAGTGTGGCAGGAAAAAGCAATCAATACGGATACGATCATGGTCCATGTAAGGAATATCAGAGAGAAGATCGAGATCGATCCGAAGAATCCGAAATATTTAAAGGTGGTGTGGGGCGTTGGATATAAGATCGAAAAGCAGCCGTAAGGCGGGGATCATTGCTGTTGTGCTCCTTCTGGCTTTTTGTGCCCTGGCTATGCTGAGGAGCTATCCGGAGATGTCGGCTTTTCTGGAGAGCGAAGAGTCGGACGAAACGATGTATATGGAAGGTCTCTATAGTATCGGCAACGACCTGGCGGAGGGAAACTATATTCTCTATAATGAGTACGCAAAAGAGACAGACCCGGGCCAGGTGCTGGATGAGTTTGGACAAAGACCCTTTGACCTGGCGAGAAAATATATGGACTGCGCTGTGTTTGCGGAAGAGGACGCAGGAGGAGACGCAGAGACAGCGGAAACCAGTGAGGGATCCGGTGAGCAGGACAGGGAACTGTCCGTCCTCACGGAGGATCTGGCGGAAGACACTCAGGAACTGCTGACTGCCCCGGAGACAGACCATTATGCATTCCGGGCGGAGTACAGATTTTCAGGCGACGGGATGCTCTCCGGCGTTCAGGTGGACGGGACCGTGCTTTCCCCGGAGGATGCATATAATCTCGAGAACAGCTACATCCGTGAGACGGAGATCGTGGAGGACAATTACGGGATATCGAGTATATCCGTACCGGCGGGCGTCACTGTGATCTATGGAATGACAAAAGAAAATCTTGACGCATTTATCAAAGCCACGGATCCGATGTATCCGGATATATACAGCCTGAGCGGCTGTGGAGCGTACAGAGACACTCTGGAGATCTTAGGCCTTCTGGTGATCGCCGCGGCGCTTCTCCTGCCCCAGATCAGGAGACTGGATATCAGCGGCATGAAGATGTTTGCCGTGCCCTTCGAGATCCCTGTGCTGATCCTGTTCCTCTGCTTTTGCTCGGATCTTTATTTCCTGCCCATGCAGGTCGTGTACGGCTCGCTGACCGGCAGCCTCCTGCCGACAGCGTCGACCGGCGGACTGGAACTCCCGGCAATGCTGCTCAATTTCTTTATGTGGATGCTGGTGTTCGGTGTTCTGTTCTGGGCAGTGACCTCGCTGAGAGCAATAGTGCGCATGAAGGGGGCGTATTGGCGGGAGCGGACGCTGACCTACAGGCTGATCCGCCGCATCAGGAACAGAGGTGATGAATATGGCGGGACTATGACGAAGAAGGCGGGCGGAGCCTTCCGAAAAGTAAAATCATTTATTTCCAGGCAGTATGACGCCCTGCTGCATCTGGATTTCCAGGATAAGACGAACCGCACGATCCTGAAGGTCGTGGTCATCAACTTCCTTCTCCTATGCGTGGTGTGCGCGTTCTGGTATTACGGCATCTTCGCGCTGATCGTGTATTCTGTGATCCTGTTTTTATTCCTGAGGAAATATACAAAAGACCTTCAGGAGAAATATAAGATGCTCCTAAAATCTACCAACCAGCTGGCGGACGGGCATCTGGATGTGCCGATCGAGGGCGACATCGGCCTGTTCAACCCGATCCAGGAAGAGCTGAAGAAGATCCAGAAAGGCTTTAAAAAAGCCGTGGACGAAGAAGTAAAGAACGAGCGCATGAAGACGGAGCTTGTGACAAATGTATCCCATGACCTCAGGACGCCGCTCACAGCGATCATCACGTACACGGACCTGCTGAAAAATGAGAAGGATGAGGACAAGAGAAACGAATATATCGAAGTACTGGAAAAGAAATCGCTGAGGCTGAAAGTGCTGATCGAGGATCTGTTTGAGATCAGCAGGGCTGCCAGCAGGAATATCGTCATGCACTATATGAAGGTGGATATCGTGAATCTCCTGAAAGAAGTGGGGCTTGAGAATGACGGAAAGATCCGGGATGCAAACCTGGAATTCCGCTGGAAGCTGCCGGAACAGAAGGTGGTTATGTATCTGGACAGCCAGAAGACTTACCGGATCTTTGAAAATCTCATCGTGAACATTACAAAATATGCGATGCCCCATTCGCGGGTGTATATCGAGATGAAGGATCAGGAAAATTCCGTGCATATCTCTATGAAAAATGTGTCGGCAGCGGAGCTGGATTTTGATGTGGATGAGATCACGGACCGGTTTGTCCGCGGGGATTCGTCGAGAAATACCGAAGGATCCGGGCTGGGCCTTGCCATCGCCAAGAGTTTTGTGGAGCTCCAGCACGGGACGCTGAAGATCTCAACTGAGGCGGATCTGTTCAAGGCGGATATCATGCTCCCAAAGATGGATATGCCAGAGAAAAATGACGGGACACAATAGCAGTTTTTGTGATATGATGAGAACAGAGATCCGGTAAAGGAGGGCGGATGCAGAAAACGAAAAACAAGGTCTGAGCAGAAAAAGAGAGGAGATCAGAAGATGAGATATGAGATCAAAGGGGAAACACTCCCGGTAGTGGTATGCTATCTGGAGGACGGAGAAGTGATGATCACAGAGCGAGGCTCCATGAGCTGGATGTCGCCGAATATGAAGATGGAGACAACGTCCAACGGAGGAGTGGGGAAGGCTCTGGGAAGGATGTTCGCGGGAGAGGCGATCTTCCAGAACCGGTATACAGCCACAGGCGGGAACGGGATGATCGCTTTTGCGTCCAGCTTCCCGGGACAGATCCGCGCCTGGGACATCAGTCCGGGAAATGACATCATCGTACAGAAAACCGGATTCCTCGCAGCGGAGGAGAGCGTGGAGCTGTCCGTATTCTTCCGGAAGAAACTGGGCGCAGGCCTGTTCGGCGGCGAGGGCTTCATCATGCAGAGGCTGTCCGGGCAGGGCACTGCATTTGTGGAATTTGACGGCCATGTGGTAGAGTACCAGCTCCAACCCGGCCAGCAGATCATCGTGGATACGGGATATCTGGCCGCGATGGACGCGACCTGCAGCATGGATATCAAGACCGTACCGGGACTGAAAAATATGGTATTTGGCGGCGAGGGCGTATTCAATACCCTGATCACAGGGCCGGGGCGGGTGTGGCTCCAGACCATGCCGATCTCCGGGGTGGCAGGAGAGATCCTGAAATTCATGCCTGCTTCAAAATAGAAATTCATGTCTGCGTCAAAATAGAACTTCACGCCTGTGTCCAAACAGGACTTCACGCCAGAGTCTAAATAGGACTTCATGCCTGCGCAAAATATCAGGACAGAAATGCGGCGTGTACATCGGGAAACGTAAAAAAAGAGAGGGGGCGGATTTGTGTGGTCCGTCTTCCCTCTTTTTTCTGAGCCCTGTATTCTTGTTTTTACTTATCGTGGAACCTTACAGCTCCGATCCCGAGTCCGCCGGGACCCACATGCGTCCCGATGCTCATGGTGAGCGGGAAATAGACAAAATCCATGTCCGGGAAATTTTCATGCATCTCAGCTTTAAATGCATCCAGCTTTTCGGGCTCCATCGGTGTGTTTGCGAGGCCGACCTTCAGGCGGCCCTGCTCTCTGAGCGGCGCAAGCCTTGTATCGAGATCCTTTTTCAGCGCGCCCAGCATAGTGTGGAATGCAGATTTCATCCCCCGCGCCCTGGCAAAGGAGTCAAGTTTTCCGCCCTGGATCGTGAGGACGGGCTTGATCCGGAGCATGCTGCCGAAGGCTGCCGCCGCCGGGGTGATCCGTCCGCCTTTTTTCAGATATTCTAAAGTATCCACTGCGATGTAGATCGTGGCGTCGAGAGCTTCCTGTTCCAGGATCTGTTTTATTTCGGCTCCGGACCTGCCCCCGTCTGCCAGGATTTTTGCGTCCAGCACGGAGACTGCCTGGGTGACGGAGATGCGGTGATTATCTACAACGTGGACTCTCCCGCGGTACGGCTCATCGTCCGCCAGGAGGAGCGCGGTCTGGCATGTATTGCTCAGTCCCGATGACATTGGGATAAAGACGATCTCATCGTAAGAAGACAGCAGCCTGTCCCACATTGCCGCCACATCCCCCGGGGATGGCTGGGAGGTCGTGATCACAGAGCCCGAGGCCTGCTTCTGGTAAAATATATCCGGCGTGATATCAACGCCTTCGCTGAAAGTTTTCCCGTCAATGATAACGGGCATGGGGAGAACATGAATCCCATACCCTCTCTCTTCTGCCGGCATGATCCCGCAGTTACTGTCCGTCATAATGCCAATTCCGGGCATGATATCCCTCCTGATCTTCAGATTAGCTAATTTTGGTTTATTCTGAGTGTCCTATTATTTTATGAATATTGACCGTTATTATAACAGGTGTTAAAATTATAGCAAAATAATTTTTGCTCCACAATGAACAATAAAATGAAACTGTAAGCTATCTATACAAAAAAGGAAATATGTAAGGAAATGGAAGACAAACGGATCGTAAAAACTAAGCGCAGCTTAAAAGCAGCGATGACAGAGATGCTCGCCGTAGAAGATTTTGAGCATATTTCTATCACAGCGCTCTGCCGGAAAGCGGATGTCAGCAGGATTACTTTTTATTCCCACTATAATGATAAATATGCGCTTCTGGATGATATCTTTAATGATATGCTGTGCGCTGGTACAAAGGATTATTACAGAAGACAGTCGGAAAACAATCCGTCGCACAGGCTCGCAGCCGGGTATGTGAATATGCTGGACAGTATATTAGAGCTGTACTATGACAGATTCGATTTTTTTCAGCACACAAATCCAGAGAGAAATCCGTATCTGGCCTCCCGGTTTTACAGCATTGTGCTTGAGACAGTGGAGACGCACACGCTCCATGTAAAAAAGCGTCTCCGGCTTAAATATTCTCCGAAAAAAATCGCAGGGTTTGTGTGTTTCGGGATTCTTGGATTTGTCAATGAAGCTCATAAGGAAAAGATACCTCTGGATGAGATCAGAAAAGAGGCAAGACAATTGCTCACTGATCTCCTGCGATCAGGAGTGCTTACAGAGAGTGAGACGGGGAAACAGGCTTAAAAAGGGGAAACAGGCGTAAAAAATGGAAGCAATGGGGCTCGAACCCATGACCTCTCGCGTGTGAGGCGAACGCTCATCCCAGCTGAGCTATGCTTCCATGAAAAATATTATATCACTCCTGCGTAAAATTGCAAGGAATGATTCAAGTTTTGCCCTCGGAATGAGCAAGAATGAGCAAGGGCTAACTTGAAATTTTAAATTCCAGTGCAGAGTTAAATTCCACAGGGGTTTAAAAATTCCACGTTTTTAAAAGATT
>CALWDM010000010.1 GCA_944376695.1 uncultured Mediterraneibacter sp. | reverse complement strand
AACAAGCATTTTGAATCAAAAAGGGCAAAAAGATGCTACCGCATCTATGATTTCTTAATCAATGATGCGACAGCCCCTTTTTTCTGACTCAATGTATGTCCTTATCTTTATGTTACAAAATAAATTACAGGATTTTACATGATTTGTCAATATAAAATTTACATTTTGTTCATTTCATTCAAAATGCGGCCTGTCCCTGTCGGCTGACGCAGCTTCGCTCCCCCGAATCCCGGTTTTTCCGGCAAAAAAAGACAACACAATATGAATTGTGTTGTCTTTTTTTGCTTCAAGCTCTTTCTCACAGCTTTTTCTTTGAGTCAAACTTCTCCAGCACGTCGTTCGCTCCGATCACGATCAGGATCCCGCCTTCCGGCAGCGGCTTCTGCGGATCCAGGGTCACGTCGATCTTTCCGTTGATGATGATTCCCACGACGTTGATGCCGAGACGCTCACGCGCATTGATATCCACCAGGTTCCGTCCGACCCATTTATCCGGAACAGCGATCTCCACCATGCTGTAATCCTTCGACAGCTCGATCCAGTCCATAAACTCTCTGGACACCAGACTCTTTGCCACACGGCTTCCCATCTCGATCTCCGGGTATACGATCCGGTCCGCTCCGACCCGCTGAAGGATCGCGCCCTGGAGTTTATTCTTTGCTTTCGCTACCACCAGCGGGATCCCCATCTCCTTGCAGAGCATGGTGGCCATGATGCCCGCCTCGAGATTTTCGGAGACCGCCACCACAACGCCGTCCAGATTTTTCCCGCCCAGCGCCTGGAGCGCATCCGGGTCAGCCACATCTGCTTTCATCGCGTAGGACACTTTGTCCGAGATGTCCTGGATCTTCTCGTAGGAATCGTCCATCACCAGCACGTCGCATCCCATATTTTCCAGTGTGAGCGCCACGCTCTCCCCGAAACTTCCCAGCCCAAGTACAGCATACTGCTTTTCCATTGTCTATTCCTCCAAATATTTTCTGCATTCATTCATACGATCAAAAAATCAGTCCTCTGACCAAAAAATCACTCCTTCAGCTCCTCGCCGGTTATCCGAGCATTACCTTCTCTTCCGGCAGTTCCCTGAACTGCGAGCTCTTATCGCTCTTTCCCGCAAATACCAGCGCCATTGTCAGAGGACCGATACGGCCTATGTACATCATGAGCATGAGCACGATGTGGCTCGCCCTCGATAATGCCGGGGTCAGATCTGCTGACAGGCCTACTGTCCCCATTGCGGACGCCGCCTCATACGTCAGGTTCAGCACCTCCACTCCCGGCTCAAAGACGGTCAGCGCCATGATTCCGGCAAACAGGACAAAAAACGTGATCAGCGCGATGGTCACGCCTGATTTAATGGATTCCGCAGCGATCCTGCGGTCAAAGCATTCCGTATCCCTGCGGTTCCTCAGCACGCAGAGAACGGTCAGGATCAGCATTGCCGCGGTGGTCGTCTTGATACCTCCGGCCGTACCCGCCGGTGAACCTCCGATGAACATCAGGATACAGCCAATCAGCTTAGAACTCTCCTCAAGTCCCGCCTGGGATACCGTCGCGTATCCCGCTGTCCTTGTCGTAACAGACTGGAACATGGACGCCATCAGTTTCTGGAAGACATTCATGTCTTTCATCGTAGCGGGATTTTCAAACTCTATAATGAAGAAACACAGTGTGCCGAAGAGGATCAGTCCTGCTGTCATCATGAGTACGATCCTGCTCTGCAGTGTCAGCCGTGTAAACAGCCACCTCAGCGGACGCTTGCGCTCTTCCCCGACCTTTCTGACGTTCACGGCGATATCATGCCACACCGGGAATCCAAGACCGCCCATGACGATCAGAAACATGGTCGTGAAATTGATCAGCGGCGACAATGCATACTGCTGGAAACTGGTGCTTCCGATAATATCGATCCCCGCGTTGCAGAACGCTGACACGGAGTGGAATATGGAATATCCGATCCCCGTGAGGACGCCATACTCCGGTATGAACTTAAAGGCAAACAGGGCAGCTCCGATCCCTTCCACAAGAAAGGTTCCTTTCAGGATCCGGATGATGAATTTGACCATTCCGGAGAGTGTGTCCAGCCCGTACGCCTGCTGGATGGTGATCCTTCTTTTCATGGAGATCCGTTTCCCCAGCATCAGGTAAAACGCCGAGATACACGCAATGATCCCCAGCCCTCCGATCTGGATCAGGACCACAAGAATGATCTTTCCCACCACAGTGAACTGGTCTGCCGGGACGATCGTCACAAGTCCGGTCACGCACACGCTGGTCACCGAAGTAAAGAGAGCGTCGATAAACTCGATGGGCTTCTGGTTGCTGAACGGAAGCCAGAGGAGCACGCCCCCAAGAAAAATCACCCCAAAAAATCCAAGTGCAATGAGCTGCATCGTATTCAGACGCACGCGCCTTGCACTTTTTTTCTGCTCTTCCATATGAAATTTATCTCCTATTTATACTCTCCTGCGGGCACGCTGACCAGGCCGCGGACGCAGGAGTCATTTCCAGTCTAATATAGCACTCTCCATATGGATTGACAAGAGAAGAGGCTGTAAAGAAAGAGCTAAAAATCGCTTGTTTTGCCGCTGGACAGTCTTCGGGAGCCTTGTGCTCACTCTCCTGGCTGAGCTGATCATCATCGCTGTCATGCTTCCGGCTTACACTTTAAACCGATATCCCACGCCCCAGATTGTCTCGATGTACTGCGGGTGGGACGTGTCATACTCGATTTTTTCACGGATCTTCTTAATATGAACAGTCACCGTAGCGATATCCCCGATGGATTCCATATCCCAGATCTCCCGGAACAGTTCTTCCTTTGTGTACACATGGTTCGGATGGCTCGCCAGGAAGGTCAGCAGGTCGAACTCCTTTGTCGTAAAATTCCTCTCCTCGCCGCCGACCCACACGCGCCGCGCGGTCGTATCGATCTTCAGCCCGCGGATCTCGATCACCTTATTCTCCTCCACGTTGCTTCCGATCAGCCGCTCGTAGCGCGCCAGGTGCGCTTTCACCCGGGCGACCAGTTCGCTCGGGCTGAACGGCTTGGTCATATAGTCGTCCGCGCCCAGGCCCAGCCCCCTGATCTTATCGATGTCATCCTTCTTGGCAGACACCATGATGATGGGAGTGTTTTTCTTATCTCTGATCTGGCGGCAGATCTCAAACCCGTCCACTCCCGGCAGCATCAGGTCCAGGATGATCAGGTCAAACTCTCCCTCCATCCCCTTTTTCAGCCCGGTCTCTCCGTCATTGGCCACTTCTACCTCGAAATTGCTCAGCTCCAGATAATCTTTCTCCAGATCTGCAATGCTCTCTTCGTCTTCCACGATCAAAATACGCTTACTCATCGATCGGTACCTCCTGATATTTTCTGATCACAAAATACATTGTGGTGCCAGCGCCCTCTTCACTGGTCGCCCATATATTTCCTCCATGCTCCTCCACGATCTTCCTGACTATAGAAAGGCCGATGCCGCTCCCGCCCTTCGAAGAATTCCGCGACGCGTCCGTGCGGTAAAATCTGTCAAAAATATAGGGCAGGTCCTTCGCCGCGATCCCTTTCCCGTTATCGCCCATCTCGACCTGGATGAAGTCTCCCACGTCCTTAACTTCCATCGTGATCCTCGTCTGAGGTTTATCCACATATTTCAGCGAATTGGACACGATATTGTTGATAACTCTCCTGAGCTGCTCCGGATCCACGATCACCTTGCAGTCCTCCTCCATCCAGTTCCGGTAAGAGAACTCCACGCCCTTTGCCTCCAGTTCCATGCGCAGGTCCTCCGCGCAGTCTTCGAAATATCCTTTCGCGGAGATCGTCGTAAAATTGTACGGGATCCGGTTCGTATCGATCTTGGAATACAGAGTCAGCTCATTAATGAGAAGGTCCATCTCATTAGCCTTATTATAAATGGTCCGGATATATCTGTCTATCTTTTCCGGCGTATCCGCTACCCCGTCCATGATCCCTTCCACATACCCCTTAATGGCAGTGATCGGCGTCTTCAGATCATGGGAAATATTACTGATCAGCTCCTTATTTTCCCTGTCAAACGCCACCTTTTCTTCCGCGTTCGCCTTGAGGCGCAGCCTCATCTCCTCAAAGTCCTGGCAGAGCTGCCCGATCTCATCATCCGAATCCTGCCGGATCTCAAAATCCAGGTTTCCCTCACGGATATTGCGGGCCGCCTTCTGAAGCTTGGCCAGCGGGACAGATATCCCCCGGTAGATCCAGTAGATCAGAAGCCCGGTCGTCAGAAACACCACCATCAGGTACATCTGCTGGATCTCATTCACCCGCTCCGGCGCAAAGGTATGCATGGCCACGGAGGTAAAGATCGTCGGCAGGATCATGACCGAGATAAAAACGATGAGAAGTTTTGTCCTGAGTTTCATTCGCAGCTCCTTTCTGTCAGAATATTCTCCCAAAAGGGGTCAGACCCCTGTTAACAGGGGTCTGACCCCTTTTGTCACCATTTTCAGAATATTCTTAATAAACAAAAGAGTCAGGCGCTTTTGACCAGTCCCCTGACTCTTTTTGCTCCATTGTATATATTTTACAGATATTTCTTCAGTGCGTCAACCTTATCCAGTTTCTCCCACGGGAGTTCCAGATCGTGGCGTCCGAAGTGCCCGTAAGCTGCCGTCTGTCTGTAGATCGGCCTGCGCAGGTCAAGCATTTTTATGATGCCAGCCGGACGAAAATCAAAGTTCTCCCGGATGATCTCCACCAGCTTCCCATCTGGTATTTTTCCTGTCCCGAATGTATCCACAGAGATCGATGTCGGCTGAGCTACGCCGATGGCGTAGGAGAGCTGAAGCTCGCATCTCCCGGCCAGCCCTGCCGCCACGATATTCTTTGCCGCATACCTTGCCGCATACGCCGCGGAGCGGTCTACCTTTGTGCAGTCCTTCCCGGAGAAAGCGCCGCCTCCGTGGCGCGCCATGCCGCCGTAGGTGTCTACGATGATCTTGCGGCCGGTCAGGCCGCTGTCTCCGTGAGGTCCGCCGATCACAAATCTCCCCGTAGGATTGATAAAGTATTTTGTATCCCCGTCAACCATTTCCGCGGGAATGATCTCATCAAATACATATTTCTTAATCTCTTCGTGGATCTGCTCCTGTGTCACGTCCGGGTCATGCTGCGTTGAGAGGACGACTGCATCCAGCCTTTTCGGAGTCCTGTTCTCATCATACTCGACCGTCACCTGCGTCTTTCCGTCCGGACGCAGCCAGGGGAGCGTCCCATTCTTCCTCACCTCTGTCAGACGGCGCGCCAGCTTATGTGCCATTGCGATCGGATACGGCATATACTCCTCCGTCTCATCGGACGCATAGCCGAACATCATACCCTGGTCCCCGGCGCCGATCGCCTCGATATCCTTCTCTGACATCTTATGCTCTCTCGCCTCCAGCGCTTTGTCCACGCCGAGCGCAATATCTGCGGACTGCTCGTCGATCGTTGTGATCACGCCGCATGTGTCTGCGTCAAACCCGTATTTTCCTCTCGTATATCCGATCTCGCGCACGGTGTCGCGCACGATCTTCGGGATATCCACATACGCCTTTGTCGTGATCTCGCCCATGACCATGACCATCCCTGTCGTACAGCATGTCTCGCACGCCACGCGGCTCATGGGGTCCTGTTCCATCAGAGCGTCCAGAATCGCGTCCGAGATCTGGTCGCACATTTTATCCGGGTGTCCTTCTGTCACTGACTCTGAAGTAAATAATAATTTCTCCATCTGTTTCTCCTTTCTCAGCTCCGGCCATTGTACGCCGGTGCAGCTTTCCTTTCTCACCTCCGGCGCATTGTACGCCGGTGCAGCTTTCCTTTCTCCGTCGGATCGTATTTCGCCGGCAGGCAGCCGCGGATACGGCTTTCTCCTCCAAAACGAAAACAGCCCGCTCAGGCGGACTGTCACTCTGTCACAACAATCCTCTTATTGTTCGATCACTCGCTCAGGTTGGCACCTTCCTAACCAGGGGTTGCCGCGGCTTCACAGATCCTTTGTATCTCCACCGCTCTGAATAAGAGAAAGTCTCATTATTTAATTTATCATGTTACATTAAGTGACCTTACAGCAAAAACGGCAAAATGTCAATAGCCCCGCCCGGATTTCCGGAAAAAAGTTCACCCGGATTTCCAAAAAAAGTTTTCTGGAATTTCCGGGCGAAAGCTTTCCGGAATTTGCCGGACAGGGCTCCGCAGCTCTGCCTCTTCTCTGCCTATCCCACTTTTAATTTAAATTTTCGGATCTCCTTCTCGCTGGACACCTTCTCGATCATTCCGCCCAGACTCTGGAGTTTCTCTTCAAACCGCTCATATCCTCTCTGGATATACACGATATCATCCACAATGGTAATGCCGTCCGCTGCGAGCCCCGCGATGCAGAGCGCAGCCCCTGCCCTCAGGTCCGGCGCGCTCACTCTGGCCGCGGAAAATCTTTCCACTCCTTCTATGGTCGCCGAGTTGCCCTCGACCTTTGCCATAGCGCCCATGCGGGCCAGCTCTCCGAGATATTTAAACCGGTTCTCAAAAATACTCTCCGTGATGGTGCTCGTTCCATTCGCCAGCGCAAGAACTACGCCGATCTGAGGCTGCATATCCGTCGGATAACCCGGGTAGGGCAGCGTCTTGACCTGCGTGCATCTGAGCCGTCCTTTTGCCACCACGCGCACAGCGTCGTCAAATTCCTCCACCTCGCATCCGATATCCACCAGTTTTGAAATCGTGGCGTCCAGATGCTTTGGTATCACGTTGAGTACGGTAACGTCGCCTTTTGTAGCCGCTGCCGCGAACATAAATGTCCCCGCCTCGATCTGGTCCGGGATGATCGAATATTCTGTCTTGTGCAGAGATCTCACGCCGCGGATCTTGATCATATCAGTACCGGCCCCTCTGATATTTGCCCCCATGCTGTTGAGAAAGTTTGCCACGTCGACCACATGCGGTTCTTTCGCCACGTTTTCCATGATAGTCACGCCGTCAGCCATGGCTGCCGCCATCATGACGTTGATTGTGGCGCCGACTGTGACCACGTCAAAATAAAGATGCGTGCCCTTCAGCTTCTCCGCCTCGGCAACGATCTTTCCATGCTCGATATCCACGTCTGCCCCCAGCGCCCGGAAGCCTTTCAGATGCTGGTCGATGGGCCTGCTGCCGATATTGCAGCCGCCCGGCAGAGCCACCTCAGCGCGTCTGTATTTCCCGAGCAGCGCGCCCAGAAGATAATAGGACGCCCTGATCTTCTTGATATAATCATACTCTATATTGAAATCACCGATCGTACCGCCATTGATCTTCACCGTATGGCTGTCAATGCGCTGTACCATTGCCCCGATCCCACTGATCGCCTCAAGCATCACGTTCACATCGTTGACGTCCGGAAGATTATCGATCAGAACAGTCTCGTCTGTCATGATCGCTGCGGCAAGGATCGCCAGAGCCGCATTCTTGGCGCCGCCGATCTCCACTTCTCCTACCAGCGGATTTCCGCCTTTGATGATATATTGCTCCATTTCGCACCTCGATTAACATTGTGTTGTCATATCTGTACTTTCGTTCAGCCGAATTTATTGTACCACAAAAACCTGTTTTTCCAAAGCCTTATTTTAGTCAGAGCGGATCCGACTGTCCGGTTTTCTGCGCCTCCTGCGGTTTTTCCTGCTGTTTTTCCTGCGTTTTTTCACTGCATTCAGGACATTTTCTATCGTCTCTTCGATCCGGCAGCCGTCCTCACAGACTGTGATATCCGCATATTTTTCAAAATACGGCGCCCTTTCATCGTACAGATTTCTTAAAGTCTGCCCTTCCCGCAGCACCACTCCGCGTCTTTTCGGATTCCTTATCCTCTTTTTTATTGTCTGATAAGACGCCTTCAAATATACGACCGTACCGATCTTTTTATAGTGCTCCATAGCTTCCCGGCAGTAGACCACGCTCCCGCCCGGCGATATGACGGCGTTCTCAGGATCCACTGCCAGATTCACCTGGTTTTCTATCTCCAGGAAGCCGCTCTGCCCCTTCTCAGCCAGGATCTCCCTGAGCAGTTTCCCTTCCCGCTCCTGGATCAGCAGGTCCGTATCAATAAACTGCATTCCGAGACGCTTTGCCACCACGATCCCCACTGTGCTCTTTCCCACTGCCGGCATACCGATAAATACAAGATTTTTTTTCATCAGTTTTATCTCTCTTATTGTCTTATTCAGGAGAACAGCCTTCATATGCACACATTCGGCCCATATGAGGCAATTTCCCACGACAGTATAACATGTTTTTCCTGATTAGTAAAATCTCCTGCAGCTTCTGCGGTGATCGCATCTGCGTTTGTACAGCTCCTGAAAGAGCATTACCTCCGCCAGATCCCGGAGCTCCCCGCTCCATTCCGGCAGATGTTCATGTTTTTGTATGTTGCCGCATATCCTCCCGCACATCAGTTTCAGCTGCAGTTTGTCAGGATACTGATCATATATCATACTGTTTTCATATTCCATGCGGTCGCATTCCTCCTCTATATAAGGCAGGATTCGCTTGGGTATCTCAGGATACATACTCTTTAAATATTCAAAATCCATCCGTTCTGTCCGCTCATCATCGAACGATAAGGGCATCGGATAAGCCATATAATAAGGCATTTTTTCAATCATGCAGTATTCACTCCCAGGCAGACGTTATATGTACACTATATGCCGGGAAACACGATTGGTGAAGCTCAAATCTGTAAATCTACCGTGCGTCTGTTCTGTTTTTCTTACTTCTTTTCTTACTGTTTTTCCTGCTGTTTTTCTTACTGTTTCCCTGATTTCTCCCTTCCTGAGCGCTTCGCGCCGCTCACTGCGCTATCCGGGTCACCTCCGCGGCTGACTTCAGTTCAAACTCCGGCCTCTCGGGCCACGGTCCCTGCCCGATCACCGCACAGTCCATACCCGCGGCTCTGGCGGCTTCCATCCCTGCGGGCGCGTCCTCAACGACCAGGCACTCTCCCGGCTTAAGCCCCAGCGCCTGCGCCGCTTTCAGGAACACCTCCGGATGGGGCTTGCTGTGTGTGATCATCGTGCCGTCGCAGACAGCGTCAAACGCCCGGTCCACTCCCAGACGCTCCATAATGAAGAGCGCATTCTTACTGGAGGACCCTACCGCGATCCGGATCCCCCGCGCCCGGAGTTCCTGAAGCATCTCCCTGACAGGCGGCTCCATATCCGCCGGGGTCATCTCCGCGAGCAGCGTCCTGTAATATTCGTTTTTCTCTTCCGCAATCTGTTCCTTCCGCTCTTCCGAAAACGTCTCCCTGCTTTTCTCGAGGATGATCTCAAGGCTTTCCCGTCTGCTCACGCCCCGGAGCCTGCGGTTGACTGTCTCGTCAAAGGGTACTCCGATCTCATCCGCCACTTTCTTCCACGCCCGGTAATGGAACCGGTCCGTATGACACAGGACTCCGTCCAGGTCAAAAATCACGCCTTTATACATCCTGCGCTCCTCCTTTTCCTCCTTTGTCTGACACAGCCTTCCCCGGCTCCAGCACATACTCCCGCCCGTTGAGTGTCAGCGCAAGCTCCGATCCTGACAGATGTTCCGCTGTGATCTGCCCCTCTGTCAGACTCACCCGGATCCATGTCCCTCTCCAGCAGATTTTAAACGTCATGGACTTCCACTCCGCGGGAAGGTGATTCTCCAGCGCGGGGCGGCCGTCCTCCCATCTCAGTCCCGCAAAGCCGCACACATCGCACTGCCAGATGCCTCCCATTGCCGCGCTGTGTATGCCTTCATCTGACGAATTCGGGTTCGGTCCCAGATCAATATCCACCGCATGTCTGTACAGATCCAGCGCCATCCGGTCCATTCCCATCCACGCCGCCACTACGCAATGCTGTCCATGACTCAGGGAAGAGTCGTGAAGCGTCCGCGACTCATAAAACAGGAAATTCTTCTTCCTTGTCTCCCTGTCAAAGAGTTCCGGCATGACCCGAAGCAGCATCACAAGATCCGCCTGCTTGGATACCATGAGCCGGTTCAGCTGCATGGGGCTGTAATCCTCAAAGATGGAAGACACGCCCTGCTGAGTCTTATATTTTGTCAGGTCGATCTTCTCCAGGCGCAGATACTCGTCATTCTGAGGTACAAGCCCGTCTGCCCCGGGCATTGGCAGGAAGACCAGGCCCGCTTTTTCCCGGAACTCTTTCCCCAGCTTTTCCAGATCAAACTTTCTGCTGAGCCGTGCATACGCCTTCTTCCACTTCTGCTCAAGCTGCTCTGTCACCTCACTGGCAATTGTGAGATTATAGACTGCCAGATAATTAGTGAAGGCATTGTTATCCACATCCTCTTTATATTCGTCAGGGCCGATCACTCCGCAGATCTCATACCGCTTCGCGCTGTCCTTCCACTCCAGGCGGCTGCTCCAGAAGCGGGCAGTCTCCAGCAGGAGTTCGCAGCCGTATTTCTCCATGAAATCATCGTCTCCGGTGGCATTGTAGTAAAGCCATACCGCCCATGCCACGTCCGCTGTAATGTGATGCTCCCTGATTCCCGTATAGATCGGGATGCTCTCCCCTGTGACAACATCGGCGGCGCCGTAGAGCGGAGTGACCTCTCCGTCGTCCATCCACGCGCTCTCCCACGGGAACATCGCGCCCTCATATCCATTCTCCTCCGCCTTCCGGTACGCTCCGCTCATGCTCCGGTAGCGGTACTCGAGAAGGGTCCGGGCGGAGGCCGGGTCTGTGAGCAGGTAATGGGGCAGGAGGAACATTTCCGTATCCCAGAAGGAATGGCCCCTGTACCCTTCCCCGGTCATGCCTTTCGCTCCGATCCCCACGCGGCTGTCCCTTCTCTGGATCATGATATTCAGATGATAGAGGGCAAACCGGACGCCGAGCTGGTCCATCGGGTCAGGGCTGTCGATAACCACGTCTGTTTTCTCCCAGTACGCGTCCCACAGACCGGCTGATTCTTCCAGAAGCTCTCCGTATCCCAGCTCACGGCACTGCCCGATGCAGGCGTCCCCCGCGATGCTGACCGACTCTGTCTGATGTGTGCCCTCCGGACTGTCAGGCCGTTCATAGACTTTATCCCTTCCGGTATGCCAGCACGCCGTTTTATCCATCTGCAGAGTTTCCTCTTTCTCCACCTGGAAACGATACCGCATGACAAGACGCCTTCTCTCGATGACCGGCAGTTCTGACATGCACTCTTTATTAAACCTGTGGGCGCAGTGGACTGCCACCGGGATATCGGACTGCGCTGTGCGGGTCGTCAGACGCAGGACCCCGCCCTCCAGCATCCGCTTCTCGCCGTCCAGGCAATGCTGGGAGCCGGTGTTGGAGCTGCGGGAGCTGATCCCGCTTTCCAGAGTGATCTCCAGGGGGCCGGACAGCGGTGTGAGCTCCATCCGGAATGCGGCCACATGCTCTCTTTTCAGAGAGACAAACCTGCGGAAACAGAGTCTTACCCTGTTTCCTGAAGGACTCTCCCATGTGACCTCCCTGACGGATTCCCCTGTGCGCAGATCCAGTCTCCGTGAATAGGAATGTATCCTTCCCCTGTCCATGGAGAACCGCTCCCCATTCATGGAGATCGCCATCTGCACTGCGTCCGGGAGATTTGGCAGCTCGGTCACCTCGTCCGGCATGGCCCTGTTGAATGTTCCTGTGACAAATGTGTCTCTGCACTGACCTACATAGTCTTCCTCCAGTGCGCACCGTATGTTCATATATCCGTTTCCCTGAGCAAAGATGGACTCGCATTTTGCCATACAGCGGGAGTCAAATCCCGCCTCCTCAATGACCCATCCCAGCGGAAGCGGGCTGTAATTCAAACGAAAGTTCATAAATTTTCTCCTTTTTTATGTCTTATCATCCTTTGATTCCTGTTGAGGCCAGACTTGCCTGAACCTGCTCCTGGGCAAAAATGTACAGAATGATGCCCGGCAGTACGACAATCGTAAGGGCCGCAAACAGCTGAGTGTAATTGTAGGAAAATTCACTCGTAAAGTAGCTCAGCGCCACCGGAAGCGTCCGTTGGGAGTCCGACATGGTGAGCAGCGACGCAAAATAATACTCGTTCCAGTTATTTAAGAACATAAGGATCCCCGCCGTCGACAGCGCGCCTTTTGCCAGCGGCAGATTGATGGACCAGAAAATCCGCAAAAATCCCGCGCCATCCACGATCGCCGCCTCATCCAGTGATCCGGGGATCGAGAGAAACCCTGCTCTCAGGATAAAAATGGACATGGCCATACCCGTCGAGAGATAGACAAGCGTCACTCCCGCAAGATTGTCATACAGCCCCAGCTCCATGATCAGGTTGAAGATGGGCTGGGTCTTGCTGTGAGCGGGCACGAGCAGCGTCACGGTAAAGAGTGTAAACAAAAGCATACGCCCCGGAAATTTATACTTTGCCAGAACATATCCGCCCATGGCATAGAACAGGAGAGACACTGCCGTGGACACTCCCGCCGCCACCAGGGAATTCAGAAAATACCGGGGGAAACTGTAATTCTCAAACAGGTGGATAAATGTGTCGGGCGACAGGGACGACGGGAGCGCCAGCGGACTGCTCAGTATCTCTCCGTTCGTCTTAAAAGCTGACATGATTACCCAGAGGATGGGAAATACAGAGATTACAATGACAAAGATTTCTATGAAATATATGAGCGCCCTGCTCATTCCTTTTTTCAGTTTCAGCATATACCCGCCTCCTTAATAATCCGTCTCGTTTATGCGAAATACCTTGTTTATCACTCCCATCATGATCAGGCCGATCACAAACATAAGCACTCCGATGGCGTTGGCATACCCGTATCTGTAATCTGTGACCGCATTTACGAGCAGGATAGGAAGACTCATCGTATCATTGCCCGGTCCGCCCGCCGTTGTCAGAGAGATCTGCTCATACATGGTGATCCTCGATGTGAGAGAACAGATCACGCCGGTAGCGATGGCGCTGCGGCACAGAGGAAGCTGGATATAGCGGATGAGCTGCCAGCCGCCTGCCCCGTCGATGATCGCCGCTTCGTTCAGTTCCTGCGGAATGTTCATCAGATCTCCCAGCACGAGCAGTGTCACGATGACCGCATAGAACAGCCATGTGAGCGTAACCGCCCAGAACGCCCACGGAGACTGATAAAGCCACTGTATGTCAAAATCCGGATCGATCATGCGTATGATGGAGTTCAGGATTCCAAAATTATCGTTGAAAAAGAACCGGTAAATCATTGCCCACGCTGCCGCGCTGATCACATTCGGTATCATAAACACGGCCCTTGTCACTTTCCATCCTCTTTTTCGCTGATACAGCACAAAGGCAACCAGCGTGCCGAATCCCACATGGAAAAACATGGCGATGAGCGACCAGAAGAACAGGTTTTTCAGTGAAATGAGGAACGCGCTGCTTGTAAACAGATTTTTGTAATTGCTGATCCCGTTAAACACCGGCTCGTTAAACCCGTCCCACTTTGTAAATGATGTGACAAACACCTGAACGACAGGTACAAGGTAAAACATGAGAAAAATCACCGTCGTTGGGAGCAGGAACAGATAGATCCATTTATAGTTCCTGCGCTCCCAGTGATTCTTTGACATTCGGTTCGGTTTTGTGACTTTTTTTGGCATAAAACCATTTCCTTTCTGAATACACACGCCCGTCTTGTACGGCGGGCGTGTAAAGAGCTTTTTCTTCTGCTGTCCTGTCTTATTCTGCGGTTGCTTCCTGCGCTGCAGTAGTCAGAAGCCCGCAGAATTCTTCCGCTGTATATGTTCCGTCTGCCAGTGAGGGAAGCAGTCTGCTCAGGTCTGAGTTAGCGACTGAAGAGGGGATCACGTCCAGGATACAGGGAGCGAATACTGTCTCCTCTGTAGTATCTGCCGCAAGGTCTGCCAGAACCTGCGTCTCTCCCTGACGGGATACGAAGCTTTCGCTGTACTCCAGATTCGGCGCGTCGCCGCCCTCCGCCAGCAGATATGCCTCCAGCTCCTCCGGCGAATAGATAAACTCAAGGAATGCCTCCGCCAGCTCGATCTCGTCTTCTGTCGCGTCAGCGGAGATCCACCACTCGCCATAGCTGCGTGTCTGGGCGATACCGATCTGTCCCGGGAAAAGAGACGCCCTTACGTCAGCTCCGTCAAAGCCATTGCTCCAGTTTGCTGAATTTGTCTCCTCAAAATCTGTTGACATCCACGGCCCGTTTGATATGATGGACGCCTGCCCGCTCATAAACGCGTTGGCCGCGTCCGGGTAAGCCGCTCCCACAGAGTTTGCGGACGCATTGTTCTGGAGAAGGCTCTGGAGCTTCTCTACAGCAGCTACAATGACTGGCTGGTTAAAGTCTGTGATCTTCTCATCGATACCGCTGTTGAGCAGCTCGACACCGCCCTCCTGATCCGCGATCAGAGCGGTGAGGAACAGCGCGCTTACCCACGCGTTTTCTGCTGTTGAAAAAGCGATCTTCTGATCTCCGATCAGGCTGATAAACTCATCCATTGTAAGGCTGCTCAGATCTTCCTCCGGATTCCACAAAGCGCTGTTGTAGAAAAATCCGGTAGGTCTGACTGTTGCCAGAGGCACGCTGTAGATCGCCCCGTCCTCCCCGGTACAGTAGTCGATCCCATCCTCCAGCATAAGCGCTTTGATGTCCGGGTTTTCCTCCAGCCATCCGCTGATGTCATGCGCCATTCCGTTCGGGAAGACAACCGTGCGGAGCCATTCCTTGTCTCCTCCCTGTACAAGCGGGGGAAGCGCCTTCTGCTGTGCCAGCTGCTTCATCTGGTCATTGAACATATCTTCTGTCACATTCTCAAGCTCAATGTGATACTGACCTTCATATTTCTCATTGAAGCGCTCTACCTGGGGCTCAAAGAAAACCGCGCCCACGTTCTCTCCTGTCTTGTAAGACGGGATCGTTATGCTGATCTCGCCGGAAGCCCCTCCGTCTGTCTCCCTGCCGCTGCCGCCGGAAGCCCCGCATCCGGCAGACACGAGCATGATCCCCGCTGTTAACGCTGCCAAAAGTCTTTTCTTTTTCATAATTTCTTCTCCTTTCATCTTTGGATATTTCCTGTATAGATTTACGAAAACGTTTTTGTAAGTGTGTATAAAAAAGTGGAAATCCTGCTGTATTCTTTTTGCAAATCAGATTTCCAACCTCTTTACACTGTCTCGGATCTCCAGTTTATGTGGAAGGATCAGCCTCTGCGCGGAGCGCCTGCCCTCAATCATATCAAACAGCAGATGAGCCGCCTCATAGCCTTTGTCCTTTATGTTCTGGTCCACAGTCGTAAGTCTCGGATCTGTATATTCCGTCACATAAAGTCCGTCATACCCTACCACAGAATAGTCCTCAGGCACCCTGGCTCCCGCCTTCTTCAGCGCTTCCACCGTCCCTATGGCCAGCATATCGCTCATGCACAGGAACGCAGTGACGCCTTCCTCCCGATGGGTTTTCAGAAAACCGGTAACTCCCTCTGTCGCTTCCTCTTTTAAAAAGTTCGTGTAGATGACAGAATCCCCGGGCGGCCTGAGCCCGTTGCGCTCCAGCGCCCTCATTGCCCCATCCATCCGCTGCGCGGTGACTGTCGCGTTCTTTCTGCCGCATACAAGCGCGATCCTGCGGTGCCCCTGATCGATCAGGTACTGGGTCAGTTCATCAAAGGCTGCCATATGGTCGTTAGTCACACTGCTCACATTCTTCCCACTGACTTCCACATCGATGGTCACGCATGGATTCTGGCTGTCCGCGAGGGATGTGAAATATGGATCCGTGCTCTTGATGCCAAAGATAATGCCTCCCGCGATGTTGTGTTCGTAGCATAGCTGCCCGTAACTTTTCTCCTCCTGGGTCCGGCTGTTTATCACATACATCGAGATGTCCAGCCCATGTTCAAAAGCGAACTGGTAGCATCCCTTCATCAGCATGGTCTCAAAATCATTGAACATCACATCCTCGAGAAATCCCGAAAGAATCAAAGCGATATCTTTTGAATGCTTGGACGACAGACTCTTCGCCACAAGGTTGGGCCGGTATTTCAACTCTTCCGCGACTTTCAGGATACGCTCTCTCGTCCTGGCGCTGATATCCGGGTAATTATTCATTGCTCTTGAAACCGTCCCGACGGACACGCCTGCCGCCTTTGCCACATCCTGGATCGTTGCTGCCATATCTGTACTGCCTCCCAAGTTTACAAAAACGTTTTTGATGTCTTACTTTTAACATAATACGTGATATTCGTCAATTTATTTCTGCACAAAAAAATCTTTTTGGCATAATTAGACAAAAAAAGCGCCGTCAGATTTGATCTGACGACGCTTTTTTTATACAATTTTTTTGTCTAGCGTCACTCACTCTCACGGAGAATCCTCTGTACTTCGAAACGGGTCTCGCCTATGCCTATGATATCATCTCTCTGGATAACGGCCGGGCCGTCCAGACGCTCGCCGTTTAAATATGTACCGTTTCTCGAGCCCTCGTCTCTCAGATAAAGCCTGTCGCCCCTGCGGATGATTACGCAGTGAAGCTTGGAGACTCTTCCATCCTCCATCACCGGAAGATATTTTTCATACATGCTGCCGTCTTTCCCTCTTCCGATCCCTACCGTATCGTAGAATGTAAACGTATATTTATCCCAGCTGTCGATGTCTTCCAGAACGATCTTCCACTGTCTTTTCTTCTTTCTGCGCGGATGTTCCTCCTCATCCAGCGGATCGGCCTCTTCCCGTCCGTGTCCGCGCCGGGGGGCATCATAAATATCGCCGCCGCGCATATAGCCGGATTTTCCTTCCCCTGCATATACAGCTCTGTCGTTCCTCTTTTTTATACTTATAAATGAGCCCGCCAGCATAGCAATACTGCCTGCCGCCAGCACAGACATCACGATCCAGTACCACATAAAACTTATCACTCCTCTAAGTCTTAATACTACTATACTTTTTACAGGCGGGCAAGTAGAATTCATTTTTTACTTTTATATCCATCGTTATATTCAGCACTCAAATACAGCCACTCCGTACGCCGGAAGCGGGTACGCAAACGAATATTTCTGTCCGTCGCACTCCTGTTTTACAGGCTTGTAGACCAGCGGCCTCTCCTCGCCTTTCCCGCCGTATTTTTCATCATCGCTGTTAAGAACCAGCTTCAGCTGTTTTCTCCTCGGTACGCCTACCCGGTAATCCGGGCGTTCCACTGGAGTAAAATTGCACACAAAGAGCAGGTTCTTCTTCCCCTCCTTCGAATGTCTCATAAAGCTGTATATGCTGCGGAAGCCGTCGTCCGCATTGATCCACTGGAAGCCCGCGGGATCTGAATCCAGCTCATACATTGCCTTATTCTTTTTATAGAGATGAAGCAAGTCTCTGTACCAGTTCTGGATCGCCTGGTGCTCAGGCTCGGCTAACAGGAACCAGTCCAGCTCCCTCTCCTCGCTCCACTCTCTGAGCTGCGCGAATTCCTGCCCCATAAAGAGCAGTTTCTTACCCGGGTGCCCCGTCATGAACGCATAGCCCACTTTCAGGTTCGCATATTTATCAAATCCAAGTCCCGGCATTTTATTGAGCATAGAGCACTTCAGATGCACCACTTCATCATGGGACAATACAAGGATATAATTCTCGCTGTACGCATACGACATGGCAAATGTCATCATATTATGCGCGTTCTTCCTGAAATAGGGATCCAGCTTCATGTACTCTGTAAAATCATGCATCCAGCCCATATTCCATTTCAGGCTGAAGCCAAGCCCGTCCTCCTCAGGGGCCCCTGTCACCTTCGGCCATGCGGTGGACTCCTCCGCGATCATGACAGCGCCCTTATTTCTTCCCAGGACAACAGAGTTCAGATGCTTAAAGAACTCGATCGCCTCAAGGTTCTCATTCCCGCCATACTTGTTCGCGACCCACTGACCGTCCTGCTTTCCGTAGTCCAGATAGAGCATTGACGCCACCGCGTCTACGCGGAGACCGTCCACATGGAAATGCTCGATCCAGAACAACGCGTTGGCAATGAGGAAATTTTTCACCTCAGCCTTTCCGTAGTCAAAGATCTTTGTCCCCCAGTCCGGATGCTCGCCCTTGCGCGGATCAGCATACTCAAATACAGGCGTACCGTCAAAATCTGCCAGACCGTGCGCGTCTCTCGGGAAATGCGCAGGTACCCAGTCAAGAATCACCCCGATATTATTCCTGTGCAGATAATTGATCATATAGGCAAAGTCCTGGGGCGTCCCATACCTTGAAGTCGGAGCATAATAACCTGTCACCTGATATCCCCAGGAACCGTCAAACGGATGTTCTGCCATCCCCATCAGCTCCACATGCGTATAGCCCATATCTTTCACATACTTAGTGACCGCCTCGGCAAATTCTCTGTATGTGTAGAAGCCTTCATCCTCTCTTCCCGGATGACGCATCCAGGACCCGGGATGCACCTCGTAGATGGACATGGGGCTGACTTTGTGGTCCCATGACTCCCGCGCCTTCATCCATGCGTCGTCCGTCCATTTCAGATGAGAGATATCTGTCACTCTGGACGCTGTACCCGGCCTCAGCTCCGCATAATTTGCGAACGGATCTGCCTTAAAGATCCGTTTTCCCTGTTCCGTCTCAATGCAGAACTTATAAAGTTCACCTTCTTTTACGCCCGGAACAAAGCGCGTATAAATTCCCAAAGGCTCCTGCCTTTCCATATAATCAGCTTCAAAGTCCCAGCCGTTGAAATCTCCGACCACCGCGACCCTGCGCGCGCGGGGCGCCCAGACCGCAAAATAGACGCCTTCTTTTCCATTGCAATTCACTTTATGCGCACCCATTTTCTGATAGATCTCATAGTGATTGCCCTGGCCGAAAAGATACTGGTCAAGCTCACCGATCTCATAAGGCTGTCCCTTTTTCTTCGTGCTTTTTCCCTTTTTCATAAAAGCCACCTCACCGCTCGATTTTTTCTATCCATATTATACTTTATCACCACAAAAAAAGAAAGAGAAAAGCTCCGACATTTACACGCAGACCCGTATCTTTGGCACACAGCTTTCCTCTTTCTCAGTAAACTTACCGCATCCAGAAATCCCTGCTGATAAGCCACTCTTCCATATTCTGCACTTCTCGCATTTACTGCAGACAAGACAGTATCAATAATCTCCCATTCTTCTTTTGTAAACTCTATCTGGTCTATATCTTTAATCTTCTGATTTTTTCTTCATTTACTCTACAGTATTTTTCGTCTTTTTCCAGTACTTCTTTCAGCGCCCTCTCTACGCGCTCCTTATACCTTCCTTCTAAAATCGTTGTATTTGTGTTAAATGCAGATGATTCCGGGGGCATTCTCTCAGTTGCCTTCTCACTTGTTCTAATCGTTCTTCATAACTTTTGTTATCCGCATTCGGACCGATTCCGAATAAAAGATAATCTACGATCCCTCTAAATTTCCTCCAAAAACAAAAGCAGCCCTGTAACATATCAATTACAGACTGCCCTTATTTACTGATTATGCCCTCCATATCTGCTTATATGCTTTTGCTCACAAAGCTGCTCTATCCGCTCAATAATATAGTTCTCAATAAGCAAGTATTATACGCCTCATTTCTGAACCTGATATGTACATTATGAACGCGGATGGACAGAATACCGGCTCTCTAAAAAATGCGGTCTGTCTGAGTCCACATTGGCTAACATTTTCCGCAGAAATATAATGCCATCCATGTAGAGTTGGTTCATAGGATAAGCCCTTCCTTCTCCAAGCGACACATAAACTGGTAATTTAGTTGGCTTAAGAACTTCTCCGGTCAGCTTTTTCCCTTTAAAATCGTAAAAAACATTCTTCTGAGACTTCTGCTTTTTGAAAATTATAACAGCAAGAAATAATAATTAAGCTGAATCCTTCTATTTCTTTTTGTGCTTTTTCCAAATGATTATAGCACCGAGTATCACAAAAACGATAAATGTAATCACGAAAACAGCTGCATATATAACCCACCTTCCTAAACTGGTCAGGGCAGCCATACCTATAGAAGTATTTTGGTTTTCATAAATTGCAAGTGCAAGAGAAACCAGGCATATGATTCCATCTAACAGGAAAACAATTGGTAGAGTTTTCTTTTTCATTCAAACTGTAATCCTCCTATTTTTTTGGAAAGCAAATAGTATGTTTCTGTATAATGCGGGTGTTCCAATCCTCCTATGCCTGATCTTATTATTCTACCTTTTGCATCTTCATATCGGTCAGCTACATTCAATTCAACAACAAATCTATACTCATTGATTTCATTTCCCATGTAAGCGGCTAAGATCTGCATGAAATATTCAGGCGTCTGGCAGACATCGAAATCCCAGCCTGAGAACCAGCCTCCATCATAGGTTGTTATTTTACAATAAGGCTCTGCGTTTTCGGGAATTTTTCTTATTGCTTCATCCCTGCTCTCTTTTGACATTCCACGATTAGTAATTGTTATATTATCGCTTGAGTTGTCCCCGTGGTCGGCACATGTATATTTGTAGCATTCAACTCCAGGATCTCCGTCAATAATATCGGCAATTGCTGCAACAGTGTCGTCCATTCCGAATGTATCGGGATTATAATCCCATTTACCTGTAAGATCTTCCCATTCATTTTCGTAATTAGAAGCTATACTGACTGAAGCTGTTTTTCCATACCTTGTATATCCCCAATCACTCAAAGGAAGAAGTGGGACAAAGTCATCAGAATTTACTACATTAAAAATGGCGTCATAAGAACTTGCGTTAGCAGAAAATGTAGTATTGGGGGCAGCAAATGTATATGTATACGCATAATCTCCCCTGTCTTTTAAATATGCTCCTATAATATTTGCAATAGCAGCGCCGCGTGAATGTCCCGTAACCCAATATGAAATATTTGCATTATCAAAGTCTTCAGCGCTTTCATTTTCAGCGATATAATTGTCTACAATATCTAAAATACGATTTGCTGCAATGTCAAATCCTTTGTGATTATCTAATTTTTCCCAGTCAGATTCGGATGTAAAAGTTGATGAATCACCAATATCAAAATTACTTGCCCATTCTTCAATGGTACTATTGGTACCACGCACAATTACCGCAAGAATAGTTTTCTTAGAACCGTTATATTCAACTGTCCGATAACCTAAACCCACCTCCGAAAGATGATTATCAGAAGCGTTTATCGGCACAGTTTTTGCATTTTCCAAGCCAAAGAAGTCCATAACAGATTCCATGCTATCTCCATTTGTTGTATCCAGGCTTAATGAATCCCTTAAACTTAGTTTATTTCCATAAACGGCAGATGAAAACAGTAGTGAAACAGTACTTAATTGGTCGTTATATACGGTGTTACTGTTAAAGAACCATCTGTAATCCATAAAAGTAGATATACTACTTGTGGCGTATTCTGTTTCTAATGTACCATCAAACCAGTTGTTTTTCAGGACTGAATCCTTATCATCGTCTCTCCCGTCAAAATCCGTATCTGTTAAAATAGGATTAGAGTTATATTTATAAACTTTAACTGTGGCTGGATCATCATACATCCCTTGTCTCACAGAGCGGTACTCTGCATATGCGGCTTTCTTCTGATTCATCACTTCTGCATACTCCATATTCAGTTCTTTCACTCGCGGAATCTTTTTCACATTCAGTTGATTGAATTTTTGATCATATCTGAAGGAGGATTGAAATGTGCAGTCATTTCATCCATCTTCTTTGACAGTTCATCATAACTTGTCAGGCCGTTCTCCTGCAGGAAGCACACGACCTGTGCCATCTGTTTCAGATTAAAGACCTTCGCCCACCGCTCATGTCCTGTACCTTTCCCCTGACTCAGCTTTTCCTGAATATCAATCAAAAGATCCAGCCCCGGCTTAGTTCGGCGTTGCGACTTTTTCTCTCTTCTTCTTGATTCAGATTTTCCGGAAATAACTGCCCGTAGCTCTTCTTCGCTGTATCCATCCCCCAACGACCGCAAACGCAGGAAACGCTTTTGTCCTATTCCACGGAATGCAGGATATTTGCCATTTTTAAATTCATAGCCTTCCGCTTCAAGAAGTTTTATCAGTCACATCATCGTTATACGCCTCCTGTTCTTTATGCTTTGATTCTACTATGCGCAAACTATTTTCACAAGGATGTCAAGCCCGTCAGCAAAAATATACAAAAGAGAAAGACAGCATCCTGCCAGAATCTCTTACATCTTTTCTGACAGAACACTGTCTTTCTCTTTTGATCAAAATCAGATATTAAAGTCCTTTTCTGAAAGGATAATCCGGTCCGCCTCATCCGTATTCTTTCCCAATACGCGCTTCATCAGTTTTTTCGCCGACGCTTTCTGCGAATGCCGGATCGCCTCATCCATAATCTCTTTGACCTCTGCGACCGTTACGGCATGATCCTCTCTCTGAAGGGAATCAATATTGCTGTACAGCGCCAGGATCCCCATCTCATCGATACGGTACCCGTTTTCCTGCGCATAGGTCTGGCCAAATGTTACCAGCTCATCATTGATGAAGATCGGTATCTCCAGGCGGGAGGTGAACTTCCTCCTGAATTCGCGGTTCGAGGATAACAGTCTGTCCAGCGGTTTTCTCTGCTCCTCGAGGACGATCAGCATCTCTCCTGTGTCCTTTTCCATCGCCTTATTTAATCGCGCGACTGTCTTTTCATTCATCTTACCTGCTTTTTCAATGATCAGGGCTCCGCCGTAAAGCTTATCAAAGATATCGCTGATTTTCTTTTTATTTAAAGAATCTCCGGTAATGATCGCGACCTTCCCCTGTCTGATCTCCCGCTGTTTCTGGATCGCCTTGACCACATCCACTGCCAGCACTGTTTTTCCGTTGCCCTTGTTTCCAATTATAAGGAGGTTTCCAGACTTTGACGTACCATTCCTGTTGGTACAGTTTCTGTCCTGCTCCAGTACGTCTACAAGCTGCTCGCTCATTCCGCGCACCGGGACAAAATAGGAAAACAGCTTTTTCTGTTCCTCCGTAAGTCCTGCCCTTGTGCCGATCCCGCTCTGCATCTCCAGATCGTAACGTCCGTGCACGATAAATCCGGTGTCCGACATGGAAAGAGCATCCGAAATCTCATCCAGCGGAAGGGGCGCGGTCTTTCCTGTCGCGATCATTTTCGCAGTCTCTTTCCTGCTGAGAGGGGTTGTAGCCGAAAGGATATCCATGCCGTCGTCGTCATCGTCCGGTATCTCTCTGTCGTCCTCCTGCTCTGCATGTTCCGGATTCAGGCGGAACTCCTCCTCAAAATCAGGGATTTCATCGTCTAAATCTTCCGCATCGCTTACTAAGATATCCTCTGCGATATCCTCCTCTTCTCCGGGAGATTCATCCAGGTATTCCTCTGACTCTTCGAGATCATCGATAAGTTCCTCTGCTTCCCCGAGCTCATCGAGATACCCCTCTGACTCTCCAGGCTCATCGGTGTACTCCTCTGCTTCTCCGAACTCATCGGGATACCCCTCTGACTCTTCAGATTCTTCTCCGGACTTTTCATCTTCGTCTTCATCAAAGAAGTACTCTTCCGGAAGATCTTCATCGTCAGAATACTCCTCATCAAAATCATCGTCTATGCGGAGGGATTCCGTGACCTCTCCCATGTTCTCATGTGTTTCTTCTTTTTTCCTCTCCAGTCCTCTCTCTGCCGGTTTCTCCGGTTTTTCTTCTTCCGGCGGGAGCACGCCTTCGATCTCATCGATCATCCGCTGAATATCCGGCGGCAGAATCGGCGCTGTTGTTTTCTCCGTCTTCATATGTTCCCCTGTCACTTCCCCTTCTGAACTACTGTTGTCTGAATCAGGCGCAGCCTGATCTTCAGCGGCCTGGAACTCCTCTTCTTCCTGCTCTTTGACACCTTCGCCGAGTGTGTCTTCACTGAGCGCATCTTCGCTGAGCACCTCTTCCACGTCTTCCTCTTCAGGTTCTGTATCTGCCTCCGGCTCCCCTTCCCAGCCGGAAAGGATGTCTTCCAGACTCATCTGTCCGGTTATCTGCTCATCTTCCCCGCTGAGATCCACGGCATTCTCCTCTCCCGGCGCGTCTGTCTCCTCGTCTGTCTCTTCCTCGTCTGTCTCATCTGGCGTAATCTCTGTCATACTTCCGGCTGCCGCGGCTGCCTTTTTCTTTTCATCCACTATCTGAGCAACGATATCCATGTCCGCAACAGACTCGATTTCCCCGATCTCCTCCGCAAGATCGCTCAGCTCAGGCTCTTCTTCCTCCGAAAGCGATTCCTTTTCCGGCTGAAGGAGTTTTTTCAGAGCCTCGCCAAGAGGCATTGTATCTCCGATCTTCTTTTTCTTCTCCAGCGGGACAATATTGTCCCCGCTTCCGCCTTCCTTCTCAGGAGCCCTCTCTTCCGGAATCGGCGCTTCCGCAGCCCCGTCTTTTTCCTCCGCATATGTCAGGACGTCCGGCATTTCTTCTGTCTCTTCGGACAGCTTCTCATACCGCCGGTCATACTTTTCCTGCTGTGACGGAGTGAGCGGTTTATACTTCATCTTCAGCTCCATCGCCTTATACACATACTGGCCTTCACTGAACCAGAGGATAAGGTCGTCACACTCCTCCAGACACTCCGCAGTCATGCCGGCTTCCTGATACAGTTTCGCCAGCTCATATGCCCACTCTTCGATGTACTCAGACTTTTTATACTCCTCAAGCGCCTCGATCTGCTGCTCCACAGGTGCCCTCTGAGCGCGGAGGATCTGATATCTCAGGATATACTGATTCGGATCTTTCGGCGCGATCTGGATAAAATCATCATAATAATCAATCGCTTCATCCACGTTCCCCGTCTTCACCGCCAGCGTACAGAGACGGCTGATGATCTTCCTGCTCCCCTCTGCGCGGCGGTAAGCAAGATTCAGCACCTCATAGGCCTTCGGATACTCTTTATTCTTTTCATAGATCTCACTGACACTTGCCAGCATCCCGGTATTGCGGACTCTTTTCCAGTCGATCTCATCCGCGATCTCCGCTGCCTGCCTGTATGCACCGTCCTCCATAAGTTCGAGCATCTCTTCGGTCTTTACTTTATAATCATACTTGTCCACCGCATTCACCTCGTCGAAAATAATCTTTCATCGGTCAGTCGTCATCTTCCTGCCCCTTCCGGTCACAGGCCGATATTCTTTCAATAGTTTATCATAAGCCTCCCCCAATGTCAAAAAAATGCATCCTCAAATAAAATTGACGATGCATTTTAATTTTTATTTAATTTTTTCACTTTTCTTTCTATGTATAAATCGGAGGCATTAAGTAGATTTCGTTCCTGTGAGACCTCTGCCATCTGTTATCTCATCTTTGGTCGATTTATTAAGAACCGCTTACTAAATCCGCCCTCCTTCAATAACGATTTGAGGTTTATAACAGCATCCCTTCTGCTTATCGCTCCCGCTTACGCTCCGGGTATCGATTTATATTTATAAAGTCTTCTGAGTTATTCTTCCTATAACCCCTCCGGCGATGCAATACCATTCACTGATACTCCACTCACCAGCGGGATTATTACTTCTATAACTGTAAGCCTTTCTTATATAAATGATATTCTACTCAATGTTTCTTTACACATCTTTCGAAATCCTGCTATATGTGGTATCTATATTCAATACGTCTGCAAATGCCAAATCTTGGTAGATTTTCATCCGGACTTCCGAACTCTCCGATCTGTTTTTCCATTCTGACTTTTTCCGGATCATTGATCTTCTCACCGGCAAAGGCCTCTTACATCACAGGAACTTACATTTGCCGTACCACTGACATATTGATGATTAACTGAAACTGTACTGTCCATGGGACTTACCTCCTGCTGCTTTTCTTTTTAACCTAATCGAACATCTGACTGAGATTTCAATCAATGTTCTCTTAGATAAATATCCTTTTGAGATTTTATTTTCTGTATCTCTTTTGGATGGTTTTATAATATCACTCGAGTTATAATTTGTCAACGCATTTTTAAAATTTATTTTAAATAAATTTATTATTTTTTATAATTATATGAATTTTCTGATTATTTATCCTCTTCCTTGTGGAACTCACAAAGGGCGAACACTATATTTATGGAAGCAGCTTAATATTGCATGACTATTCTGACATAACCGCTCGTGCATGAATACCTTCTTAAGAAATCTTTAGATTCTCTTCGGGTATTTTTTAAGGAATCTGCACTATCCTAATATCCGTCGAAAGGAGCAGATTTTCATGAAGAAATGGACATACCCTTTATCCCTCATCTTTCTCTTTTTTATATTGATCCTCCTGACCGTACCGGAGGGCGCTGTCTTCGGCTCCCATACAGACTGGCTCAGCCAGCACGTATCTCTTGCCGGGACGATACGGGACGCCTGCCTGGAACAGCATACGCTCCTCCCGTCCTGGATTGAGCTCGGCGGGGGCAGCAATGGTTATCAGTTTTCCTACTATGGCTTCCTGCGTCCGGATATCCTGATCGGCTGCCTGCTGCCGCAGGTGCCTGTGCTTTATATCCTTATTTGTTACATGCTGGCTGTATACCTGGGATCTGTCCTTCTGTGCTATGTCTGGCTGCGGAGCGAAGATATCTCGCCTGTCCTTTCTTTTACGGGAAGCGTTCTTTTTATGACAGCGGGATGTATGTTCCACATGCACCGGCAGGTCATGTTTGTCAATTATCTGCCGTTTCTGCTCTGCGCATTTCTGTGCGTGAGAAAGAAAAAGATACGGTGGCTGCCCCTCTGTCTTTGCCTGATCTGCCTCAGCAGCTTTTACTTTGCGATCTCCGCTTTTGCCGCTGTGGGCTGGTACTGGTACCGCCAGGAAGGGAACTCGTTCTGGAAGGATTCTTTTTTGAAAAAATATATTCCCTGCGCACTGATCGGAGCCGCGCTGTCCGCCGCCCTGCTGCTCCCTACCGCGCTTGTCCTCCTGGAACACGGCAGGAGCGGCAGTAAGATGTCCCTGCTGACCCTTCTGGAACTGTTCGCCCCTAACCCGGTGCTGAATAACCTGTTGTTCAATGAGTACGGGATGGGTGTGACCTTCCTCTGCCTTTATACAATACTGGCAGGACTTTCCCTGAAGAAATTCCGCAGAGACAGCATCCTTTTCCTGCTGTTCGGGGCCTTCGGCGTATTTTCGTGGCTGCTAAACGGTACCCTCTACGCGCGCCCGAAGATCCTGATCCCGTTCCTGCCCCTGATCATCCTGCTCTGCGTCAGATATCTGAAGGAGCCTGTTCTCCCGGCTCTGCAGGCAGCCGGAAACTATGCAGCCACAGGCCAGAGCGGCACAGCCGCAGCCGGGGATGAGGGCCAGGATCCCCGCCCGCTTCCGCTCTATCCTTTTGCGGTGATCCTCCCGGTGGGGCTGTTCTGGTTCAGCCAGGAACAATTCCCCTGGATCCTGGCCGAAACAGTAATCCTTTTTCTGATTGTACTTTTATCCAGAGCCTGCATATCCAGAACCCGCAGCCAGGGCGGATGCGCGAAAAAGACATGGAAAATCCGCACGGCATGGCGGCATATTGCCGGAAAACCGGCCATACTCTTTTTCGCTGTGCCCCTGCTTCTCCTGTCTCCTGTCGGGATGTACCTCACCACTGCCGGCACAGAGGACTGGGTCAAACGCTCAGACACTTCCCCGGGCTTTCCATCAGAAGAAGCAGAGGCAGCCGATATGGACCCGCTCTATCACTTTGACAACATGTTCAGCCCGCTTATAAATGCAAACAGGCTTACAAAGGCAGAAATGTCCCGGAGTACAATGTATTCTTCAGTGACTTCGCAGGAATATTCCAGTCTGTACTATGATACGCTGATGACTCCTGTACGGATCAATAACCGCGTGGCGATCCTGACCTCTGATAATCCATTCATGCTGTACCTGCTCGGCGTCCGCTATCTGGAGACATCGGCAGATGCAGTCCCCGCGGGATATGAGGTCATGCAGAAGTCCGGGGACACGGTCCTGGTGGAAAATGACAATGTCCTCCCCCGAGCTTATTTCACATCGGACATCATCACGCAGGACCTTTTTGAAAAGGCAGGCGCCCTGGAAAAGCTGGATATGCTCGCCAGAAAGACCGTGGTGGATCTCTCTCAGGCGGATGTGTCAGGGACAGGCCACTCTGGATTAGACTGCTCTGGATCAGACCACTCTGCGGCAGACCGCTCCGGGGCAGACTATCCCGGAGGATTGGATACATTTGAGAGCCGCATGGAACCATATACCCCGGAGCTTACCGCAGGTCCGCTGCCAGACGGACTTACCGCCGTCAAAAACGGAAATACTTATGATATCTCCGCAGAGAAATCCCGTACCCTGGACCTGCACATCAACAACCCACAGCCCGGCAGGATCCTGCTGCTCAGCTTCCAGGTGAAAAACAAGGCATGGGATCCTATTGTCATCGATATCAACGGGATACGCAATAAGCTGTCCGGCGCTTTTGCCCCATACCCCAACGGGAACCGCTGCTTCCACTACCAGTTTTCTTCCGATGCCGGAGAAGGGATCACGGACCTGTCAGTCACCCTCTCAAAAGGAAAATATGAAATATCTGACATCCAGTGGCATCTCTATGACCAGGATCTGCTGGATGAAAAAAGCTTCACGCCGGTCGCTCTTTCTGATGACAGTACTGACAGCAGCACAGGCATCGGGCATCCGTTCACCGTCTTGTCCGGCACTGCCGCCGCAGACGAGGATGGATACCTTGCCACATCTATCCCTGTGCAGAACGGCCTGGAGATCCTGATCGACGGACGTCCAGCGGAGATCCTTACCGTAAACGAAGCCTTTGCCGGAGCCTTCCTGCCCGAGGGAGAACATCATATCGAGATTCGCTTCTCGCCGCCCGGAAAAAACACCGGCATCTTCATCAGCCTGGCAGCCGCGGCCGGATATGTAATTATTGTAAAAAAGAGGGCGGATTCTGAACAGAACGGTTAATCTGCTGCCAGAGGCTCTATGCTCCCCAGCACGATATCATCGATCTTTTCAAATCCGGAGAGAGTATAGGATTCCACTGTATTTCCGACAACCAGATAAAATCTTTCTCCCGCGTACAGGCCGCGCGCATCGCCGCCATGCGTCAGTTCCCTGGAGAACACTTCCCGGAACCCCTCTGCCGCGTCGTAGGAAAATACCGCATACACATCACCGGTTCCGCCGTACGCGCGGAATCCGAACAGGTTTTTCTCCACGTCCGCGAAGACTGCTCTATAATCATACGCCGCATCTGTTCCGTACATGTCTTCCATGACATAGACAGACGCTTCTGTGACATTCCCAGGGTCAGAAATATCAAACATGGACAGCTTGACTCCTTCCGTGGTCACACCTTCCTCATCCACATCCATCCCGATCCCGAGCAGAAGCCCTTCGCCGTAAGGATGAAGGTATTCCGAAAATCCCGGTATCTTCAGCTCCCCGATGATCTGCGGGGACGCCGGGTCCGAGAGGTCCACGGAGAACAGCGGATCCACCTGGCGGAATGTAACAAAGTATCCTGTGTCTCCCATAAGCCGCGCGGAATACACTGTCTCGCCCGGAGCCAGATCCCGGATCTCACCGGTGATCTGAAGCTCCCCGTCCAGCACATACAGCGCATTGCTGCTGTCGGGTTCCGCAGCAGAGGAGCCCCCGCTGACGGGCATCACGCCATTGTCCGATGTGATCGTAGTCACGAGTCTGAGGTACCCGTTGTATTCGTCAATGCTGAAGGAATCGTTCAGCATCCCGTCCACCTTTGCCTGGGCCGCGCCCTCCATCTGCCCGTCATGATAGGCCACTTTCCGTACCGCAGTCCTGGCGATGCCCGTATCATCCGTATCATAACAGGTTTCTGTCACATAAATGTTTTCGCCGCTGACATAGCACAGCCCGGCGCTGCCGAACACTGCCTTACTGTCTGTCTGTTCCTGCGGGTCCGCGAGGGAAAATGCCGTGATCACTGTGTACTCGCTTCCCATCTCCTGCTCTGGCATGAGGATCCGGTCCGCCTCCAGAGTACCGCCCTGTACTGACGGCACATAAGCGCCCACATCAGACCGGGGCGACGCTGTATCCGCATAAAAGCTGCTGATGACATAAGCGTATCCGTCCTTCACCCGCATCGTATTATAGACTCCGCTCTGGGAGAATGTATTCAGCTTCACAGGGGCGGACGGGTCACTGATATCATATACATCCGTACATGCAAATTCTCTGGAGCGCACCTCGATCCCGCCCTCCTGCGTATATTTGCTCTGTGTGTAAAATACTGCCATGCGGCTGCCCTCCACATACAGCTCCCTCATATAACTGTCGGGAGCCACAGTTACCGCGGCGAGCTCTTCCATCTCCTCTGATGCGATATCTACGATCTCCACCCGGTTCCCGCTCATGACATACAGACGGCTTCCGTCCGTCTTCACCACGTCCGCCTCGCCGACGCTCTCTTCTCTGACATTGGTATCCGAATATCCTCCGCCTGACGTGCCGCCGTCTGCTCCGCTGTGCGCCGCCGCATTTTGCGCTGAACCGCTTTCCATCGCCGCGCTGTCCGCTGAAGCGATCTCTTCGACGCCGGAAGCAGTCCCGTCGCTGTACATCCCGGCCTGCTTTTCTGCCTGCTTTTCCTGATACTTCAGCTCCGCCTGGATGTAATCATAGATCTGGTCATAATCCGCGGCGGTTGCGATCTTTATTTCTGACTCTGTTGTTTCACCTTCCGCTGTCTTTCCGGCATTTCCTGCCTCTGACGCAGTTTCCGCACCGGCTCCGGCCCCGGAACTGCTGCCGTCTCCTCTCTGTCCGACGATCGCCGCCGCCGCTCCCAGCGCCAGGCAGAGACACGCCGCGGCTGCGATCCCCGCGTATTTCCTGCGGTATTTTGCTGTTTTTTCCTTTTTCTTTTTCAGCAGCATCTTTTCTATCTGCTCCGGCTCTAAAGAAGCCGGTACCTGCGTATCCTCCGTGAGCTCGCGCAGTTTGTCTTCCATGGGATCATTTCCCACTGTGTCTGTTCTTTTATTATCTTCCATAACTTGTCCACCTCCTGCGGCCTTATATCCCTTTCTGATCCATGTTCCTGATCCACATTCCTGATCCGCGTCTCTGAACCACATTCCTGACCATATTCCCGATCTACGTCTCTGATCCGCAGTCCTGATTCAGTTCAGGGCGCTCCGCATCTTCTCCAGCGCCCGGCTCTTGCGCGACCTCACGGTCGCTGCATTCCTGTCCAGCATCTGAGCGATCTCCTCGCTGCGGTATCCCCCGAACACAGAAAACGCCACAATCATCCGCTCCTCCTCATCCAGCTCGCCGAACGCTCTGCGCACGTCATGCCACTGGGCATAATCCGGCTCATAGGCATTCTCCCCGATCCGGTCATGAGCGCCGCCCTCCGGCAGGGCCGCTTCCCTCCTTCCTCTGCGCAGCATCTTCTTGCAGCAGTTATTCAGGATCGTAAACATCCAGCTCCTGAACGAAGCGTCCTTCCGCAGACCGGACAGATTTTCCCAGGCAGAAAGGACCGCCTCACTGACCGCGTCCTCTGCGTCCTGCGTATGTCCTGTCATATACAGGGCAAATCTGTACAGCTCTCTGTAGATCCTCGCGTATAGCTGGGAAAACGCCCTGATATCTCCCCGCTTTGCCCGCCGGATCAGGTCCGGTTCCGGGCTGTTCTCATAATCGTACATCCGCGCCCCTCCTCTCCTTTCTGTACCACAGACAAAACTGTCCGACAGCTCTCCCTGTCCTGCTCGTTATCTATAAGAGTCATCCGGGCGGCAGATTGTTGCACAGATCGTACTGTTTTTTCCAAAATCTGTTCCCGTAACCCCGGATACTTCCTCCGCACACACATTCTGCCTGAGATCCCGTATCCTGTCAACTGTATATAAACTCTGCGGCAGCCCCCTCAGAGCTGCCGCATCGTCTCAAACGTATTATACAGGTTCAGCTGTCCGTATCCCCACTCCCGGTTCGGGTACTCCATCGTCCGGGGCCGCGACGCGCCGATGATGAGCAGGCTTTTTAACTGAAAGGAATCCACCCCCGGCACCTCCTGGATATACACGAGCCATTCCAGCATCAGCGCCACCGCCCCGGCAGTGACGGCGGCCGCGGCGCAGGATCCTGTGCGCGTGGAAAAACGCCCTCCCGGCACGGCTCCCGGGACGTTGACGCCGGGCGCGGCGATGTCCGGCCGCCGGCGCTGAAGCCGGGTATACCCCCTGCCGGAAGCCTGAGCCACTGCCCCGCTGACCCCGTCATAATACGCCACAACGACCGGACTGTCTGTATTCGCCGGATTTGTCAGCGTATAATAAGGGTCTGACTCCAGGAAAAAGACTTCGCCCTCCAGGAATTCTGTCAGGGGAAGCCACATATGGAACTGGCCGTCATTTACAGACAGCGGCTCCACCACGATCTTCCAGATGCCTGGCGCCGGGGCATTGAAGCGGAAAAAGACCAGTTCTGACGTACTCTTTTCCACCAGAAGCCGGTAATCTACGGTAACCTTTGTCCGCTCGAACAGGAAATCCAGCTCAGCGCTTGCCCCCACGCGGAACGGGATCCGGGAGGTATTTTCACCAGAGGGCGATATGATCGAGATCGAGAGGATATTTGGGATGTCCGTCCAGAGCTCCAGAGAAAATCCCGGGACGCCCTCTCCCACCCGCAGCTCGACTGTCTTCGTATCCTCTTCGTCTGTGATCTCATTGTAATAGTGATGGCGCTTATCCGCCTCGTTCCCCACGCCGACCACGGTGATCCGGTTTGCCCTCGTACTGTAGCCGTCGATAAGGAAGGGAAGCGGCAGCGTGCCGATGTGCCCGCCCATACTGGAACCGACCGTGACGCACACGACCAGGGGAAGGCCCAGAGCATCCGCCACGTCATTCAGGTATTTCAGCCCGAGCATAAGATCTGTCTCCTGATAGCACACGGCGTCTCCCGGGATGAAGTAGTAATCCCGGAGATATTGTTTCGCCTGCTTCAGCTTTACCACAATGATACCTGCCTCCGGCGCGGCTCCCAGGAACTGCTGCCCCGGATCTGCCGAGCCCGCCGCGAGACTTGCCGCGTAGGTCCCATGTCCGGTCTCATCCACAGTCGGGACGATCTCGAACGGATTTTCCGACTGCAATGCTTCATTGATCATCTCTTCCGTAAATTCACTGCCATAGGCAAACCCTGCCGGCGGCGTGCCGGTCTGCACCGTCTGATCCCAGACAGACAGGATCCTCGTGGCGCCGTCGATCCGGCGGAACACCCCGCTTGTATAATCGATCCCGCTGTCCATGATCCCGATCAGCACCCCCTGCCCTTTTAACTGAAGGGTCGGGTAATTCTGCACCGGCAGGATGCCCGCCTGATTCAGCGTCTCCATGGCAAGGGGCGCATAGCATTTCGGTATGGAATTGTAAGAATATCTCGCAAGGCTGATCGGGTCCGCCAGCTCCGACGGCAGATAAATACACTTGTAATCAAACCCGGCGTCCTGTTCGCACCGCTCTTCCCTAAGCATACTGTCAAAAAAAGGCGTGCGCACATGGTTCCCGATGAAATCCCTGTAATCTTCAGACAGGATCTGTTCCCGGCATGTATCTGTATCAGGCATAGAGAAACTCCTGGAAAGGATTTATAACCATGATATGAACGCCGGGTCCGAAGTATGCAGGGCAGCCTGCTCCTGGCGGGACGGGCGCTTCTGCCCCGCCGGAAAGGTTCTTTCGGTTAAAAAAGTATAAATTTCTCCGCGATGTGTTGAAGTCGCCGCTCAATGGGGTATAATGGTTATAGATTAAAACGCCGGGTAATTCCTGATATCCCGCAGGTCCGGGACAGGCGGAAGAAGAAGGGAGAATGATAACGATGAGAGATTTTTTTGAAGATCTTGGGAAACGACTTGGAGAAACAGCGGAAACTGTCACCAGCAAAGCCGGGGACGCGATCGAGATCCAGAGACTCAAAGGACAGATAAGAGGGCTTGCAAGGGAAAATGCGGCAGACCTTATCGAACTGGGCCGCACCATCTATGACCGATATAAAGCAGGAGGAGAGGTCGAAGAGGCAGCCAGAACTCTCTGCGATGCAGTCAGCGACCGGGAGGGCACGATCGGAGAGTACGAAAAAAAGATCGCGCGCATCCGGGGAGCCTCCGAGTGTGCCGGCTGCGGCAGGAAGGTACCAAAGGAAATGTCCTACTGCCCTTACTGCGGGGAAAAAGTCACAGTCTGTGATGCGGACGCCTGCGAAGTCCCGGCCGGAGAAGACGTGGCTGAGGTGTATGCCGACAGCGTAAAGGATAAGGTTGCAGACGCGGTGGGAAACATGGCCGAAAAGGCAGAGGAAGCCGCAAAAAAGGCTGGCAGCATGGCCCAGAAAGCCGCGGATAAGACAGGCGGCGTCATCGACAGGGCAGCGGATAAGGCTGAAGAAATGGCGAAGAAGGCCGCGGATAAAGTCAGCGAAGCCGCAGACAAAGCGGCTGAAAAGTTTAATCAAAAATAATGCCGCAGCAGGAAAAGCGGCATGAAATGACACCGGCCGGCAAAATGCCGGCCAGTGTCATTTCATGCCCAGGGCGGTTTTTACTTCCTGAATATTTCCTCTGAATACAATACCGTCCATTCCGAGCGCCCTGCCCGCATGGATATTCTCCTCCAGATCATCGATGAAAAAGCATTCCTCAGGTCTCAGGGAAAATGTCTCAAACAGATAGCGGTAAATCTGAGGATCAGGCTTTGCCATCTTCAGCGGGGCTGAAAATACGGTCCCGGTGAATTTTCTGAGCATCTCGCAGCCTGAGGCCCACTCCGCAAAATAGGTGGGCGCATTCGACAACAGGTAGACCGGCACGCGCCTGCCGCAGAGTTCATCGATCAGCTCCGCCGTATCCCGGATCGGGCTGACCAGCTCCGGCCAGCCGCGGAAAAATTTTCTCACGGTTTCTTCCAGGCGCGCGGGGACCGCGGATACGGCATGCTCTACATATTCCTCATACCCGATCGTTCCTTTATCAAGCTCTTTCCACCGCGCATAGATTACTGGTATCAGCAGATCGCAGTCCTGCGGGGACTGGCAGAACTGTTCCAGCAGATATCTTCCGTCAAACTGCCCGATCACATTCCCAAAATCAAAGATTACATTTTTATACTTCATGGAACCCTCCCTCTCATCACATAGATCGTCCTCCGCAGGCAATGCGGCCGGCCCCTATAATAACTGGATCCCGTTTTCCTTTGCCCTGGCTGCGATCCCGTCCGGCCATAGGGAAGACTGCACCTCCCCGATATGAGCCTTTCTCAGATAATACATACAGATACGCGACTGGCCGATCCCGCCGCCGACGGTATAGGGCAGCTCTCCGTTTAACAGAGATTTCTGGAACGGCAGCTCCGCGCGCTCTTCGCAGCCCGCGGCCTTAAGCTGGCTTTTCAGCGCCTCCTCATCCACGCGGATCCCCATGGAAGACAGCTCCAGAGCCATATGAAGGACAGGATAATAGACGATGATATCCCCGTTTAATTCCCAGTCGTCATAGTCCGGCGCGCGCCCGTCATGCTTCTCCCCGGACGCCAGCACCTTGCCGATCTGGGAGACAAAGACAGCACCCTTCTCTTTCGCGATCCGGTTCTCCCTCTCCTTCGGCGTGCATCCGGGGTACAGATCCTCCAGCTCCTGTGAAGTGACGAAGAAGATATCGTCCGGCAGAAGCGGCTCGATATAATTATATCTCCTGGAAATATAGTCTTCCGTATCTTTCAGCGCGCTGTATACCTTCCGCACAGTATACTGCAGCGTCTCCATATTGCGCTCCTCTTTTGAGATGACCTTTTCCCAGTCCCACTGGTCTACATAGATCGAATGGATATTGTCCGTATCCTCATCCCTGCGGATCGCGCTCATATCTGTATAGAGCCCTTCTCCGGAATGGAACCCGTAATTTTTCAGGGCGTATCTCTTCCATTTTGCAAGAGAATGTACGATCTCAGCCGGCGCTTCTTCCTGCTCCCTGATCCCAAAAGATACCGGGCGCTCCACACCGTTTAAGTTATCGTTCAGCCCGGATTCCGGACGCACAAACAGCGGAGCTGACACGCGTGTCAGATGAAGCGCTTTGGCAAGCGCCCGCTCAAAATGATCTTTCACTTCTTTGATGGCAACCTCCGTCTCACGGATCGTAAGGGGAGAATGATAGCCTTCGGGTATTCTTAACTGTTCCATATAATAAAGGCTCCCTTCTGATTAGTCTGAAAATAAAAATTTACATTTTATTCTAATATCCGGGCGTCCGGAAGTCAACCGGCACTTTTCAAACCGTGACAATAATGCTTTTAAAACCGGGACAATAATGCACACTTTTCAAACACAGACAATGATACAGGGAAGATAATAAGGGAGGGCTTACTTTGCATTGAACGAATCTGCTGCTTATGATATACTTTGAGAACAAAAAATATCTGGAGGTTTTATGTTGAAGAAAAAAAATACGATCGTTCTTATCGGAATCCTGCTGGCGGCATTGATCATTTTAGCGGCAGCGGCCGTAATCCCCGCTTATTTCATGAATGAAACTCCCCGGGCGCAGGCGCGCCAGCCGGAGGAAGAGCATACCATGAAAGCGGTTTATCTGGAGAAGGAGGACGGGAACAGCATATTTGTCGATCTGACCGGCCAGTATCCTTTTACCGGAACCTTCCCCCAGGGCCAGCTCTATGATGAGAATGGAGAAAAAATTACGGAAGAGGATTTCAATAGCGGAGACGTGCTGAATATCTGGGGAAACGGGGTAATCGCCCAATCTTATCCCGCGCAGTACAATGGGATCACAAAAATCGAGAGAACGGAACAGGCAAATCAGAACTATATAGAAGAATACGGACATTATCTTGAGGAACTTTTTGTGGAAAAAGACCCCTCCCTGCGCCCTGCTCTGAATGTATGCTATACGGATGACCTTGCGCACACAGCTGTTATGATCCCGGAGGCTCTTGGCTATAACTGGACCTATGAGGATCAGGAGGGGGAAAGTCATACCATTACCGCTGACGCGCCCCATATTCTGCTGACGGAATCCACAGAGATAACAAAGCTTTCACAACCTTTGCAAATGGAGCTGGAGTTTGATGTAAAGCCTGAAAGCGTCCAGCTGCTTTCCTGGGAAGTTCCTCAGCCCGGACAGTATCAGGACGGCACGGCTGCGTTACCTGAAGGAACCGCAGTAGAAGTAACCGTAAATGAACAAGGAAATCCGGTGTTCACCGCGCATCCGGGAACCATTTATCAGGTAAAGGGGCAATGGGAAAACGGCACTGTGGATTACAGCTTCCATGTTTCTGCAAAATGAGAAAGCTCCGTGACTTTAAATTATCATCATGGAATCAGAATAATGTATAATCAGCGCAGTACAGTCAGATAATTCTAACAGGAATAAAAATCGGAAAAGAGGACAGGCATATGAAGATCGACATGCATTGCCATGTAAAGGAAGGCTCCATCGACAGCAAAGTGGGGATGGAGGAATATATTACAATACTGAAGCAGCATGGATTTCAGGGCATGCTCATCACGGATCATGACACATACAATGGTTACCGCTACTGGAAAGAACACATAAGCGGAAAGCGTCATACAGATTTTGTCGTGCTCAAAGGCATTGAATATGATACCCGGGACGCCGGTCATATTATCGTAATCATGCCTGAAGGGGTAAAGATGCGCCTGCTGGAAATGCGCGGAATGCCGCTTGCCGTTCTGATCGACCTGGTCCACCGCAACGGCGGGATACTTGGCCCCGCGCATCCATGCGGAGAAAAGTATATGAGCTTTACCAATACAAGGAAGTTCTATCAGTCCCCTGAAATCATAAAGCGTTTTGACTTTATTGAGTCGTTTAACAGCTGCGAGCCGGCACGGTCCAATGCTGAAGCGGAAAAGCTGGCGAAAAAATACGGAAAGGTAATGACCGGGGGAAGCGATTCCCACAAGCCGGGCTGCGTGGGAAGGGGATATACGATCCTGCCTGAGCCGGTCCGATGCGAAACGGAGCTGATTTCCCTGATACACAAAAAAACGCCTCTCAGGGCGGGAGGGACGCTCTATGAAAAGACTACAAAGGAACGGATTGGGAAAATCAACAAACTCCTTGTGTATTTCTTCTGGATATATAACAGGAGCGGAGAGCTCATAAAACGCAGGGGAAGAAATAAAAAGATGGTGGAAGAACATCCATTTGACCCGATCGACCCCATTGAATTATATTATCATTCATGACGCATATGTGCCGTTGCCGCCGATCTTGACCAGCGGCATAAAAGTCTATTTATTTACAGACAGAGGACAGACAAATGAAAAGAAATATACCAATGATACTGTTGCTGATCGCCCCATACGCTTTAGCAGGAATTTTTATATTCCATTCGAATATCTTTTTTCATGCATGGGGGCTGTCGTGCCTTTTGATATTTTTACCTAATATGATCTATGCTTTTCTTCTTCCGCGGTCAGGCTGCACTGAAACCCGGCTGCTGTTTTGGAATATGCTGCTCAAGCTTTGCAACATCCCTGTTTTTCTCCTGACTTTCTTTTTAGGTTTAGCTGGGATGGCAGTGCTGTTTCTGGCAATTCCGATTTTGATACTTCTGGCAGTTTTCGATTACTCGCTTTTACTCCCTTCCACGATGTTTGGTATAAGCGGACTGGTCAAAGCATATCGGTCACATAAAATATCAGCCGCCGCTCTGGTGATTCATATTATTATGCAGTTTACATTTTGCTTAGACGTATTCAGTTCCGTCTGGCTGTACGTCTCTTTGCGCAAAAAAGAAAAGAACGCTGTAATTGTGCGGCAGCAGTAATATTTTACATAAAAGGAGAGGAAAAAGTATGAAAATTATGAAAAAACTTGCAGGGATGTTTTCTGCGGTCCTGCTTTTCTGCTGCATCAGCGGAACGCCCTGCTATGCGGCAGAGACTGCTCAGGACGGAATCAGGGCTGTTTTGACCACAGACAAGGCTGAATATGAGCAATCGGAAGAGATCAGAGTCTCCCTGTCTGTGACAAACACAAATGATTCGCCCGTTCAGGATGTTGTTATGGAGACTTCGGTTCCAGACGGACTGGAAGCAGTGGGAAATTCATCGAAATCCATAGAGTCTGTTAAAAGCGGGGAAACCGTTTCGCTGGAGGTCGTGCTGAGAGCTTCCGGAGCTGACGCAGACTCACAGAGCAACGCAGGCTCCGGGGCAGTAACAGGGGATCCGGCCGCCCTTATTTTCCCTGTAGCTTTGGCAGGTATTTCCATACTGCTTATTGTTATCCTGCTGATCAGAAAGAAAAACAGAAAGCAGATCTTATCCCTGCTCCTCTGCGGCGCCGTGCTCGGAAGCACAGCAGGGGGCACTCCTGTCATAACCCGCGCGGCAGAGCCGCAAAGCAGAACTTTTGATCTTTCGACTTCTGTCAACATATCTGACAAAGAAACAGATATAACAGCCGCAGTAAAATATTCGGCAGAATCGGTGACAGATGACGCACCAGGCGTCGGAACGTACTCTGTCAGATTTGAGAGCAACGGCGGAACCGCCGTGGAAACACAGAGTGTTGAGGCTGGTAAAACGGCTGTGCGTCCTGCGGAGCCGGTAAAGGACGGCTATGTTTTTGGCGCATGGTGCACAGACCGGGAATGCACGGAGTTTTTTGATTTTGAGAACACGGAAATCAGCCGGGATATGACGCTGTACGCATTGTGGATGGATTTCAGCGATAAAACCGATACCGATCAGGATGGGATTGCCGACTGGCTTGAAAAAATTTTTAAGACTGATCCCGCTTCGGAGGATACCGATAAGGACGGGCTGACGGATGAGACAGAAATCATGTATACAGACACCGATCCTCTGAACCCGGATACCGACGGCGACGGGATCCAGGATGGAGACGAAGATTTTGATCAGGACGGACTCAGCAACCGGGAGGAAGAAGAACGGGGAACCAGCCCTGCTTCTGAAGACACTGACAGAGACGGACTGACGGATTATGAGGAAGTTTCTATTTACGGTACCGATCCATTACAAAGTGATACCGACGGCGATGGTGTTTCAGATCAAAAGGAGATAGAGATTCATTACGACCCTCTGAAGGCAGACGAACGTTTTAAACTCACTTATACAGCAGACGCTGACGATACCGTGGATGTATCGGTCAATATCGAGCTTGATGGCAGTCAGGCAGAGACGCTGAGTGTAGAACAGAATACGAACGAAACGCTGTTCCCAGAGACGATTCCGGGATACATAGGCAGGGCTTATGACTTCCATGTGGATGGAACATTTGATCAGGCAGTGATCAATTTTGCGTTTGACAGCTCTCTTTTCAGCGACGAAACATTTGATCCGGTCATATATTATTACAATGAAGAGGCTCAGGAGCTGGAACCTTTGGAGACGGTCATTTCCGGCAATGTCGCGAGCGCGTCGGTACAGCATTTTTCTACCTATATTCTTCTGAACCGGAAGGTATATGAGGAGGCGTTTGCCTGGATGGATGTATGGGACGCCAATAATTACACAGGCGTTGAGGTCATCCTGGTGATCGATGATTCCGGGAGTATGTCTTCCAATGACCGGTCGAATTTAAGGCTGGCCGTAGCCGCAGATCTGATCGACCGGCTCCCCCAAAACAGCAAAGTCGGAGTGGTGCGCTTTCAGAGCGGCACGGACATCCTCACCCCGCAGCTGACCTCAGAGCCGGAGGAGGCAAAAAAATACCTCACTTCCGGGTATTTCCATTCCAGCGGCGGCACAAATATGTATACCGCAATAAACAACTCCTTCTCCCTTTTCGAAACCACCGACAGCACAGTCCTGAAAATGATGGTTGTTTTGAGCGATGGCAATACTTCTGACACCAGGAGCCATTCATCTGTTGTTTCAGCGGCAAATGATCAGAGCGTTAAAATTTATACAGTGGGGCTTGGCTCAAGCACATCGTATTTCAATACATACCTGAATCCTCTGGCCAATAATACCGGCGGTAAATTTTATCTGGCGTCAAACGCAGAGGAACTGGAAAATATCTACTCTGATATCAGCCAGAAAATTGATATCGAAACAGATAGTGATTCCGATGGGATTCCGGACTATTATGAAGACAATATGGTCGTTTTTAACGGAGTAACGCTGGCGCTTGATAAAAATAATCCGGATACTGACGGCGACGGTCTTCTGGACGGGGAAGAAATCGTGGAGCTGAAATATGAATATAACGAGGACAGGACGCAGGTCATCGTAACAGGGAAATTAAAGTCCAATCCGACCAGTACAGATTCTGACGGGGATGGCCTTTACGACAATGCGGACCGCATTGCTTATGGAAAAATCGCAGCTCCAAAAGATCCGGAACCACTGATATACAACGGCCCGGCAAATTTGTGGGACAGTCATGTAAAACAGCAGCAGAGCATAATCGCGCCCTCCAAATACAGCGATTCTTTTGGTTTCAATCCACCGGTAAACCCAACAGTGGCTGATATTCTTGTTAAAATCGCGCTGGCGCTCAGAGATCCGGTCGCAGATCATGCTTACATACTCAGCATTGGCCTGCATATTATTAAATTTTTCTGCGAGCCCGAAGTGCTGGCGTCTGCGGGAGCATTTTTGCTGAATTTCATTTTTGACGAATATGAGGAGGCGTATCACTCACAGCCGGATACCTGGCAGAGGAATTTTGGCTACAATGCTTTTTATGATGAAGTCTTTGATATGGCCACCTTTATGAGTTACCAACCATATGATTTCATGTGTAATGGCAGGGAATACATGCTTTGGTTATGGAAGGGAGATTATTGGAATCTGCAAACCGGTGCGGAGATTGGATTATATGTGTATCAGTCAGAAATATTTGATACACCGCACTATGATGCCATCGACTTTGAACTTCCAATGACGATCTCTCTGTATAACTACAATTCGGCTTCAAATATCCAGCATGTGTTCAGCTGGATGCCGGATGTAAAGCAATGGTGGATCACAGGATTTAATCCCCGTTATAAAAATCCGGTTCCGCATATCATGACCACAATCGGATCCATTAATTTCTCAGGTCATGAAGAACTTTTTGAAAGTTTAAAACAATCTGCTGTTGAGAACCACAAAGACGACAGAGCCGAAACATTGCTTTTTGACGAAGAAAGGAGCACGGTCTGGATATGCTGGAGGTAAAAAACAGAAAATTTAAGACAATATTCACGGGGCAATGGTTCCGTAAGCGGACATGTATTTTTATGAGCCTTTTATTGCTCAGTTCACTTTTAAGCGGCTGTTCTCATAAAAAGAGGCAATACCCGGAAGATATCGCGATGTCTCAGGGTGAGCGGATCATGGCTTTTATTCAGAATAATGATTCTGCCGGGCTAGCGGGGCTGTTTTCTGAATATGCCAGAAATTCCTCTGATCTTCAAAAGGAAGCTGCTGATTTAATTAACTTTATTGACGGAACCGTTGTTTCCTATGGCGATGTCTCCAGATCAAGTATGAAAGGCCAAGCCAAATATGGTGAATATCGCAAAATATATTATTTCCATATTGATGATATCAGGACAGATTCCTCAAAACAGTATAAGATTTTTTATACTTTTTATATCTCAAATATTGAGGAGGACATTTATAATGGCCTGATCGCAGTCGAAGTAGCGGATCAGTCTAAATACACTGACGAGTACGGCTATTCCCCTGATGGTATTAAAGATATAGGGGACTGGGATTTTAATATATGATTTTACAGAAGGCAGTTTCTGCTACAACTGCGGGTCTCCTCAAAATCCGACATATGCTCAGACGGATGCCGGATGTAAAGCAATGGTGGATCACAGGATTTAATCCCCGTTATAAAAATCCGATTCCGGATATCATGACGACAATCGGATCTGTCAGAAAGGAGCACGGTCTGGATATGCTGGAGGTAAAAAACAGAAAATTTAAGACAATATTCACGGGGCAATGGTTCCGTAAGCGGACATGTATTTTTATGAGCCTTTTATTGCTCAGTTCACTTTTAAGCGGCTGTTCTCATAAAAAGAGGCAATACCCGGAAGATATCGCGATGTCTCAGGGTGAGCGGATCATGGCTTTTATTCAGAATAATGATTCTGCCGGGTTAGCGGACCTGTTTTCTGAATATGCCAGAAATTCCTTTGATCTTCAAAAGGAAACTGCTGATTTAATTAACTTTATTGACGGAACCGTTGTTTCCTATGGCGATGTCTCCAGGTCAAGTGCATCAATGCACTTTGACCATGGTAAATATCGAAACATATATTATTTCTATATTGAGGATGTCAGGACAGATTCCTCAAAACTGTATGACATTGATTATACTTTTTATATCTCAAATAATGAGGAGGACATTTATAATGGTCTGATTACGATCCGAGTAGCGGACCGGGCGAAATATACTGATGGGTATGGCTATTCCCCTGATGGTATTAAAAGAGCTGGTGACGGCGACTTTGATATATGAGTTTACAGAAGGCAGTTTCTGCCACAACTGCGGACCGCCTGATTTCCGAGATTCCCTCCAGAAGGGAATCCGGAAATCAGGCGGTGATTTTCTTTTAATGACAACGATTTCAGTAATCGTCTGTTTTTCTCCTCTGTTTTTTGTTTAGTCGGTAGACTGTCGTACTTTTTTCCCGGATTTCTGTAATCATTTTCTGTCGGATCATGTATGGCAGGATAGAATCAAGGAATTTTCCGGGTTCTGTCACGCTGATCTGCTCGCTGCTGAAAGGCTGGCGCGCTGTCAGCCCGCTCACTGCCTGCTCCAGATCGTTTCTGGACGCAGGGCCTTTTTTCAGGGCTTTCCTGATCTTCGAGACGCCTTTCGCGCTGAGCATATTGGAGAGATCCTGCTGCTGCCGGAAGCTGCGCCACAATCCCCACCCGTAGATGACCGCTGTGGCAAGGGCAAAAAGAAGGATATACGGAATATAGTGAAGCATTATTTTCTCTTCTCCCCCTTCCAGCAGATCAGGTGATTATCGTGAAGGATTTCCAGAAATTTGATCAGCCTTGACAGAGACTTTTCCATTTTCGGGAATTTCGCGTCAAGTTCTTTGGAAAGCTGATGCACATCTTTCTCACCGTCAATGATGAGCCATACGAAACTTCCCAGCTCATCCATCTTGATATCGCTGACCCTGGGACGGTGGAAAAACTTCTGGGCGATGCGGTGGTAGAAGCCTTTCCACTCGACAAACACAGTCACCTGTCCGTTGTCCGCTGTCTCATACTCCACATCCGGATTTCTTACCGGAATGTAATCCAGATAATTTTTTGAATTTTTCTTGCTCATAGTTCGAGGTTTCCTCTCATTTACTGCACAAATAACTAACTTACTGTACAAATAACCTGTTTAACTGACCTGTTCCCGCAGACCGCTTCCGCGGGACGCCATGATCTGGCTAAAAAGCATCATAACACAGAAAGAAACAGCCCGCAAGATGCAGGCTGTTTCTTCTCCGGCTGCAGCCGCGCCGCATTCCGGTGATCATTCAATGATCTCTTGATTATTTTGCTTTCTTCATGCACTTTCTGAACAGGTATACCAGAAGCAGCACAAAGACGATCAGGCTTACAGCCTGCGGAGTAGTGAAACCGAATCTTTCGCTCAGATTGATCACGGAATCCACTTTCGCAACCGCGAGCACTGCAAGCACAATCCCCATGATACCTTCTCCGGCGATCAGGCCTGATGTGAAAAGCACTCCCCGGTCTGCGCGCTCTTTCTTCTCTTCGTCCGTACCTTTGATCTTCTCAACGATGTAGCGGACAGTACCGCCTGCCATGATACCGGCGCTTAAGCTGAACGGCAGGTACATACCAACTGCGAACGGCATTACCGGAACCTTCAGGATCTCGGCAACGATCGCGATAAATACGCCGATAAAGATCAGCGCCCACGGAAGCTCAGCGTTCATGATACCCTCGACGAGCATCTTCATCATCGTAGCCTGTGCTGCCGGAAGCTCCGTACTTCCGTATCCCCATGCCTCATTGAGCAGGTAAAGCACGAAACCAACTGCTGCTGCGGATACAACAACACCGATCATCTCGCCGATCTGCTGTTTCTTCGGAGTCGCTCCGACGATGAAACCAGTCTTCAGGTCCTGGGAAGTATCGCCTGCGATCGCTGCGATGACGCAGATCACGCCTCCGATCGCGATCGCGCCGACCATGCCTGTCGTACCGTCTGTTCCCGTAACTTTCAGGAGCAGTGTGGCAATGATCAGTGTGGCGATCGCCATACCGGATACCGGGTTATTGGAAGATCCGATCAGGCCGACCATACGTGAGGATACGGATGCAAAGAAGAATCCGAAGATCACGATGATCAGAGAGCCCACCGGGTTCACCGGGAATGTCGGGATCAGCCAGATCAGGATTACGATCGCCAGGATGATCACGAGAAGGACCGGCATCGGAAGATCCTGCTGTGTACGCATGGCATTCTTCTGCGCGTGCTTTTTGCTCAGGCTCGACATTGCCTGCTTAAATGTGCGGACGATCAGCGGGAATGTCTTGATCAGGCTGATCATACCTCCGGCAGCAACGGCGCCGGCGCCGATATATTTAATATAGTTGCTCCACAGAGCGGACGGACCATCTGCCGCAAGCATCGCTGAAACCGACTCTGTTCCGGGATAGATCGTCGTGTCACCGCCGAACAGCGCGATCGCCGGCATGAGCACGAACCAGCTCAGAGTACCGCCTGCCAGCATGTAGCTGGAGATCTTCGGTCCGCAGATGAATCCCACACCTGCCAGCGACGGGAGTACCTGGATACCGATCTGGGAGCCGGCATAGCTCTTGAACGCGTATCCGATCTCACTCGGGAATAATTTCAGTCCGTCTGCGATCAATTTGTAAAACGCCGCAAGGCCAAGTCCTGTAAATACAGATCCTGCTTTGCTTCCGCCTTCCTCTCCCGCGAGAAGAACCTCCGCGCACGCAGTTCCTTCCGGGAACGGAAGTGTCCCGTGCTCCTCAACGATCAGCGCCTGACGGAGCGGCACCATAAAGCAGACTCCGAGGAGACCGCCGAACAGTGTGATCAGGAAAAGAGTCACAAGGCTCGGGAACTCGATCTTGCCTTCCTCTGCCCAGAGGAACAGAGCCGGCAGTGTAAAGATCGCGCCTGCTGCCAGAGACTCGCCGGCAGAACCGATGGTCTGCACCAGATTGTTTTCGAGAATGGAATCTCTGCGGAGAATCACACGGATGATCCCCATTGAGATAACTGCCGCCGGAATCGAGGCGGAGATCGTCATACCAACGAGAAGGCCCAGATAGGCATTCGCCGCGCCGAATACAACCGCAAGGATAATACCAATCACGATAGATGTGACCGTAAACTCCGGAACGATCTTGTCGGCCGGGATATACGGTTTGAACTCATTCTTATTGTCCATGATGTTCTTTTCATTCCTTTCTTAGCTTTTAGTATATTTAACGACTTCTTAACGCAGTCTATGTCATTATAGCACGTTACTCTGATAAAAGAAAGAAGAAAATCTGGATTTGTGGGGGAGCCGCTGTCAGAGTAAAACGTCCGAAAACAGTGAAGCGCAGATATCGAAGCCGTATTCAGCGCGGGGATATGGCTGGCATCGGCTCCGCTCCATGAGGCAGGAAAAACTACGAAATCAGGGGACACGCTAAAACCAGGGATCAGAAGAGAGGAACTCGGCTTCGCCTCAGACAACCCCTCTTCTGATCCCAACGCGTATCCCCTGATTTCTACTTTTTCCAAGCCTCATTCCGAAGTCACCTCAACCACCCATATCCCCGCGCTGAAAGGTGTTCGAGAAAGGCGCTCCGCTGTTTTCTGGTTTTGCTCAAGACAGAAGGTTCCCCGACAATTCCTGTTTCGCCACAGAAGCTCCCCTTTCATCCAACTTTCGAAATCCTGCATTTGTCTGCGGGGACCTTCCGATCGGATGAACCCAGAAAACCGTCCCCTTTGATGCGCCTTTCGCGGCGGACGGGGATATGGCGACGGTGACTTGGAGTAATCTGCAGGAAAGACTTAAAGGGAGAAAGCGTGGCGTTAATTGTCCGGCGGATGCCTGAGGCGGAGCCGAATCTTCCGCCGGACAATTGCTTTTAGCCATGCTTTCTCCCTTTTACGTCTTTCCCAGATTACGGAACCGGAACCAGAGCCATATCCCCGACCACCGCGAAAACGTCCTGCATCAAACCGACGGTTTTCGGATGTTCAACCATTGGCTCGGCCCCGCACAAATACAGATTTTACATCGTTGATTTGTAGTAATTGATGAGGCATCCGTCCAGTATGATCTGTCTCTCCGCGTCGGTCAGGTCGCCGAGTCTGAAATCGATCTCTTTGAGGTCATCCCCGACTACATAAGCCCTGATCACATCGGCTTTCTCCTCAACTGCCTTTCTCACGTCCGGCACGAAGATGTAGTCCCCGTTCCTGAACGGAAGGTGCTCATGGTCAGCGTCTGTGAGGAGCGGAAGCATTCCCCAGTTGATGAGGTTGGAGCGGTAACGCTTTGTCGCGTACTCGACAGCGATGTTCGCCCAGCCGCCCAGGACCTTCTGGCATGAGGCCGCCTGCTCGCGGGCGGAGCCGTCTCCCGGTTTCACAGCAAAGATCGTGCTTCCCACTCCGATATTTCCTTTTCCGACTTTCGGATATGTCTTCTGGATCGTGTCCATGACCGGTTTCAGTTCCTCCAGCGCCTCCAGCGGGCATGTGCCTGCCTCGATGGCTTTCTGTGCTTTCTGCACTTCTTTGGCGCGTCCCACATATGCCGGATCTTTTCTGGAGAGTGCGAACTCTGCAAGCCCCAGCGGGTTGGAGCGGTAGGAGGATGTCTCTCCTGACGGGATGAGTTCATCCGTCGTTGTCACCGGATCGTGGATCTCGGATACCACTTTCACGATCAGGTTCTCCGGCAGCGCGGACATTTCCGGCCAGTCTTTGATGTTCGGGCCGAACTGGATCTCCACGTCCGGGTCTGCCACGCCGTGGCTGTCAAATACACGGTTCGCGTAAATATTGCTGTCAAAATGATATTTCTGCCCTTTGTATTCCACATCCATCGCTGTCGCCGGGATGAGAAATCCTTTGTTCGCAGCCGTAGCTGCGATGGAACGGGCGTCCATGAGCGCCACGGAAGAGATCTGTCCGCTCTGGAGCTTGCTGCCCTCGCGGTTCGGGAAGTTTCTCGTCGTGTGACGGATGGAGAACGCATTGTTCGCCGGTGTGTCTCCCGCGCCGAAGCACGGTCCGCAGAATGCGGTCTTCACAACAGTTCCTGCTTCCAAAAGGTCAGCCACCGCGCCGTTCTTCACCAGTTCCATATAGATCGGCATACTTGCCGGATATACGCTGAATGTAAATGCGTCGGAGCCGATATTATGTCCTTTGATGATATCCGCTGCCGCGCAGATATTTTCAAATCCGCCGCCGGCGCATCCCGCGATGATGCCCTGGTCTACATAGAGCTTTCCGTCCCGGATCTTATCCTGGAGAGAATACTCTACCGCGCCGTCCAGGCTGACGAGCGCTTTCTGCTCTACATCGTGAAGAATATCTTCCAGATTGGCATTTACCTCGTCAATGGTGTAGACATTGCTCGGATGGAACGGCATCGCGATCATTGGTCTGATCTCGCTTAAGTTCACATATACGCACCCGTCATAGTATGTGCATGCGCCGGGATTCAGTTCTTTGTAGTCGTCTTTTCTGCCGTGGATCTCATAGAACTCTTCGATCTTCTCATCCGTCGTCCAGATAGAGGACAGGCAGGTCGTCTCTGTGGTCATAACGTCGATGCCGATACGGAAGTCAGCGCTTAACTTTTTCACGCCCGGCCCGACAAACTCCATCACTTTATTGTTTACATAGCCATTTTTAAATACCGCGCCGATAATCGCAAGCGCAATATCCTGAGGACCTACGCCCCTGGCCGGCTCGCCGTCCAGATAGATGGCGATCACGCCCGGCATCCTGATATCATAGGTCTTGTTGAGAAGCTGTTTCACGAGCTCCGGTCCGCCCTCGCCCATTGCCATGGTCCCGAGAGCGCCGTAACGTGTATGGCTGTCTGATCCAAGTATCATCTTTCCGCCGCCCGCGAGCATCTCACGCGCAAACTGATGGATGACTGCCTGATGAGGCGGCACATAGACGCCGCCGTACTTCTTCGCGCAGGTCAGTCCGAACATATGGTCATCCTCATTGATCGTACCGCCTACCGCACAGAGGCTGTTGTGGCAGTTCGTCAGCACATAGGGGAGCGGGAATTTCTGAAGCCCCGAAGCGCGTGCTGTCTGGATGATGCCGACAAATGTGATATCATGAGACGCGAGCTTATCGAACCGGATCTGCAGGTTCTGCATATTTCCGGAAGTATTATGCGCGTCCAGAATACCGTACGCTATCGTATTCTTTGCAGCTTCCTCCTTTGACAGAGGAGCCTGTACGTTTCCTGTATCTTCCACGATCTCAGCGCCGTTTAAGAGATAGACGCCGTTGTCATATAATCTGATCATGTAATCCTCCTTTTTGAATCATATACTTCATGCGATATGAGCATGTCGTGCAGTATCAGCATACCGGATGGCATGCGCACATATGCTCAACACGCTCATTCTACCACATTTCGCGGTCTGTCACCACATCTTTTTGTCCAGACCGATAATCCGGGGAGAACATCACATCTTTGGCCGGGCCGATAAGCTCATCATCAGAAAACCGGTTAATTTATGAACAGTTCTTTTCTTTTGTTAAAATAAACATAATTCAGCGGGAAAAATACAGCTGCCCCGACCACTGCCCCAAGAACATTCGCCGCTATGCCTGCGGCGCCCGTCTCCATTACAGACGCGGAAATCGTCCCGAGAGCCGCCAGCGCGGCAAAAGTATAGATCAGCCCTGACGCCATTACTACGCCCACAAAACTGAGATACAGCACAGGGGCATTTTTCCTGTAATGCGCCAGTCTCTGCCGTATCAGGACCGCTGTCACGGCAAAAGCAAGACATAGGATGCCATATGTGACGTCCACCGCTTTCAGCATTGGGCATACCGCGTAGATAATTCCGGCACTGTCACCGTATGCCAGTCCGAATATGCCTGACGCGGCATTCAGGACCATGACCACCGCGTTGGCAAACAGCTGGAAATAAATAATAAATTTAAACCATGCCATACGGTAATTTTTCGCGGGTTCCAAAGGAACTGCTGCCGGCATTCTTTCTGCGGTTCTTTCTCCGAATCCTTCTGCGGCGGCATCCGCCCGAAATGCCGCTGTATCAACTACTTTTCCGCATCCCGGGCAGAATCTTCCCCCTTCCGGTATCTCTTTGCCACAAAACCTGCAAAACATTTTTTCCCTCCTGCGCTCTACTCGTAACGTTCAATGCTCATAGAATCTACAAGCCCTGTGCCCGCTTCTGTCTCGATAGTACAGCTGTTTTCAAAACTGTCTTCCGCATACCAGTAATAGCTGTTCCCGTACTCCTCATCCTCAAAAGTATTATCCGGCTCTCCATATGCGGCAAGGACATCTTCCTGCGCAGTCCCGATCTGGATCCCGCCCGGGAAGATCACTGTCAGTCCGCTGTCTTCCAAGTCATAAGAGTCCACTGAAATCCCGCCCACGAAACAGTCTTTCAGTTCAAGCGGTCCGTCTGTATTGTTGACCATATCTACCATGATCTCATTGCCGTTGGCATCCATAAACCATGCCAGCTCATACTCGCCTGCATTTACCACATAATCTTCCGGAGTATACTCCCGGTCCAGAGTTACCCCCGCTGCCTCAAGGTCAGCTAACGTACATGGCAGCGTGACTACGGTGTCATTGATCTGTACGGTATAGCTCTCCCAGTCAGATCCAAGGTCAGCGCTCTGCTCTGCCGGTTCCGCCGGTTTCACAGAATCGCCGTCGTCGCTGAAATCATCCAGAAGACCGGAACCTTCTTCTGCTTCGAGCGCCTCATCAGGAACGACGATCTCATCCACGCTGTCGTATTCCATAAATGTTATTTCCATATAACAGTCAGATGCTGTAACCCCGGCGTCTTCCATTGCAGGCGCAAAGGTGTCTGTCAGGTCAAACAGGATCCGCGCCGGCAGGATCGTTTCCTTATAGATATCGATCGTACACGGGAATACCATGTCTGATACAGTCTCCTCATCGAGCCCGTAGCCTGAGAAGGAATCCATCATATCAGACTGGATCATCTGCGAAAAAATATCTCCGTCAAGCTCCCCGGTCAGTTCAAAACAGTCCTCTCCGTTGATTTCTGTCAGCTCTGTCCCCAGCTCGAATTTGTCCGCATAGTCTCTCATACCTCCTGTCATGCCGCCTATATCGCCCAGAGCTTCCATCCCGGAAGTCTCTTCCTTAGCCCACTCGCCGTTCAGCAGCGTATAGGTCATATACCTGTCGTCTTCTTTTACGGTATACGTTTCCATCTCTGTGCTCATACTGCTTCCGGCTATATCAAAGCTGGCCTCGCCCTTTCCGTGAGAGACCTCCGGATCCGCCGTCGTCTCCAGATCCATGTTCAGTTCCGTTGCGAGCTCCTCTGTTCCGCTGCTGAGTGTGATATTGAGTTTTAAATTCATCACAGCAGACTCCACTTTTCCCGCCTTCTCTGTCATGTCTCTGAGCAGATTCTCCGGCGTTGCCTTTGTCTTTCCGCCGCACCCTGCCAATAGTGCCGCAGCCATCACTGCTGCCATTCCCATTGCCGCCAGTTTGTTTGTCCTTTTTTTCATTGCTTTTTCCTCCTTGATTCTGTAAATCATATATATTGTACCATATTTTTCCCGATAGTGCTTCATTTTTTTCAGTCAGCAGTTTTGAACGGTAATAATATTTTTTCATTTTCCCGAAGCACAGGCTCTTTTTTATACCCGGCGCTCCAAACAAGACTCGCTCCAATCACGGAAACATTACATCTATCAGATCATTCAGGGTTCCATTTTGTACATTTTGAGTATTCATATTTTGTCCGCCTCAGTCATTTTCCAAAATAACCTGTAATGGAGAATGCATCTCTATTTCTTTCTTGAAATCAATCTCAGGCGCCAAACGGATATCAAAATAAAACAGACCTTCTTTAAAGTTATTTATCTTTGTTGGTTTGTCCGGAAGGGTTCCATCCTTCCTGTAATTATACCAAATTGCTGTCCCATCTCCATAAATATGTATTCTTTGAGAACGTGTTTTGTATACGCACTTTGTAATATCTGAATATTTCATTTTGCCTGTCTCCATGCGTGTTACATGTTTGCTATAATATCTTTTAGGCCACTTATAAATGATTTTCTACGCAAAATGGCAAAATTTCGATATCAGTAAATCAAGATGTAAGTGCAG
>CALWDM010000009.1 GCA_944376695.1 uncultured Mediterraneibacter sp. | reverse complement strand
ATCAAGGTTCCTGTCCTTCTCTTTCAAACGACAGCTTCGTCATTCTATCAAAGCCGTTTTCGTTTGTCAAGAACTTTTTTTCGATCGCTTTCGACCTTGTTTGCCTTCCGCCACTCTCAATGGCTGTCTGCCCTCTCCCGGTCGTTCCGCCTCCGCGTCTCCGGTTAGCTGGCTTCAAGAAGTTTTCTGTCATCAGCGACAGGTGCTATCTTATCACCACAAAATGAAATTGTCAACGTTTTTCTTGTTTTTTATTTATTTCAGACAATTCATACAATTCTTGCAGCCTCAAGTCTTTTTCTGTAAGATTTTTCATCCTTTCAGCAATATCTGTTTTCCTTATATATGCATTTGAAACATACCATACAGTTGTAAAATTTGCGCGCTATGAGATTTACTGGATACAGGATTTGAATCTCTGCTTTTTCTGATAAAATTAGTATTGCATATTTTCTCTGCTCCTGTAAAATAAATAGTATCATTATAAAGCAATCAATTATAGCAAAGAAAGGGTTGATACAATGGATTTTAAACATAATGAAAATCAGATCGCATTATATTCCGAGACCGGAGAACTTCTGGCCGAGATTACGTTCCCCTATGTAGATGAAACTACAGTGGATATAAACCATACTTTCGTAGACTCCTCTCTCAGAGGTCAGGGAATCGCCGGAAAACTGATGCAGGAACTTGTCGAAGAACTGAAAAAGAGAGAGCTGAAAGCTGTACCGACATGTTCGTATGCCCAGATGTGGTTTGAAAAACACGTGGAGTATGAAGATTTGATAAAATAAAATTGCAGCTGCACTTTCCTGATAAATGGGACATCCCTTAAATGGGACATTCCTCACCTGCGGCAAAAAAAATCATATGCTGTGATTTATCCGGCATTGACGCTTTTATCAGTTGTTGGAGGATTGATGCTCTGTTATTCAAAAGAATACGGTTTTCTCAAATAGCAAAAAAGGCTGGTAAATCCGGTTATCCCTACCGCTTTTACCAGCCGCTTCAGTGCGGATGTTCCTTCTGCCTGCCCATATTCTCTCAACCCGCATGATCACGCTCCCTGCTCTGCATTTAAAAAATAAATTTTCTAAGCTCACAGTTTCCGATCCCGAACCTGGCAAATTCCTCATTCGTCATATCCGCGAAATACGACTGCACCGCTCTTGCGACGCCATTGTGCGCCACAAGAAGATACGCCTTCTGATCAGCTTCTTCCCTGATATCGTCAAGCAGCCCGTAAATCCTGTGGCAGAACCGGAGCATAGATTCTCCGCCCCCATAGCTGTCCGCGAAGCATTCCTTCGCGCGCCGGAAATCCGCGCCGTCCCGCGGCGTCCCTTCATATTTCCCAAAATTCTGTTCCTTCAAACGCGGTTCCACACGCGTTGGAATTCCGGCAATCTCAGAGATATGCCTTGCAGTATCTGCCGCGCGCATCAGCGGAGAACAGATGATCTCATCAATATGGATCCCCTCTTCCCGTATTTTTTGTCCGAGATCCTCAGCCTGCCTGTGCCCTTTTTCTGTCAGCTCAATGTCTGTCGCCCCGCAGATTTTATTTTCCACATTCCAAACCGTCTGTCCATGGCGGGCAAAATAAAAATATCCCACAGCATCTCCTCCATCCATACCTTTTGTACTATTTTCCTGCAAATTCTCTCTTTTCATGCTGCTCAACTCAAAATTCTTTCTTCGCCATGATATGCCGGCTGCACAGATAAGAAATCACGACTTCCAGTGCCGTAACGCCCGCAAACAGTCCCAGGATGCCCGCTGCGCCCAGACCGGAGAACCATTCCTTTCCCGGCTCGACGATCTTCGCAGGCACATACTCTATGGCATTTGATATCAGAAATGCCGCGATGGCCACGGCCGCGATCATGATCAGATTCGCGTATCTTGCTTTTTCCGAATCAAATTTCAGCCTGAGCGGGAGCATAACACTCACAAAGATCCATGCTGTAAAAATATAACCCAGGCAGGTGCCGAACCAATCGGCCGCATCCGCCTCCCCGGACGGCTGTACGATCATCAGGATGAGCCCAAGCACAATGCCTGCGCACCACGCAAAGACGATCGACAGCAGAGCAAAGAGATACTTTTCCTTCACATATTTTTCTCTTGTGACAGGCAGTGTCATAAGGAAAAGATAACAGTTGTCAAATTCATCATAGCTCACCGTACTGACTGTAAACAGGGAAAAGATGATGGTAACGTATCCAACGATGAAAGTAGGCCCGACATCTGTTATCAAGTTCATAAGTACTGCTACAACGAGAAGCATAAGAAACAATGTCTTTCCCTGGTATTTCAAAATCCTGAAATCTTTTATCAGCATTCCTTTCATAACTTTTCCCCTCCTATGATCATCGTTATTACTTCGTCCAGGCTTCCCTTTTCCACAACAACATCCGGATAGTTTTCCAGATAGTATTGCTTCTGATCCGTCAGACAGGAGTATCCGAAACTCTCCCTGCGGACTCTCAGAATGTATTCTTTGTCCAGATTTCTGTACTGCTCTTCATCTGCTTTGATCAGTCCGTATTCATTGAGCAGCACATCCGTCTCCTCGTGGAATACGATCTCTCCGTTGTGGATCATGTAGATATCATCACACAGTCCTTCCAGGTCCGAAGAGATATGGGAACTGATCAGGATACTCCTGTTCTCGTCCTCTTCCATATATTCGCGGAAAAGGTCCAGGATGCCTTCTCTTGCCATCACGTCAAGCCCGGTAGTAGGTTCGTCCATGAGAAGAAACTCCGCCCTGTGAGTGACCGCGGCGAGCACCTTCAGCTTGGCTTTCATTCCTGTGGAAAATTCCCTGATATATTTATCCATCGGGATCCCGAACTTCCGGCACAGGCCAAGGAATTTCTCTCTGTCAAAGGCAGGGTAAAGGGCTGCCAGCACAGGGACGACATCCTTCACCTTCAGATATCCGCTGAACCCGGATTCCGCCAGTGTCACGCCGATTTTCTGCTTCTCTTCCTCTGTCAGCTCTGACGGCGCTTTTCCCAGCAGGGTGACATCTCCCGCGTCATATGTGATCAGTCCGAGCACAGCCTTGAACGTTGTGCTCTTTCCCGCACCGTTTTCTCCTACAAGCCCTGTGATGCGTCCAGGCTCCACCTTCATCGTACAGTTCAGTGTAAAATCACCGTAATGTTTTACCAAACCATTGATCTCAAGCATCTTCTAATCCTCCATTATCAAATCAAACAACTCCCTGATCTCCTCGTCCTTCAGCCCGCATCTGCGGCCTTTCTCAACCGCTTTTTCCAGGTCGCTCTCCACTTCCCGCCGCTGCTCTTCAAGCATACGCTCAGCGTCTGCGGCAGCTACATAAGTGCCTTTCCCGTGGACTGTCACTGTGTACCCTTCCAGTTCAAGATTGTCGTACGCCTTCTTGACCGTCAGGGCGCTGATCTTCAGGTCTTTCGCAAGAGTCCGGACAGAGGGGAGTATATCGTTTTCTCTCAGATCTCCCGCAGTAATCTGCGCCTTGATCTGATCCATGATCTGTTCATAGATCGGTACCATCGATGAACTGTTGATTATAATCTTCATACGCGTCCTCCTCTTGATAAACAGTATATAACAGTATATAACTGTTGTCAACTGATATACTGTTTATTTATGGGGTCTGACCCCTTTCCATATAATTTTGCACTTTTTAAAAAGGGATATATCAAAAATTATACCACATCCCTCTTATCTATTCCCAATTGCATCTTACCCGTCTCTTACCATCATCTTATTGACAAGTAAACTTGGCATATTCATTTAAAGGATGGACTGTCATGGATAAAGAAGATATCTTGCTCAGAAGCAGAAATAATAACCGAAAAGGCGATGAACGAGAGGTTCAGAACAGAACAAACGCCGAGCTGTTCAGTTACTGGATCGTTATTGTCGTCCTGTTCGTCACAGCTCTTCTTACGGACGCAGGCGTTGTCGGCGGCGAGATTTTTGTCAATGGAAGACCGTTTCTTTTCAAGGATTTTGTATGGCTGCTTAATTTTCTCGGTCTGAGCTGTGAATTCGGAGCGAAATTCTATTTCTCACGAAAAATCTAGCAGCTTCTTCTCTGCCTGTTTTTTGCCGCAGGAGTTTTCTCCTGCCTGATTTCCTAAAGAAAGAAGGCTTTTATAGATGGACCAGGAATTAGTATTAAAGAACCATTTAAAAAAGCCCGGGCTGAAAAGGGCTTGTCACAGCAAAAATTGGCTGATCTTGTCGGAGTTTCCCGCAACACGATCAGCTCTATCTCTGCCTGCCGCTCTCCGTAATGATATACGACTTCCGCCGCCCCTCCTCCGCGGTGCGGCGGATGATCCCATTGTCCTCAAATTTCGACAGCACCGCATACAGTGTCCCTGGTCCTACCTTTACCCTGCCTTTTGAAATACGCTGTACTTTTTCCATGATGTCTACCCCGCAGCACTCTTCTGTCAGGGCGATCAGGATGAGCACCGCCATAGCGTACCAGACATACTTTTCCCAGCTCTTTTCATAGGATGGGCGTTCTCCTGCCCTGACTCTTCTCCCTGCTTTTATACACCACACAGCCAGAACGATACACTGTAATATTTCACATGCGAACAAAACTGCCAGGGTAAGCCCCGGGAGCAGGAGCATATTAGAAAACAGCATTAAAACAACATCAACTCTGGAAAGCTGTACAGCGGTCATTCCCAAAATGGACACACCTGTCAGCACAGTCATGAGACAGCGCTTCCACTCCGCCTTTCGGATATTTTTGAACCGTTCCTCCTCTGTCACGATGGAAAGAGCGTCCTCTGCGGTCTTTCGGAAGATGCAGAATCTTCTCCGGGAGTCCTCAAACTCCCATCCCGCTGTCCGGCAGTATTCTGCATACTCCTCGGCATCTTTCCCCGGCTTTACATCCATTTCGCTGCCCTGTGGAAACACTTCCACCGCGTATTCTAATCCCGGCTTTCTCCTTTTTCAAACTCCAGCCAGAGTTTCCATCCCTTCAGATGCCATCCCTTTAACGACATTTCGTGCAGATACTGTGCGAATGCATCCGCTTCAACATAGCGGTAATATCTGAACACACGCCTGAAACGCGTCTGATCTTCCATCTTCGTCATAGAGTCCGCCCCCTTTCCCAGCAATTATCGAGTATCGATACTTCTACCTTCAGAATAATATCGACACTCGATATTGTTAAGTAAAAACAGCCGGCTCTTTCTTTTCCTTCCTGTAAATAAATTCAGACAGGAAAAGATACTCCTTTCCTGTCTGTGGTTCCCTCATTTGCAATCTTTCTGTCAAAAACGCTTACCATTCGGCTACTGTCCCGTCATAGTTTCTCCATACCGGATTTTTCCAATCCGTATATTTTAACGACATCGCCTTTACCTTCTCTTCATCTATCTCTATCCCAAGTCCTTCACCCTCAGGAATAGTTACCACTCCGCCATGATACTCAAAAACCTCCCTGTCTTCCAGGTAATCCAGCACATCGCTGCCTTTGTTATAGTGGATGCCGAGACTCTGTTCCTGGATAACCGCATTCGCGCATGTCGCGTCCAACTGAAGGCACGCTGCCAGAGCAATCGGTCCCAAAGGACAATGAGGCGCCAGCGCTACATCATACGCTTCCGCCATAGATGCAATTTTTTTACATTCTGTTATGCCTCCGGCATGGGAAAGATCAAGCTGGATCATATCCACATATCCCGCCTCAAACACCTTTTTAAAATCCCATCTGGAATACATTCTCTCCCCTGTTGCAACAGGGATATTGGAATACCGGACTATTTCTTTCAGCGCGTCAATATTTTCTGCCAAAACCGGCTCTTCAACAAACATAGGCCTGTAAGGCTCCAGCTCTTAATAATCCGCTGCCGGATCGTCTCTATCATCAGGGGTATTAATCAAAAAAAACCTGCTTCCCACAGTGAACGCACTGTACAACGGGGGAATACGCTGTGTGGAAATCACTCTAAACACCCCGCATTCCCTGGAAATGATAGAAGAGCTGAAAAATCATTACGAAAACGATCTTCTAATCGGCGCGGGCACCGTTCTGGATCAGGCGTCTGCTTATAGCGCAATTTATGCCGGCGCCGACTTTATTCTTTCACCCGTTTTGTCTTATGATGTAATAGAAATGTGCCACAGATACTCAAAATGCGTCGTTCCAGGCATAGCTACCCCCACAGAAGCTGTAAATGCCTGGAAGGAGGGAGCTGATATAGTAAAAATATTTCCTGCGGCGTCTCTTGGCAGCAGCTATATAAAAAATATACTGTCACCACTGGAGTCCCTGGACATGATGGCCGTTGGCGGAGTTACTCTTGAAAACCTGAGTTCTTTTTTACGGGCTGGAGCAAGTACCCTGGGGATAGGCGGTTCTCTCGCTGATCCGGCCTGCATTGCACAAGAAGACTACCAGAGAATCGAGCAGCTTGCAAAAAATTTTATTATTGCTTCAAAACAGTGATCTTCCAAAAGGACACGAAACATACCGCACCCGGGTAAGTGTGGGATCAGACTATAGAGATTAGCCTCAAATTGGCTAATCTCTTATGCTTTTCTCTGTTCGCTTACAGCTTCTCTCTGTCTCATAGAGAACTCACATCCGCAGTAATCCTGCCTGTACAGCCCATATTCTTTTGACAATTCAATGGATCTCTTATACCCGTTCTTTTTCTTAAAATCCGATGCAAGATATTCTACTCCGTATTCTTTTCCAAGCTGCACCCCGATTTCATTCAATTTCTGCGCATTCTTCATGGGGCTGATGCTCAAAGTTGTCGTAAAATAGCCGAACCCTCCTGACGCAGCCTGCCGCGCCGCCTCGGAAAGCCGGAGCCTGTAGCACTCCATACACCGCGCTCCTCCTTCTTTCAGTTCTTCCATCCCCTGTGAAACGTTGTAAAATTTTTCCTTCTCATATCTGCCTTCAAGAAAAGAGACCGGGTATTTAAATTTCATATCCCGGATCAGTTTCTGCTGTTCCAGGATCCGTTTTTCATACTCGCTTTCCGGATAAATGTTCGGATTATAATAAAAAACAGTGATCTTAAAATACTGGGACAGATATTCCAGCACATAGCTGCTGCACGGGGCGCAGCAGCTGTGGATAAGAAGCGTCGGAACCCGATCCGCCGTTTCCAGTTCTTTTAAGAGACGTTCAAGCTCTTTCTGATAGTTTACTTTCTGCACGTTCATTTTTCTTCTCTCCTGCACTTCAGCATTTTTATCCAGCCTTTATTATACCGCTCTTTTTGTTCTCACACAACGCCGGAGAACGTATTTTTACAAAGGCGTTCTCTCACAAAACAGAGTGCTGTTTTCACGCTGTCTGCTTTTTTTCATACATTAAATAATATACAGCACGGATGGAAGTGAATCCTATGGAACCAATCCTGAAACTGACCAATGTCAGTTATTCCTATCATACGCCGGACGGGGAAACCAGGGCTCTGTCCGATATTTCATTTACCCTTATTCCCGGAGAATTTACGGCAGTAGTAGGTCCCTCCGGCTGCGGCAAATCTACTCTTCTCTCGCTCATCGCAGGTCTGATGAAACCCGAATCCGGCAGCATGTATCTCGGCGGGATGCCCCTGACAGAGAACTCTTCTAAGATTGGCTACATGCTCCAGCACGACCACCTGTTTGAATGGCGCACTGTATTCCGCAATGTTGTCCTGGGCGCTGAGATCCGCGGGAAAGTGACCCCTGAGATCCGTGCGCGCGCCGGGCATCTTCTGGAACAGTACGGACTGGAGCGTTTCGCCCGGTCCAGACCTTCCGAACTGTCCGGCGGCATGCGCCAGAGGGCGGCTCTGAGCCGCACTCTCCTGCTTGACCCGGAACTTCTGCTTCTTGATGAGCCGTTTTCCGCTCTGGATTATCAGACCCGTCTCACAGTAAGCGATGATATCGGGCAGATCATCCGCCGTTCCGGGAAGACAGCGCTCCTTGTCACCCACGATCTCTCCGAAGCCGTCAGCCTCTCAGACCGGGTCATCGTCCTGTCAAAACGGCCGGCATCGATCGTGCGCATTGTCCCTGTCGAATTCTCCCTGGAGAAGGACACGCCGCTGAACCGGAGAAACGCGCCGGAATTTAAGACTTATTTTAACGAAATATGGAAGGAGCTGAATCGCGATGAATAACATTTCACATGGCCAGAAACTGTTTCTTACCCGCCTGCGCCGCCACCGCCTGATCGTGCGTTTCGCGCGGGTATTGATCCTGGTGCTCTTCCTTGTTCTGTGGGAAATCTGTGCAGATACAGGGATCATCGATTCCTTTATCTTCAGCAGCCCTTCCAGGATAGCTCTGTGCTTCTGGGAAATGGTCTCAGACCGCTCGATCTTCCTGCATATCGGTGTCACACTGTATGAAACCATTGTCAGCTTCCTGCTCGTCACACTGTTCAGTATCCTCATCGCCGTCCTTCTCTGGTATAGCCGGAAACTTTCTGAGATACTCGAACCCTATCTGGTGGTTCTGAACAGCCTGCCGAAATCCGCTCTCGCGCCTCTTCTTATCGTATGGCTGGGCGCCACCCCCACGACCATCATTGTGGCAGGCATGTCCGTGGCGATATTCGGCAGTATCATGAACCTGTACACCAGCTTCACCACTGTTGACCGTGAAAAGATCAAGCTGATCTATACCCTGCATGGGACGAGGAGACACGCGCTTTTTAAAGTCGTGCTGCCGAGCTCCGTGCCTGCTGTGATCAGCAATATGAAAGTGAATATCGGGCTTTGCCTGGTTGGGGTGGTGATCGGGGAGTTCCTGGCGGCACGGAATGGGCTTGGGTATCTGATCATCTATTCCAGCCAGGTGTTCAAGATGGATTGGCTGATCATGTCGATCGTACTGCTGTGCATTATGGCAATGGCGCTGTATGCCGTAATCGGAGCAGTCGAGAAGCTGTACGAAAAGCGTTTCTGAACATGCCAAAATGCCGGTTCTTTCATTTCACTGCGAAAGAACCGGCCTCCTGGCTGCACGTTGATGTGATTATTCCTCTATCTCCCCCAGCATTCTCAGCGGTTCCTTCCTGAGCACTCTTCCCATATACCCTGCTGAGATCACCACCGACGCCGCCAGTAGCATGCCTCCCGTGACACAGGGCAGTACTGCTCCCGGAGGCTCTCCTGTGTCTTCCGGCTCTGTGTTTGCGATCGCATTGTCGCTGTACGTCCGGGCAAACTCCAGGGTATCCCCGGCTTCCTGCGCGGCTTTTCCCGAGGCAAGCCAGCCCGCCGCGCTCCCCACAATACATCCTGCCGCGCTTAAGACAAGCATTCCGGACAGAATAGATAACGCGCACTGGCGTTTTGTCCGTCCCATCAGCCTTTCCACAGCGATACGCTCTTTCTGCCCGGTGATAAACAGGCTCGAGAAAAAGCATAAGATCAGAACTACCATCACACCCCCGCTTAGGAGAAAGATTGCTGACATGAGCTGACGGTTCTCCAGGCTGTCCTTGAGCTGGGTGTAGCCCATATCATAAAAGCGGATCTCCAGGTCATCGATGCCGAGCGCATCCCACTTTTCCCGAAATTCTTCCACTGTCCCATTCGGTATCTGAAAGGACGTATCCGCTCCCTTCATGACCCCTGCCCCTGCGATATTATCTTCCCAGCAGTTTTCCGGAACCGCGTTCCACGGGATGACCACCTCATACTCCCCTGCGGAATAACTGCCCGATCCCTTATCTTCCGCCGTATAGAGCCCGACGATCTCGTACTCCTGCTCATTGAATATCTGGTATATCTCTCCTTCCGCATTCAGAAGATTCACAGAGACGTGGCTGCGCACACCCAGCATGAAGGCGTCCCCTACCGCCCGGGAATAATCGGCATAATAAAGCGGCAGGGTCAGTGTATCCCCGACCTTCTTTCCCAGTCTCATCGCCAGTATTTCAGGCATCAGGCAGACCTTTGCGCCGTCCTCATATTCCTCTTCTGTGATGTCGCGCCCCTCTGTGATCTGCGCTTCCCCGTTATAGAAATGCATGAGCAGCTTCGTCCCATCCGTGGGCTGGACCGGGATCGTGCGCATACTGTAATCCTGGTAACTGCTGAGCGCAAGCCAGCGCTTCCCTCTCTCAGTCTCATAAAATCCATCCGTCACCTCATCATACCAGCGGTCCTCTTCCGTGACGGGGTCATACACAGGCTCCATGTCGATCGTGTACTGAGTGGATGCGATCCCTGAAGAGAGAAGGTACTCCATGGTCTGTTCTCCCGCCGGGACATTGGGCCCATGCGCTGTCCCGAACATGGAAAGCTGCATCACATACGTTTTTCCCGACTCCAGGACAGCCGGTTCCTCGCTCTGATGGTCGCAGAGATAGAAGATTTCCCCTTCCTGCATCGTCCCCTCCAGCACGCGTGTCACGCGCATGGGCAGAGAAGGGTACATTGCTCCCGTCTTGAGCGGCGTGGCTTCCACGACTCCCATGTCCGCGCTCCCGATCCCGTGATACAGGTCTTCGATATATGCTCCGAAATAAGGGCGCTGCCTGGGCTTCAAAATATAGTCCGCCCCTTTAAAATCCAGGACATCTTCCGGGATCCATTCTCCGTAATATCCCCCGCTGTAATACTCGTATGCCTGTGTTTCCGGATCCCAGCTCGAGCGCACCTCTGTGCCTTCATATTTCTGCTCAACTGTCCCGATGGTGGTATACAACCCGTCGAAATCCTGAAAGCCGCTGCTCCCCATGTACCACAGAGCTCCTCCCAGCGAAAGGCAGAAGGCGCACACGGCGATGAGGACAGCGAACAGCAGGCTTTTCAGAGGGCTCCGGTGCATCTGTTTTATACTGTAATAGAATGTCATCCTCAACACCTCACTGTTCCATTGTCATCCTTCCGTCCTTCATGACCAGACGCACATCCGCCCTCTCCGCGATCTCCCTGTTGTGCGTGACCATGATGACTGTATAATCCCGCTCATACGCCAGAGACAAGAGGAGATCCACGATCTTTTCCTCATTTTCCGAATCCAGGCTGCCGGTAGGCTCGTCCGCCAGCAGGATCTTCCCGCCGGATGCGATCGCGCGCGCCACTGCGGTCCTCTGCTGCTCTCCTCCGCTCATCATCTTCGGATACTGGCCGAATAACTTCCTGCTGACCCCGGCCTCCTCCAGACAGGCCTCTGCCTGCCGCCTCGCTTCTTTTCCCGGCATTCCCCGTATCTCCAGAGGATACATGACATTTTCCAGGGCAGTGAGCAGGGGGAAGAGATGAAAAGCCTGGTAGATCACAGCCACTTTTTCCCTTCGGTATGCATCCCTGTCTGTATGGCTTATATCATCACCGTCCACAAGGATCCTCCCGCTGCCCGGGCAGTCCAGCCCTGCCAGCAGGGACAGGAACGTGCTCTTGCCGCTTCCCGACTCCCCTGTGATCACATACAGCCTGCCTGTCTCAAATGAACAGGTGACATCCCTGACTGCTTCCACGGTCTGATATTTATTCTGATAAGAATAACTCACTGATTCTACTTTGATCCGTTCCATATCTACCTCTCAATCTCTGTGTGACAACACAGCCGCAATACTGAATCTTCCAAACCGCCACATCGCCGCCCCGGCACCAAGCATATAAAATACCAGGTAGAGTCCCCAGACAACTGCCCCGCTCACAGGATCCACAGCTCCCAGTACTATCCCAGCTGCCGCTCCGGCCAGTGCCCCCGCTGCCGCGGGTATGATGTGCTCAATATAGAACAGCAGGCTGCAGAAGCATCTCCCCGTGCCCAGAGCGCGCATGACCGCATATTCCTCCCGCCTGTTCTGGAACAAAAGACTTGGGATGATATACCCCGCTGCCGCTATGATGACGAACATAAATGGCAGGAAACTCTCCAGCAGCGCCAGGCTGCGGTCCGCACTCTCCGTGGAATGGATAAATTCTGTATCCGTCAGCTTCAGTCCGATCCCGGCGTAGGACCTGGGCGACCCGTATATGATCTCTTTCAGTCCCGCATCCTTCAGCTCCTCTTTGACTTCATTGAGCTCCATGGGCTTTGTCACCCGGAAAGAAAGCGCGGACGCAAAATAGACAATGTCATTTTTCTCATAGATTGCCTTCACCGCGTCCAGAGGGAGCAGGATATCCGGATTTTCCTCTTCCCTGTCGGGATCTTCCTTATAAATGCCCGCAATGTGGAATTCTTCCGGCGCAAGCTCCTGTCTCTCCAGGGTCACTCCTGCCAGCCCCTGTGAGTAACGCGCCAGGCTGAACTCTGCCGTATCGCCCGCAGACAGCCCTGTTTTTTCCGCAAACGCCTCACTCAGGATACAGTCAGAACTGCTTTTCAGGAATCCTTCCCACTCTTCTCCGGTTTTGTCTTGTCCGCTCTCCCACGTAATATCTTCCTCCGACAATCCCCGGACGCACTCTGTCCTGTTGATCCCCAGCAGGGATACCGTATCCGGCACTCCACCGCCCTCAGCCGATGAGCTGCCAGCCTGTGTTTCGCCATCGGGCAGATCCGTCCCACCGGATAGATCCATCCCGCCGGACAGATCCATCCCATCAGACAGATTCCCCATCAGCTCGGCACTTTCCGCGATATCGCCGATCCGTTCTGATCTGTACAGATCTTCCAGCACCTGATGGGAGATAAATAATCCATGGTCTGACTCGCCGCACACGTTCCAGATTTCCCCTGTGATCTCATAAGATTCCGGTGCGTTTTCCAGTATCTGCTCTGTGCTTCGGATATTTCCCAGATAAAATGACAGCACTGTGACCGCCAGCGCACTGAGTACAAGGTTCAGCAGCGTCCTGTTTCTGTGCCTGCGTATATTGGTCGCCAGGATATGGATCCCCCGGAGCATCCTTCGCCTCTTAGCCGGGATCTTCATGTCCCTGCCGCCCGTGGCCTTCTCCTTCCGCTCACAGATAACGCGTACCGCTGGATCCTCTTTGTTTCCTTTTTTCTTTTCCAGCAGCCTGACAGCGGTGTATGTGTGGTCCCCAAGCCTGAATTCCGGATATTTCCCTCTTTTTTCCATATGGAACCGGAGCTCCCGCTCTGAGGCATATTCACGGAGCGCCTTTTCAAGCATCGCCGGAGTGTTTACCGGGAAGTCTGCATAAAAAGAAAATTTGCGTTCTTCTTCGTCCTGGACTATCTGCTTATAGTCATCCACAAACCGGGCGAAGACACCGCCGCTGCGCTCCATGTCCTCCATGCGCCTCAGATAGGTGTCTACATCCAGGTCCTCGCCTTTTTCCCTGCCTATACTGGCGCAGACATCGATCGCCGCCTGGAGCTGTTTCTGATGGGTCTGCAGATTTTCTCTCTGGTGTTTTACAGAAGACTTCAAAGAAACATTTCCGTTTATTATATCATCTATATCTTTCAGAGACATGTCGAGCATCCTGAGCATCTTGATCAGTTTCAGTCTCCTGACATCTTCTTCTGAATAATCCCGGTAGGCATTCCCGTCTTCCCTCGCCGGCTCGAGAAGCCCCATCCGTTCATAATAACGGATGTTCTGCCGGGACATCCCTGTCAGCTCTTCTACTTGCTTTGTATTCAAGCCTGCACCTCCCTTACATTTGTATTACCTGGCATGCGCATTAAAGAAAGAAACTATGGTATTTCTTCTTGCTTCCAGGCGGGGCAACACCCTGCCTGAATATGGGGATATCTTAAGGTATATAACTGGTATACAGTCAAGTGTTTTTCGGGTTTTCCAGGAAAAATCACAATCAGTTCAGCCATCAGGCTGCGCTCCTCTCCCGGCCGGCTCATGCCATGCAGCTCGATTCCGCTCCGCTTCATCTCGCTCACGGGCTGCTCTTCCCGCCGTCCGGCTCACGCCATGCAGCTCGATTCCGCTCCGCTTCATCTCGCTCACGGGCTGCGCCCTATGCAAGAAGAAAAGAAGAGGACCTCATTCGTGCGAGCACGATGAGGTCCTCTTCTTTTCTTCTTGCGCATGGCTTGAGCCTAGCCTGCAAATTTGCTCCAGTATCCTTGTATGAAGAGGAATATGACGATGAGCGGGACTATGAATGTTACGTATAATCTTACCCATTTTGGAAATTTCGGGCCTTCTCCGGAGTTGGCTTCGGCGAGGAAGTTTTTCCAGCCCCAGCCGTAGCGGGTTGTACAGAAGAGCACATATACAAGGCTTCCGAGCGGCAGAAGGTTGTTGCTTACGATAAAGTCCTCCAGGTCGAGGATTGCTGTTCCTTCTCCGAACGGTGCGAACCCGCTCAGGACATTGTAACCGAGCACGCATGGCATGGACAGAAGGATGATCGCCACAAGGTTGATCGCCACTGCCTTTCGCCTCGAGCATCCTGTCAGATCCATGCCAAATGCAATGATGTTCTCAAACACAGCGATGATTGTTGACGCTGAGGCAAAGAACATACAGAGGAAAAAGATCGCGCCCCAGAGTCTTCCGCCTGCCATGGAATTAAAAATATTCGGCAGAGTGATAAAGATCAGATTCGGACCGCTGTCCGGGTTTACCCCAAAAGCAAAGCTTGCCGGAAAAATGATCAGGCCCGAAATCAACGCAACACTCGTATCGAGGACAGTGATTGCGACAGCTTCCCCTGCCAGTCTCCTCTTCTTATCAATATAGCTCCCAAAGATCGCCATAGCTCCGATTCCCAGACTTAAAGTGAAGAAAGACTGGTTCATGGCAGCGGATATGACTTCCAGGATTCCTGCCTCTTTCATCTTCCCGAAATCCGGCAGAAGATAAAACTCCAGACCTGCGCCTGCTCCCGGGAGCAGAATCGAACGGACTGCAAGTACGATCAGCAGGACAAGCAGGAGCACCATCATTACTTTGGTGATCCCCTCTACCCCTTTCTGGAGTCCCAGATTAACAATTCCAAAACACAGGACCACAACGATCACCATGAATACAGTCATGAGGACCGGCTGCCCCATCAGACTGCCAAATTCCCCCTCGATCTGGGATGCGTCCATTCCCTCAAAACTGCCTGCTGCCATCTTGCCAAGATAGATCAAAAGCCATCCTCCGATCGTTGTGTAAAACATCATCAGAAGATAATTTCCCGCTATCCCAAACCATTTGTACCAGTGCCATTTTGTACCCAGTGGTTCCAGCTTGTCAAAAGCTCTGGCAATACTGCAGCCCGCGCCCCGTCCCACAGAAAACTCCATGACCATGATCGGGAGCCCCAGCATGACCAGACAGGCCAGATAAATCAGCACAAAAGCCGCCCCGCCATACTGCCCGGTAATGTACGGGAAACGCCACACATTTCCCAGACCAATGGCACACCCCGCTGAAATCAGAATAAATCCCAGCCGGGTGCCAAATTTTTCTCTCTTCATCGCACTTTCCTCTCTTTTTTCTGAATATTCTCCCCAATGGGGTCAGACCCCTCTTAAAAGGGGTCTGACCCCTTGCATTTTTTATTCTCTCATTTCACTTCCACTAATTCGTACTCTCTGCTCCCGAGCCCGATCTTTTCTGCGTGTGCGAGACATGTTTCCCACTCGCTCTCCGGCGTTGTATTTGTGAAATGGTCATGGTGATTGCAGAACCCTTCCTCATGCATATGTTCATCCAGGATGCTTCCCCGTACTGGCTGCTGTGCATTGCACGCGTCCGCGCAGGCCTGGTCCAGCGCCACCGGATCAAAGCTCGCGAACATCCCGATATCCGGCAGGATAGGCACATCATTCTCCGGATGGCAGTCACAGTAAGGCGACACGTCGATGACCAAATTTATGTGGAAAGCAGGGCGGCCGTCCACGACTGCTTTCGTGTACTCTGCCATCTTCATATCCAGGTCTTTCACAGCAGAGGGGTTTTCATTATAAATCGAGTCAAAATTACACGCCCCAATGCAGCGTCCGCAGCCGACGCATTTGGCATGGTCAATATAAGCCTTTTTCTCCGGGAATGAGATCGCGCCGTGAGCACAGTTTTTTGAACAGGCGCGGCACCCCACGCACGCCGACTGGTCCACAGACGGTTTTCCGCTGTTGTGCTGTTCCATCTTTCCCGCGCGGCTCGCGCAGCCCATTCCGATATTTTTAAAGCATCCTCCGAACCCGGTCAGCTCATGTCCCTTAAAATGGCTCAGGCTGATAAACGCATCCGCATCTATGACTGCCCGCCCGATCTTCGCCTCTTTTATCAGTTCCCCGCCTTTTACCGGCACGCTTACATCGTCCGTGCCCTTCAGGCCATCCCCAATGATGATATGGCATCCCGTGGAAAGAAAACTGAATCCGTTTTCATAAGCAGAGCTCAGATGCTCCAGCGTGTCTTTCCGTCTGCCGACGTAAAGTGTATTGCAATCCGTCAGGAAAGGGCGCCCGCCCAGCTCTTTTACTACATCAGCCACAGCCTTCGCATAGTTCGGGCGAAGGAAGGACAGGTTGCCCGGCTCGCCGAAATGGAGCTTTATGGCCGTGATCTTTTTATTAAAATCAATCTCTCCAATGCCTGCTTTTCTGATAAGTTTTTTCAGCTTATCCGGCAGATTCGTGCCCGGAAGAGCCCTCATATCTGTAAAATAAACTTTCGATTTCATAAATCATTCTTCCTCCAATCCTATTTAGAAACACGGAATGTGGTAGCTGTCACAGCTGCCGCAAGATTCCCGTACTCATCTCTGACATCGATCTTATAATATCCCGTCGTCCTGCCATTTTTAATACAGACTGCCTCTGCTGTCAGCTTTTCACCTTTTGCAGCGGTGAGATAAGCAATTTCCGAATTAAGAGAAACACTCCCCATTTCCTGCCAGTTGCCCGCCACAGCCAGGGCGAAATCCGCCAGCGTAAAATAGACGCCTCCCATGACTGCCCCCATTGCGTTCCTGTGCCGGTCTTCAATCTTCAGGCTGCACTTCGCATAGTGGTCGTCCACTTCTTCGATCACCGCTCCATTCTCTGTGGCAAAACGGTCTTTCATAAAAATCCGGACCGTTTCTTCTGATGGTTTCATGCTATCTGCCTCCTGACATTAATACAGTACCGGTCTGTGCCGGCATTGATACACCGAAAATAGTATAGCACATAACAGGCATATAAGAAAATAAAAAAATAGTTGAAATTTCCCGGAAAACAGGATATAATAAGCAAGGTCGTCAGAAATGACGGTTTTAAGCCGGAATAGCTCAGTCGGTAGAGCACTTCACTCGTAATGAAGGGGTCGTCAGTTCAAGTCTGATTTCCGGCTTTCCATTTTTAAAGCGCAGTCCATTTTCATGGAGATGCGCTTTTTAACTTTGTCATTTTTTCATTTTGCCGTTCTTTTCTGGACACCGGTCATATCGGATACTATCGCTTTCCTTCTTCCCGCACATGCACTGTGAGCTGATTATACGGGATATCGATGCCTTCCGCGTCAAAAGTCAGCTTGATCTCTTCCATCAGCCTCCATCTTGTCGCCCAGTATTCTTCTGTCTTTACCCATGCCCTCAGGCCGATCGTCACCGCGCTGTCGCCAAGCGAATCGACAAATACACGGATCTCTTCATCCTGTATGACACTCTCATCATGCAGGAGCATATCCTCGATCAGGCTTTTTGCTTTTCTGAGGTCCGCGTCGTAAGATATCCCCACCTTCAGGTCCAGCTTCCGCTCCGGCCGGGCCGTCACATTTGTCAGGCTGTTATTCGTCAGGATGCTGTTTGGCACGACCACAGTCTGATTGTCCACAGTCGCAAGCTTTGTATAAAATATCTGGATTTCTTTTACTGTCCCTTCGATTCCTTCCTGGGTGACAACGATATAATCCCCCACTGCGAAAGGCTTCAGCAGAAGAATCAGCACCCCGCCTGCGAAATTGGACAGGCTTCCCTGTACAGCCAGGCCGATCGCGACGCCGGCGGACGCGATCAGCGCTGCCACAGACGAAGACTCGATCCCGAATTTTGTCCCTATGGTAAACAGAAGAAGAGCATACAGGCCGAATTTCAGCATGGAGTCGACAAACTGCCTTACCCCGGCGTCTGCGTTCGACCGTTCAAAGGATTTCCTCACGATTTTCCGGATCCATTTGATGATCTTGCTGCCTATAAAGAAAAAAACGAGCGCCAGCAGCACCCGGACGCCAAACGACACAAGTTCCGGGATATGATCCTCAAAAAACTGCACGAACTGGTTGACCTCCCGGGACGCCTCAGACGTCACCTCCTGCACAGATTCCCGGACATCTGACGGCAGAGAATTGTCGGTCACATCAACCGTCCCCTGCGCAGCCGTCTGAAACAGCCCGCCCGCACCGGGAACCGACGGCAGCTTCCCCAGTGCGGATAGAAAGTACCCTGATATCATTCTGATCCTCCTCCCGTCATCTGTTTCAACGCCAGGAATGCACACAGGTTCCCCCGCTTATCCCCCGCCGCGCGGTGAGAATACAGGATATCACTGTTGCAGTGAGTACATACATTTGTCACCGCGATATGTTCCTCGGGAATCCCTGCTTCCCTGAAAATCAGCTTATTCGCCTTCCAGAGATCAAGCTGATACTTCCCGTCAGTCTTTCTGTAAAAGAGCTGATCCCAGAACTGTTCCGCAAAAGCCTCCTTCACCCTGCCGATCACCTCCCCGCTCACCTCATAGCAGTCCATACACACAGACGGCCCCACTGCCGCGAGGAGATCCCCGGGATCAGAGCCGAACCTTTCTGCCATAAGCTCAACGGTCTTCTTCCCGATCTTTCCCACCGTTCCCCGCCAGCCGGAATGGCTCAGGCCAATCACCTTTTTCACCGGATCCACAAAATATAACGGCACACAGTCCGCATACGAAGTCACAAGGCAGATCCCCGGCACATCCGTGATCAGGCCGTCCACATCCGTGTAATCCCTTTCTCTTACAATGCCTTTTCCTCTGTCAGACTCTGTAACCACCCTCACATTCGCAGTATGAGTCTGCTGTGAGAGCACCATGTCCTCACAGCGTACGCCGATAGCTTCCCCGATCCGCCGGAAATTCTCCCTGACAGCCGCTTCCCTGTCCCCGCGGTCAAAGCTTAAGTTCAGGGACGCATAGCATCCCTCACTGACGCCGCCCAGCCGGGTGGAAAAGCCATGTCTTACGATTCCCGTGTTCTCAAACATCGGATATTTCAGGTATGGCGTCTCACCGCACACCTCGTCAAAAACGTGCCTCTCATCTTTATATTTCAGCCCCAGTCCCATATCTTCACCCCGCAAATGCATTTTTAATATGTACCACTTCCGTCCCTTCTATCCCGATTACATCGAACCGGCACGGTATGTTCTCTCTGTGATGCTCCGCCAGATAAAACATGGCACACCGGAAGATCGTCCGCTGCTTGCCCGGGCTCACTGCCTCCAGCGGGCTGCCTTTCCTTCCGTCAGAGCGGTACTTGACCTCGCAGAATACCAGGTATTCCCCATCTTTCGCGATCAGGTCGATCTCTCCTGTCCTGCACCTGTAATTATATTCCAGAATCTCATACCCAAGCTGTTCCAGATAATATCCGGCCGCCCGCTCATAATCCGTCCCGGTCTGCCTGGTACTCTTTCTCTGCTGCTCCTGAAATCTGCTTCCTCTTCTCTCCCCCATATCCTCATCTCTCCGCCTGTTCCCGTATCTCAGCCTGTTCCCGGCAGGCGCCGCCCTGCCGCTGCATGTTCATGCCAGAAATTTTTTTATAAAAGTCTGTCTGTGGACTGGCGTGGGACCCAAACGCCGGATCGCCTCGATATGCTCCTTTGATCCGTATCCTTTGTGCTGCGCGAACCCGTATCCCGGCAGGAGCTCATCGTACCGTACCATCAGTCTGTCCCGCGTTACTTTGGCGATAATGCTGGCAGCGGCGACAGACACGCTTTTGGCATCTCCCCTGATGATCGGCGCCTGCGGGATACTGACGCCCGGTATGGTTACCGCGTCATTCAGAAGAAGCTGAGGAGACGCTCCGAGATTGCCGATAGCCTCCCGCATCGCCTCATAAGTCGCCTGGAGGATATTGATCTCATCGATCCTCGCGGGAGACGCCATGCCCACTCCCACAGCTTCTGCCTTTTCCATGATCTCATCATAAAGCAGCTCCCTCTTTGCAGGGGACAGCTTTTTAGAATCATTCAGATAAAGGATCTCGCAGTCCTCCGGCAGGATAACTGCCCCAGCGACCACGGGACCAGCCAGCGGTCCCCGTCCCGCCTCATCGATCCCGCAGATCAGACCGTACACACTGTACTTCCGCTCAAAGCTGCGCATCGCCTCCAGACGCATGCGCTCCTTTTGCAGAGCTTCTTCCTTTTTTCTGTATGCGCTGATCAGATTCTGTACTCCTCTGCGCTCATCAGAGCAGTATGTTTCGTACAGTCTCTCCCGCTGCGCGGCGTCTGCCTTCCTGAACTCTGCTTTTATCTGTGAAATACTTTTCCTATTCATGTCTGATCACTCCGAATTTATCAAAGGGCCAGATCCGAATCCAGGCACGCCCCACCAGCTCGTCTCTGCGCAGCACTCCCACGTTTGCGGAACGGCTGTCCTGACTGTTATTGCGGTTATCCCCGAGTACAAAATATTCATCCGGTCCCAGTGTGACCGGTTCTGCGGCCAGCCCCGGGTTATTCATCACTTCATTTCCATAATGCTCATCGAGCAGAGCGCCGTTTATATATACGTATCCCTCCGAGATCTGCACAGTCTCCCCCGGCAGCCCGATGATCCTTTTGATATAATATGTATTTTTCTCATATCGGTACGAAAACACTACAATATCATATCGCTTTGGGTCGCGGAATCGGTACGATATTTTATCCACAATGAGATGATCCCCGTCAGAAAGCGTAGTTTCCATAGACTCTCCGCTCACCTGAGTTCTCTGCCCGACAAATGTAACTACAAAATAGGATGCGGCCAAAACGACCACAACAAAAAACATGACGCCAAAAATATTCCTGATTATACCTCTCATTAATATCTTCCTTCCTGTTCAGCTTCCGGCTTTTCCAGGGTTATGCGCCCCAGCTTTCCGCCCCGGAAATCCTCCAGCAGGATCGATGCGGCTTTTTCAGTATCCAGCTCTTTTCCGCGCACGAGACAGTGTCTGGCCTCTGCGATATTCCGCAGACACTCACAGGCGTTCTCTGCTGCCGGAATGCCGTATTTTTCTTCCAGTGTGCCCGGATATCCTGTGTTTAAAAATTTTATCAGCTCCCAGGCCAGCTCCTCTGTCTGGAGGATCTCGTCTCTGATAGAACCGATAAACGCCAGTTTCATCCCCACTTCCTGATCCTCAAACTTCGGCCAGAGGATACCCGGCGTATCCAGAAGCTCCACATTTTTGTTCAGCCGGATCCACTGTTTCCCCTTTGTGACGCCAGGCCTGTTCCCTGTCCTGGCGCACGCTTTTCCTGCAAGAGAATTGATAAAAGTGGATTTTCCCACATTCGGGATCCCCACTACCATCGCGCGCACCGGTCTGTTTAAGATCCCTCTCCTGCGGTCTCTCTCCGTCTTTTCCCGGCATGCCTCCTGGATGACGGACTGGATCGACTTCATGCCGCCGCCCTTTTTCGAATTCACTTTCACCGCAGTATAGCCTTTTCCGCGGAAATAATCGACCCATTCATTGCTGGCCGTCTCCTCCGCCAGGTCCGCCTTATTCAGAAGGATCAGCCGCGCCTTATTTTTTCCAAGCTCATCGATGTCCGGATTCCTGCTGCTCAGCGGGATCCTGGCGTCTGTCAGCTCAATGATCAGATCGATCAGCTTTATATTTTCCTGCATCATCCTGCGGGCCTTTGTCATATGCCCCGGATACCATTGAAAATGCATATATCCACTCCGTTCCGCCGTCCCGTCTGACGGCTCGGTTTTTCGTTAAGGGGCTCCGAGTCAGATCAGTCTCAGATCGTTCCCCTGTCCTCCGGCGGGGAGGCGATATACCACGCCTTACCGCGGATCTCTTCTTTCTTCACATTGCCCGTGCCCGGCTCTCTGCTGTCGCCGCCTGCCGTGCCACTGTCCCCCATCACAAAATATTCGTCAGCTCCCAGCTCTACCGGTTCCTCTGCAAGGCCGGCATACTCGATCCCGGACGCATAGATATCCGCAGTCGTCTCTTCCCCGTTGATCAGGAGCTTCCCGTCTTTGATCTGCACAGTTTCCCCTGGCAGGCCGACAATCCTTTTCACAGAGTCATGCCTGTCTCCAGCCTGGGAAAAAGCGATAATGTCCCCTCTTGCAGGTTCTCTGAAATGATAAACCGCCCGGTTGATAAGGATAATGTCTCCATTCTTCAGCACTGGCGCCATAGAATCCCCTGCAATGCTCACTCTCTGTCCGAATGCTGCCACGAGCAGTACTGCCGCCATGCACACGATCAGGATCTCTGTGAACCACAGGATGACGCCCTTTGCCTCAAGCCTGCTGTCAGGAGCCTTCTCCTGGTCAAAATGCAGCTCTCTCTTTTTTACAGTCTCAAACCTGAGCCCCCCGCGCGCCGCTCTCTTTCTCCACGCGCCCGGCTTCTTTGCTTTCTTTCCCCTCTTTTTCCGGAAATCCAAACCCTGCATACTCCCTCCAGATCGGCCCTGTATATTCAAAAAGGGACAATATACAGTTCTGTAATTGTCCCTCTCATAATCAACTATTTTACTAATTCTTTTACCTTCGCAGCTTTTCCCACGCGTTTTCTTAAGTAATTCAGTTTTGCCCTTCTCACTTTACCTCTGCGGACAACCTCTACCTTCTCAACGTGCGGAGAGTGGAGCGGCCATGTCTTCTCAACACCGATTCCATTGGACGTCTTTCTCACTGTGAAAGTCTCTCTCGCGCCGCCTCCCTGTCTTTTCAGGACTGTTCCTTCAAAAACCTGGATTCTCTCGCGGTTACCCTCTTTGATCTTGGCATGTACCCTTACGGTATCGCCCACATGAAATTCCGGCGCGTTCTCCTTTAACTGCTCAGCTTCGATCTTCTTGATGATCTCGTTCATTTTGTGTGACCTCCTTCATATTTGACGTTCTTAACACATCTTTGTGCCAGAGGACCATCGCTCTTCTTTTCACAACTGTTGTAGTTTACCATACTTCTTTATGATTTTCAAGAGGCGATTTGGATTTTCCTCCCGGTTTTTCCGCCGGTTTCTCCTCTTGGATTCTCTTTGTTCTCTGTATCACACAGCTTCTTCTTTACTGACGGTTTCCTTCAGCCATTTACGCTCCTTCTCTGTCAGCTCGCATTTCTCAAACAGATCCGGCCGCCTTTCATATGTCCTCAGAATAGACTGCTCTCTGCGCCATTTTTCAATATTCGCATGATGTCCCGACAAAAGCACAGGCGGGACTTTCTTGCCGCGCCATTCCTCGGGCCTGGAATACTGCGGGTATTCCAGGAGATTATCCTGAAAAGATTCAAACTCCGCGGACACATCATTGTGGAGCACGCCGGGCACAAGCCGGGAAATGGCATCCACCATGACCATCGCCGGCAGTTCGCCGCCTGTGAGCACATAATCCCCGATGGAAACATAATCCGTGACGATCTCCTCTAATACCCGCTCATCGATTCCCTCATAATGCCCGCAGAGCAGGATCAGGTCTTCCTCCTGGGCCAGTTCTTCTGCCATCTTCTGGTCAAACACGTCTCCCTGGGGGGAGAGATATACAACGCGGAGCCCTTTTTCTGACGCGCGCTTCTCCGGCAGTCCTTCCCCTGCCGCGCAGCCCGCAGCTTCGGACTCCCCGGATACAGACTGCGGAGATACACACTGCGCGGACGCGATCTTATCTGCCACAGCCTTATACGCCAGATAGACCGGCTCCGCCTGCATGAGCATCCCCGCTCCTCCGCCGTATGGATAGTCGTCTACGCTCTGATGCCTGTTAAAAGCATAATCCCTGATATTGACCGCCTCAACAGAGAGCAGGCCCGCATTCACAGCTCTCCCGATGATGCTCGTATTCAGCCCGTCCATGACCATATCCGGAAACAATGTAAGTATGTGGAAATTCATAGCTCTGATCTCCTTTTCAAATACAGGATCATCAGATCAGCCCGTCCAGCAGGCGGATCTTCATTTTTTTCTCTTCTACATTTACGTCAAGGACACACTGGCGTATCGCGGGGATCAGAACCTCTCCGTGCCCGTCCGACTCTACGATATATACTTCGTTAGCCCCTGTCTCCATCACATCTCTGACTACGCCGAAGCGCCCGTCCTCAGTAAAGACTTCCATGCCGATCAGATCCGCAATATAGTATTCGTCCTCCTCCAGAGGCACCGCGTCTTCCCTGGGCACAAAAAGCCCTTTCCCCTTATATTTTTCGACATCATTTATATTATCAATGCCTTTGAACTTCACGATCGCGAACTGCCTGAAGAATTTTACTGACTGGACTTCGAGCTCAAACCGCTCTCTTTCTGTTTCTAAAAACACTTTTTTCAATCTTTTGAAACGCATTGGGTCATCCGTTGTCGGGAAGACCTTTACCTCGCCTCTGATTCCGTGGGTTGACGAGATCACTCCCACCTGAAGAAACTGTTCCATCTATCTGGTTCCTTTCTCCTCTGCTCCGCGGCAGACGCTTCCTTTCAGGAAAAAGAAAGGGGCAGCCGCTTCATGCCATGAAAGACTGTCCCCCTTTTTCACATATATGCCGGCACTTCGCGCCCGGCTTCACTCCGGATACACAGAAGTCCTCACACTATACGATATCGACAACGACTCTTTTATCTTCCTTCGCTGCCGCTGCCTTTACAACAGAGCGGATCGCCTTTGCGATGCGCCCCTGCTTGCCGATCACCTTTCCCATGTCGCCTTCTGCCACATGGAGCTCCAGCACCGTAGTCTTTCCATCCTGCTTCTCATTGACAGAGACCTCCTCCGGATGGTCTACAAGCGCTTTTGCGATAATTTCAACCAATTCTTTCATTTGCGCACCTCCGCAAAGACATCTTATTTCCCGATACCTGCCGCCTTGAAGATCTTACCCACAACTTCAGTCGGCTGTGCGCCGTTATTCAGCCATTTCTTAGCCGCTTCTTCGTCTACTCTGATCGCGCTCGGATCACAGTTCGGATCGTATGTTCCGATCTCTTCGATGAATCTTCCGTCTCTCGGGGATCTTGAATCAGCTACCACGATCCTGTAAAAAGGAGCCTTCTTCTGTCCCATTCTTCTCAATCTGATCTTTACTGCCATTTTTGTCACCTCTGTTTTCTTTCTGTTTTCTATTGCTGTTTCTGCCGCCAGCCCCGCCGCGTGTGCGGCCGAACGCTTCCGGCAGGATCTATGTGTCAAAAGGGAAGTCTGAATCTGCCCTTCTTGCCACCTCTGCCGCCCATCATTCCAGGAAGCTTCTTCATCATCTTCCTGGTCTCATTGAACTGTTTTACCATCCGGTTCACCTCGGAGATATCCACGCCTGCACCCCTGGCGATCCGGTGTTTCCTGGAGGGGTTGAGTACATCCGGGTTTCGTCTCTCCTCAGGAGTCATGGAGCGGATCATGGCCTCCATCCTTGCCATTTTCTTTTCGTTTTCTTCCGAGTCGAGATCCGGTATTTTCCCTTTGCCGCCGAGCGCGCCCATTCCGGGCATCATGCTCATGATGCTGGAGAGTCCGCCCATTTTACGCATCTGTTCCATGCTCGTCAGATAGTCGTCGAAATCGAACTGGGCTTTTTTCATCTTATCAGCCATCTGCATGGCCTTTTCCTGGTCGATCTCAGCCCCTGCCTTCTCGATCAGGGACAGCACGTCTCCCATCCCGAGAATCCGGGACGCCATTCTGTCAGGATAGAACTGTTCCAGATCAGAGAGCTTCTCGCCCATACCGACGTAGAGGATCGGCCTGCCCGTCACTGCCTTGATAGAAAGCGCAGCGCCGCCTCTCGTATCTCCGTCCAGCTTCGTGACGATGACGCCGTCAATGCCGATCCTGTCATTGAAGGTTTCCGCCACATTCACTGCGTCCTGGCCGGTCATGGCATCGACCACAAGGATCGTCTGGTGAACCTCTACGGCCTCCTTGATCTCCTGCAGCTCCGACATCATAGCCTCATCGATATGCAGGCGTCCCGCTGTATCCAGGATCACGATATTATTGCCGTTCTTAGCCGCATGCTGCACCGCCGCCTTCGCGATGTCCGCAGGGCGGTTCTTATCTCCCATGGAGAACACTTCCACGCCCTGCTTCTCTCCGTTGATCTGGAGCTGTCTGATCGCGGCCGGACGGTATACGTCACATGCCGCGAGCAGCGGCTTCTTCCCTTTGAGTTTGAATTTGCCCGCCAGCTTCGCCGTGGTGGTCGTCTTGCCCGCTCCCTGAAGACCGGCCATCATAATGACTGTCATCGCGCTTCCCGGCTGCAGTCTGATCTCTGTCGTCTCAGAACCCATCAGCCTGACGAGTTCCTCATTCACGATCTTGATCACCATCTGCCCTGGATTCAGGCCATTCATTACATCCTGCCCCACAGCCCGTTCCTGCACTTCTTTTATAAAGCTTTTTGCAACTTTAAAGTTTACATCCGCCTCAAGGAGCGCCATCCTGACCTCTCTGAGAGCCGCCTTTACGTCCTCCTCCGTAAGGCGGCCCTTGCTGCGCAGGGACCGGAAAACATTCTGAAGTTTTTCTGTTAAGCTGTCAAACGCCATTCTATAACTCCTCTGTGCCGTAGCATTTCATTTATATCCTACAAATCCTCGATAATTTCTGAAGAAATATCCCGGAGCCGTTCTATGATCTCCTCCGGATCGTCTTTTTCCCGCTGCCATTCTTCCAGCACTCTGTCAATCCGGGCGACCTTCTCCTTTACCGCCAGAAACTTTTCCACCAGATGCAGCTTTGCCTCATAGCCTTCCAGAGCTTTCTGGCACCGCCTGACAAGATCATGTACGCCCTGTCTGCTGATTCCTTCACTTTCCGCGATCTCGCTCAGAGAAAGATCGTCCAGGACAAACTGTTCGTATATCTCCTTCTGGTGCGCAGTCAGAAGCTCTCCGTAAAAATCGTATAATAACGCCCGCTCTAAAATCTTATCCATTGCTGTCACCTTTGCTATCATACATGAGCGAAACGGCGCTGTCAAGTATTTTTTCTTTACACTTTGGCAGATGCCAGACAAAAATGTGTGTGTTCACGCAAAATTTACAGAAACATGCACTTGGCAGTCAGCCGGAGTTATCCGGCAATCAGGCCGGCGGCGCCTGTTCAATGCTCCGCGTCAAAAAACAGTTTCATATCCTCTTCCACGGCGCCAATTCCGGCAATGCCGAAGTTCTCGGTCAGGAGCTTTGCCACATTGGGACTTAAAAACGCCGGGAGAGTGGGGCCGAGATGGATATTTTTTACGCCAAGATACAAAAGCGCCAGCAGGACGATGACCGCTTTCTGCTCATACCATGCAATGTTGTAGATGATGGGAAGATCGTTGAGATCATCCAGGCCGAAAACTTCCTTAAGCTTCAGGGCAATGACGGCCAGAGAATACGAGTCGTTGCACTGCCCGGCATCCAGAACCCGGGGAATCCCGTTGATGTCGCCCAGATCCAGCTTGTTGTATTTGAATTTCGCGCATCCGGCTGTCAGGATCACAGCGTCCTTTGGCAGCGCCCTGGCAAATTCGGTATAGTATTCCCGGCTCCTGGCCCGACCGTCACAGCCCGCCATCACAACGAACTTTTTGATCGCGCCGCTTTTTACCGCTTCAACGATCTGATCCGCCAGAGACAGAACCTGCGCGTGCGCAAATCCGCCGGTCAGTTCTCCCGTTTCGATCTCAGTGGGCGCGGGACATCTTTTTGCGTGCTCAATTATGGCAGAAAAATCCTTCTGCTCTCCAATTTCTCCTGGAATATGGGTGCATCCCGGATATCCGGCAGCGCCGGTGGTATAGAGCCTGTCTCTGTAGCTGTCCCCGGGCGGCACGATGCAGTTGGTCGTCATCAGAACGGGGCCGTTGAAGGATTCAAATTCCTCCTTCTGCTTCCACCACGCATTGCCGTAGTTGCCGGTAAAGTTGGGATACTTTTTGAACGCCGGGTAATAATGGGCGGGGAGCATCTCGGAATGGGTATACACATCCACGCCGGTTCCCTGCGTCTGCTCCAGCAGCATTTCCAGATCCCGAAGGTCGTGGCCGGAAACCAGAATGCCGGGATTTTTCCCGACGCCGATATTCACCCTGGTGATTTCCGGATTCCCGTAGGCTTCTGTGTTTGCCCTGTCCAGCAGAGCCATGACGGAGACGCCGTGCTTTCCGGTTTCCATCGTCAGAGCAATCAGCTCCTCCACGCTGAGGCTGTCATCCAGCGTAGCCGCCAGCGCCCGCTGAAGGAAGGCGTCTGCCCCGCCGTCGTTCTTCAGCAGGACATTCGCGTGCTTCAAGTAAGCGGACATCCCCTTTAAGCCATAGGTGATCAGTTCCCGCAGAGAACGGATATCCTCGTTTTCTGCAGAAAGAACACCGACAGTTCCGGCCTTTTCTTCCCAGCTTCCGGAGCCGTCCCATCTGGCGGCTTCAGGCAGGAGGGAAGGATCTGACACCCGCGCCAGCAGAGCTTCCTTTTCTGTGAGCGTGGCGCGGATTCCCTCCTCAATGCTGTCCCTGTCAAAATTCGCATTGGTGATTGTGATAAACAGGTTCTGGGTAATCAGATGGTTAATCTCCGCAGATACCTGTTTGCCCTCCTGACGCAAAACAGTTGTAACAGCCGAAATTCCTTTTGTGACATAGACGAGCAGATCCTGCATGGCCGCCACATCGGGCTTCTTCCCGCATACGCCGGACATGGTGCATCCCCTGCCTCCGGCAGTTTCCTGACACTGATAGCAAAACATTTTTTGTTCCATATCTTACCTCCTTAATAGAATCGAAACAGATTTCATTGTACATATAAGGGCTTGTGTTTCCCGGGACAGTATAATATAATTTAAAATGAATATCTGTTGTTATAACAACAAAGGAGAAAAAATATGGATTTGACCAACACACAACTGTTTCGCGGAATGCAAGAACCGGAGATTACCTCTCTTTTGGGCTGCCTGAATGCCGCGGAGCGCAATTTTCAAAAAGGAGAAACGATCCTTTCCGAAGGAAGCATTACGGAAAATATCGGAATCGTACTGTCCGGCATGGCGGTAATCTCCTGCAACGATATTTGGGGCAATACGAGCATTTTTGGGAATGCTGCGCCTGGTTCCGTATTCGCCGAGGTATATGCCTGCATTCCGGGGCAGCCGGCGCTGGTTACGGTGTCCGCTGCGGAGGATACCTCCGTACTCTTTCTGAATGTAGGACGCGTCCTGACCACCTGTACCAATGCCTGTCCGTTTCATACAAGGCTTATTCGAAATCTGCTGACTGTCTGCGCCCACAAGAGCCTACAGCTTTCCCAGAGGATCCGGCATACCAGCTCCAAATCAATTCGGGGGCGGCTGATGTCCTTTTTTTCGGAGTGCGCCAGACACTCCGGGAGCAGTTCCTTCCTGATTCCTTATAACCGCCAGCAGCTGGCGGACTATCTGAATGTGGACCGCAGCGCTATGTGCAACGAGCTTTCCAAAATGCAGAAGGAGGATGTGATCGAATATAATCGAAATCACATTTTGCTCAAAGGATAGAAAAAAGCGACCCGGAGGCCTTGCTTCGATCGGAAGGAGAGATATTTGTTCAGATGATTATTTGATTCTCCTGTAAAACCGCCTGTTTCACAGGCCGATAACTTCGGCAGTAAGGACAGGCGGTTTTGATTTTCTGACCGCTTACACACTGATGATTTTGTACCATTCTTTATTCCAGGTTGTCATTTAAAAGTCTCGCTACATTCAGCATCCCCCATCCTGATTCGGTTCCCGGCAGCCTTACGCATGCCGCCCTTAACCGCAGCTTAACTTCTACATTTGTCATGTCCGGGTATTTGGACAGAAGGCAAGCCACTGCCCCCGAAACTACCGGGGTAGCCATTGACGTGCCTGTTTTCATCGTATACGGGTGTTCACCGGGCCGCCCGTATCTGCCGTTGCAGCTTATGATCCCTGTCCCTGGCGCAAATACATCCGGTTTTACTACACACTCCCCGGTCGGTCCCCTTCCGGAATAATTTACATTTTTTCTTCGTCTCTGCACAGACGGAAGTTCCGTATCCGGGACTCCCACTGTAATCACCTTACGGCTTGTGCCGGGTACCGCCACAGTTCCCGCACCCGGCCCGTAGTTCCCCGCAGACACTGTCACCACAAGCCCACTGTCCCACAGTTCCTCCACCGCATCCAAAAACTGGCGCTTCTGATATTCCCCAAGTTCCGGCTGTGTACCCACTGAAATATTCACAATGCGGACTCCATACCTGTCTTTTTGTTTCAGAATCCATCTGATACCCGCGATGACATCTTCTACATTTCCATTTCCCTCACGGTCAAGCACCTTGCCTACAAGAAGCGATGCTTCCGGAGCCATTCCCGCATACAGTCCATCCGACACTCTGCCGCTTCCTGCAAGAATCCCCGCCACATGGGTCCCGTGTCCGCTGTCGTCACCTCTTTTCATCGAATTTCCGACGAAATCCCTGAATCCGGCCGTACGTCCCTCCAGATCTGGATGCGCAGATATTCCCGTGTCAAGTACCGCGATCGTGACCCCCTTCCCCAAACATTTCCCCGATTTTATATCATCGCACCAATAACCTACCGTCTGTTTTACCCATCTCATAATAAATCCCTTTTTAATCAGAATATTCTCCTCTTCCGATTTTGTCTATGCCTGCGGCATTTCTCATATCTGCTGCAATACTGTCATAACTGCTGTAACCACTTTTTACAGTCTGCATACTATAAAACTGTAAACAATAACCTAATTGGAGGATTTAACATGAGTGATTTAACTGCTACAAACTGTGGATGCGGATGCGACAATGGAAACGGAATGTCTTCCTGCCTGTGGATCATTCTTCTGCTCTGCTGCTGCGGCGGATGCGGCGGCAACGGCTTCAGCGGCGGGTGCGGCAACGACAACTGCCTGTGGATCATCCTTCTGCTCTGCTGCTGCGGTGGATTCGGCAACAACGGATGCGGATGCTGATCAATTTTGAAAGAATTCTGACAGCTTGACCAACCGGGGTCAGACCCCTCTTAAGAGGGGTCTGACCCCTTGTACATTTTATCTCACCATTTCACTTTGTGCAAAAGCGGGATGCGCCCTTCGGCACACCCCGCTTTTTCTGTCATCTGACATCTTTGTTTTCAGACTGATTTTTCATTCCGGTATCTCTTTGTTCTTTTTTCCCTGTTCCGCCATCCTCCGGTTCTCTCAGGCGTTTTTTCAGCATACACTCTTCGTCGATCTCATAAACCGCGTTCCCGTCAATGATCAATTTTCTTGACAATGTCTTTCCATCCCTTTCTCTTTGCTTCTTAATTATTTTATGAACCTGTTTCCGAACCGTGCCCTGGCAGAAACCTGCCTCTGTTTTTCACTCCGTGCACGGCCGTTCATTTTACATCTTTGCCGCAATGCATAATTATATACACAGCAACATATATATTTACAACGCTATGTGCAGGAGCCTGTATGGATAAAAATCTTCCCGGACCAATGACCCCTTTTGACGATCTCATTACTTCTCCGGAACTGCAGATCATGAAGCTGATGATCCCCTATGCTCCTGCATCCAGGAGGAAAACGCTCGCAGCCTGCGTAAAAATTATGGAACTCAGGGAAGCCCTCCATATATTCGGCAGCGGGAAAGGCGCTGTCAGGGCGCAAATGCTCACGGAAGAGGAAAATCCCTCTCCCATCGATCTGCTCAATAGTTTCCGCCCCTACCTGAAGCCGCGTGAGGCGGCCGCACTGGATATGGTGATCAGCTTAAGGGAAATGATGTCTGTCATGGAAATGATGCAGAGCACTTCCTCGGAGCCCGGAGCGCCGGCTTTTAACCCAATGGATCTCCTGTCGGGAATGCTTTCCCCTGAACAGCAGGAGATGTTCCGCATGTACACTGATATGTTTTCGCAGGCTGAAAGCAATCCGCAGAAAGGAGATGATACAGATGACTGCAGAAGAATGGATGAACAATCCGGCAATGAAGAATATAGACCCTGCCAAACTGGAACTGATCCGGATGGCAGCATCGAAAACCTCGGGTAAAGCAGGAAAAGAACTGGCCCCGGTCATGCTGGCGCTCATCACCAGCGCAAACAAACAGGGCATCCAGTTTTCCCCTGATGAGGTCGCCCTGATCCTGGAAATCTTAAAACAGGGGAAAAGCAAAGAAGAGCAGGAACAGATCGACAGGACGGTGCAGATGACCAGTTCCATATTGAAACGCCATAGACAGTGAAATCTGTATTTGTGGGGGACCTTCCGTCCTGAGCAAAACCAGAAAACAGCGAAGCGCCTTTTCGAACCCCCTTCAGCGCGGGGATATGGCTGGTTGAGGCGACTTCGGAATGAGGCCTGGAAGAACTTAAAATCTGCAAGTACGCGTTAAACAGAGCATCGGAATTGTCTGAGACGAAGTCGAGTTGTCCGATGCCCTGTTTTGCTTTTAGCGTACTTGCAGATTTTCCAGTTCTTCCTGCCTCATGGAGCGGAGCCGATGCCAGCCATATCCCCGCGCTGAATACGTCCTCGACACCTGTGCTTCACTGTTTTCGGACGTTTATCCGACAGGGCGGCTCCCCCGCAAATACAGATCTACCCCAGAAGAGGCATTTCCTGCCCCCGGAGCCGTATGACCGGCCCTCCGGTCCCCTCGATGTACTCCCTGGTGATGACCACCTCGCCGATACTGTCGTCCTTTGGGATTTCATACATGATATCCAGCATAAACTCCTCGATGATCGCGCGCAGGGCACGGGCCCCCGTATCTTTTTTCATCGCCTTCTCCGCGATCGCCTCCAGCGCGTCATTATTGAAGTCCAGCCTCACCTCGTCCAGCGCCAGCAGTTTCTGGTACTGCTTCAGTATGGCGTTCTTAGGCTCTTTGAGTATCTTAACAAGCATATCTTTATCCAGCCCTTTCAGGGTAAAGATGATCGGGAGCCTTCCGAGGAATTCCGGGATCATGCCAAATTTCCTCAGATCCTCCACCGTTACTTTGGAAAGGATATCCTTATCATTTTCATATTTGTCTTTCAGCTCCGCGTTAAAGCCCATGGAGGTCTTCTTCTGGAGTCTTTCCCTGATGATCCCTTCCAGGTCAGGGAACGCTCCCGCGCAGATAAAGAGGATGTTCTTCGTATTTACCGTGGTAAGGGGAACCATGGCGTTCTTACTGTTCGCCCCGACCGGGACTTCCACGTCGCTTCCTTCCAGGAGCTTCAGCATTCCCTGCTGGACAGATTCCCCACTCACATCCCTCTGGTTCGAGTTCTGTTTCTTCGCGATCTTATCGATCTCATCGATAAAGATGATCCCCTGCTCCGCCTTCTCCACGTCATTATCTGCGGCTGCCAGCAGTTTGGAGACAACACTCTCGATGTCATCGCCTATGTACCCCGCCTCTGTCAGGGACGTAGCGTCCGTGATCGCCAGCGGCACGTCGAGAAGCCGCGCCAGCGTCTTGACCAGATAGGTCTTTCCGCTTCCTGTAGGCCCGATCATGAGCATATTCGATTTTTCGATCTCAATATCATCCGCCGCGCCTGCCGCCACACGCTTATAGTGGTTATACACTGCCACGGACATCGCCTTCTTGGCATATTCCTGCCCCACTACATACTCATCCAGCCGCGCCTTGATCTTGTGGGGCGCGGGGATCTTCCTGATATCAAGCTGGTGGAACTCCTTTGGCTTTTCTTTCTTTTTCTTGATCTTCTGCTGTCTCGGCTGCATATTTTCAAGATCAGAGAGATTGAGAAACTGAATGCCCGGCGTGTTCATCAGGCGGTTCAGGTCCACAGCCCCGCTGGTCATGGCGTCAAAGCTCTTCTGCATACAGTCCGGGCACACTGTGATATGATTCGGAAGCTCGATCATCTTCCCTGTCACGCTTTCCGGGCGGTGGCAGATAAAGCAGATCTTCTCATACTCATCCTCGCTGTCCTCCGACTGTTCCTCAGCGGCAGCGATCACGTCTTTCACTGTTCCCGCAGAAGGATTCTCGGCGACTGCGTCTCTGTCCGGCTGACCGTCCTCCCCGCCCGTATTGTTTCCCGTATTTTTCTCTGTGTTGTTTTCTGTACTTTTTTCTTTATCTTCCTCATCCACTAAGATGAAATCCTGATCTGACATAAATCGTTCCCTTCTATCTCCCAAGCATTTCCGGAAATCTGCGCCCGGAAGCATTTTACACAGCATTTCCCGCGGCATTCCTAATTCTAATTCTCCGGATGCTTTTTATTATAGTACACCTGCATTTCTTATACAAATGAAGTTTTTCTAAACGTATTTTCTAATTGCACAGACTGGTACAGACTGATGCCAGCCCGGCCGCGCCATTCGGATCCCTGCACTGGCGCGCTCACTGCAGCTGCCGCCGTTTTTCCACATTGGCAGACGCCCGGCCGCTCCTACTGGATATCCTGGAGACGCAGTCCCGCCGTATCCGTCACCGGCAGAGAGAACACAACCGATCTCGCCCGGCTCTCCAGTCCCGCGTTTTCCATGATCGAGCGCATAATGGCATTCTTCATCTCCGTCTTTGCCACAATGAAGATCATCTCCTTCTCATCCGCGATGGAGACGCCCAGGAATTTCTCCGCCTTTTCAAGCCCTGTCCCCTTGGCATGGATCACAGTCCCCCCGCCGGCTCCCTGCGCCCTGGCAGCCTCCATTACTTCTTCGCTGTATCCGTGGTTCGCAATCACAACGATCAATTCATACTTCGTGCTCTTCATCACATTCTCCTCTTCTCTCTCATACGTCTGTCCGTCCAGAAGAAACCGGAACACCTTCCCGCCGCCGATGCTGGACACAGGGACAAGGAACGCGATCCCTGTGCCGGGGACGTCGATCCGCAGGCTGTCCTCCATGTCCCGCTTTACGTCTTTCCACGTCTCCTCCGTGATAACTGCCATCATAACCGCCTTCTCCGTCATTTCCAGTCCCAGGCAGTCCAAGATCTCGCTGGTCGCGGTCCCCTTTGCGAGAGTGCACAGCACCGCGGAAAGCCCGTTATGTTCATAGCACGACAGGAACCTGCGTCCCAAAGCCCGTTTTGTAACTGTCGTCAGCAAATATATCTCACTCATACCATACCTCTTAAAGTTCTATAATCTCATCATCCGAAACCGGGGCAAATACTGCCTCTTTTGTCCCTGCACCGGCATTCTCCGCCTGTTTTGAACGGAACTGATAGACAAGTCCCAGGAGCTGTATCGTGATCAGCGGTGTCATAGCGACCATTGCCACCACGCCGAAGGCGTCTGTAACGATATCTCCGCCGGTGCTCACACACGCTCCTATGGCAAAGGGGAGCAGGAAGGTCGCCGTCATCGGACCGGACGCCACGCCGCCCGAGTCAAACGCGATGGCGGTAAATATCTTCGGCACGAAAAACGAAAGGATCAGCGCCGCCGCGTACCCCGGTATCACGAACCAGAAGATAGAAATCCCGGTCAGCACCCGGATCATTGCCAGCCCGAGGGAAACCGCGACTCCGATGGAAAGACTCAGGCTCATAGATCCCGCGCTGATGGCCCCGGAGGTGATGTCCTCCACCTGATGGGTCAGCACAAACACCGCCGGCTCCGCGCGGACAATGAAATACCCGATGACCATGCCTACAGGAACGATCACCCAGCGGTACGGATTGTCCGCCAGCACCTGCCCGAGATAGCTCCCCGCCGGCATAAACCCCGCGTTCACCCCGGTAAGGAAAAGGACAAGCCCTGCATAAGTGTACGCCATTCCCACCGCAGTCCTGACCAGCGCTCTTCTCTGCATCCTTCGGAAGATCATCTGGAAGAGGATGAAGAATACAATAATCGGCAGAAGAGACACTGCCATCTCCTTCATGTATTCCGGAAATTCATGCGCGAACAGTTTCCAGAGTTCCACAGAATCTGTGACCTGAGGGATCTGACCCTGCACATACTGCGCGCTTTCCGGGCGGTAGATCAGGCTGAGCACGAGCACAGACAGGATAGGGCCCACTGAGGAAAGCGCCACGAGCCCGAAGCTGTCGTCCTCCGCCCTCTCATCGCTTCGGATCGCGGAGATACCGATACCCAGCGACATAATAAACGGCACAGTCATCGGCCCGGTCGTCACTCCGCCCGCGTCAAACGCCACTGCGATAAAATCCCCCGGCGCCAAAAGCGCAAGTCCGAATACCGTCACATACAGCACGATCAGCATGTGCGCCAGAGTGACGTTAAAAAGCATCCTGAGGAGCGCCGCCACAAGAAACAGCCCCACGCCAAATGCCACCGAGAGGACAAGGACCATATTCGGCACTGCCGGGACCTGCTCCGCCAGCACCTGGAGATCCGGCTCGGATATCGTAACGATAAATCCGAGGATAAAACTGAGGAGGACCATAACCCCCAGTTTTTTCGTCTGTGTCATACATGTCCCTACGTTCTCTCCGATGGGGGTCATAGACATATCCACTCCAAGAGTGAAGAACATCATCCCCGCCGTCAGCAGCACTGCCCCTAAAAGGAACGCGAGCAGGATGCCCGGTTCCACAGGCGCGATCGTAAAGCACAGCGCCAGCACGATCGCAATGATCGGAAGCACCGCCTTTAATGTCTCATTGAGTTTCTCCTGTAATTTTTCCTTTAAACTTTCTTTGATCCTGATTGTCTTTAAATTCACCCATTCCCTGCCTTTCTCTGTCTGAAACGTCTTCAGGCCGCGGTGCTGTCCTGTCCGCAATGCTCAGGCTTCCGCTTCTGCCGGCTGACCTTCCAGCATTTTTAAGAACTCCTCCTCTGAGATGATCGGAATCCCGAGTTCTCTCGCCTTTCTGTTTTTAGAAGAGGTAGAGTTGACATCATTGTTAATAAGATAATTCGTCTTTGATGTTACGCTTCCCGTCACTTTTCCCCCTCTTTTTTCGATCTCTTCTTTCACCTCGGCGCGGTTTGCAAAATGCTCCACGCCCCCTGTGATCACAAAGTTTACCCCGGCAAACTTCTGACTGTCCGCCGTCTCTTCTTCCTTAGGGATATGGACTTCCTCCAGGAGACGCCGGAAGACATCCCTGTGCTCCTCATCTGCGAAATAGTCCACATAAGCCTTTGCGATCACATCCCCCACGCCGGGGATCTCATCCAGTTCCTCCGCTGCCGCGTTCATGACCCGCTTAGGGTCGTTCCCAAGCGCCCGGCAGATCACCTTTGCATTCGCGATCCCGATATTCGGGATGCCGAGGCTGTATACGAGCCGCGGGAGCGTTGTCGTGCGCGCGTTGGCCACGCTGTTTTGGAGATTCTCATAGGACTTTTCCCCGAATCCGTCCATATTCTTGATCTCCTCTGCATATCTGTCCAGATGGAAAAGATCCGTCAGGTCTTTTACATACCCGTTCGCGATAAATTTCTCCAGCGTCGCCTCTGAGAGCCCCTCGATATTCATGGCGTCCCTGCTCACAAAGAGAGTAAATGATTTGACATGCTTTGCCTGGCATCCGGGATTCGTGCAGTACAGTGTCTTTGTCTCGTTTTCCATGTCGATCCTGGTCGCCCCGCCGCATACAGGGCAGGTCTTGGGGATATCTTTCACCCCGCTCCTTGTCAGGTTTTCCGCGATCTGCGGGATGATCATATTCGCCTTATATACAGTGATCCGGTCTCCCACGCCCAGCTCCAGGTCCTCCATGATACTGATATTGTGGACGCTGGCACGGCTCACCGTCGTCCCCTCCAGTTCCACAGGCTCAAAGACAGCCACCGGATTGATCAGCCCGGTCCTGGACGGGCTCCATTCGATCTCTTTGAGCGTTGTCTCCCGGATCTCATCCGCCCACTTAAAGGCAAAGGAGTCCCTGGGGAACTTCGCCGTAGCCCCGAGTGACTGGCCGTAGGCAATGTCGTCATACACCAGCACCAGCCCGTCAGAGGGCAGCTCATTTGTCTCGATATGGCGCGCGAACCACTCTACTTCCTCATCGATCGTCTCGGCTGTGACCAGATGATTCTCCACTACGTCAAATCCCTGCTCCTCCAGCCACTGCAGCTGGTACTGCCGGGAATTCCGGAAATCTGCCCCGTCCGCGCTCACAAGGGTAAAGGCATAGAACCTCACGCTCCGCTTTGCCGTAATCTCGTTATCAAGCTGACGCACAGAACCGCTGCACAGGTTCCTGGGATTTTTGTACTTTGCATCCGCGTCCCCGATCTCCTCATTGATCTTCTCAAAGTCTTTATAAGAGATGACCGCTTCCCCCCTCAGGACAAGTTCGCCCTGACAGGGGATATGAAGGGGCAGGTTCCGGAAAACTCTCGCATTGTTTGTAACGACTTCTCCCACCTCGCCGTTCCCGCGGGTCACTGCCTTTGTGAGCGTGCCGTTCCTGTATGTCAGGACAATGGTCAGCCCGTCCAGCTTCCAGGAGATGACCGCTTTCTGATCCCCCAGGAATTCTTTCAGCCTGCTCACTTCTTTCGTCTTGTCAAGAGAGAGCATAGGAGTTTCAAATCTCTCTTTCGGAAGTTTGCTCAGCACCTCATATCCCACATTCACCGTAGGGCTTGACGCAAGCGTTGTGTTGAGTTCTTTTTCCAGACCCAGTAGTTCGTCATAGAGCTGGTCATACTCATAATTGCTCATGATCTCCGTGTCTTCCTGCTCGTACGCGCGGCGCGCCCGGTTCAGAAGCTCCACCAGCTCGCGCATCCGCTCCATCCGATCTGTCTGTTTTCGATTCCCCTGTCTCTCTGTCATATCTATTCTCCCTGTCTTTTCCATAACCACTGTTTTTCCGCCGCTGCTGTTTTCCGCCGCCGATATTTTTCTGCCACTGCTGTTTTTCCGCTGCCAATATTTTTCCGCCACTGATGTTTTCCATCACCGCTGCCCGGACCCGGGCTCTGAGGGCGAATCTTTTAATTCTTCATAAAGCGCGTTCAGCTCCGCATCTGTCAGCTTCCTGTACTGTCCGTCTCCCAGGCTCCCCAGCCGGATATTCATGATGCGCACACGCACCAGATCCCGGACCTCATACCCAAGCGCCTCGCACATGCGCCGGATCTGGCGGTTCAGCCCCTGGGTCAGCACGATGGTAAACGTATATTTCCCGATCTTCTCCACCCTGCACGGGCGCGTCACCGTATCCAGTATGGGGACGCCTTCTGACATCTGCCGCACGAAATCCTCTGTGATCTCCCGGTCCACGGTCACTTTATATTCTTTTTCGTGACGGTTCGCGGCGCGCATCATCCGGTTGATGATATCCCCGTTGTTCGTCATGAGCAGAAGTCCCCGGGAATCTTTATCCAGACGCCCCGCATAAGTGACCCGCACGGGATAATCGAGAAAGCGGACGATACTGTTTCTCTCCCGCTTCTCCTCTGTACAGACGATTCCTTTCGGCTTATTGACCGCGAGCACGATCATCTCCTCCTGACGCGAAACTGTCTTCGCGCCCACTTTCACCGTCTGCCCCGGCGCAACGCGCATGCCCGTCTGCGCCGTCCTCCCGTCCACAGTCACTTTCCCGGCCGCAATGAGTCGGTCCGCCTCCCTTCTGGAGCAAACGCCCGCCTCGCTCAGATACTTATTCAGCCTCACCGGCTCCTTCTTCTGTATAAATTCCTCTTTTATCCGATTACTCACCTGTAAATACTCCGCTTATATTATTATCCGTCATAAAGGTATTTCCGCTGTAAAGAATCAGGGCGTCCGTGATCCTGTACGTCTTCATAATATCCTCCAGAGTGCCGCTGTAATATCTGGGATCCACAACTACGATCTCTCTGTAATACGGCGTAAGGAAGGGGATAAAGCAGTCCGCGAACGAGTCTTTGACTACGAGCAGCCTTTTCTGGCTTGTAGACATGGTCCTGATATCCATGACCGAAGTATTCCCGCCGAAAAATACGCCGTACTTGTCTCTTGTCTTCAGCTTTGAGGAATCATAAAGAGAGGTACGTTTCTCTGCCTTGTCCACATAGTTTACGATCACATCGTCATCCCCTTCTGTGGGTACATAAATATCGATCTGTTCTTTTTCATCAAGTCCTGCCCCGCTCTTTGACGCAAGCACACCGTTAAAGCTGTCTGTCACCGTGTAGGAGACATAATCATCTGACACATCTCCTTCGATCCCCAGCCCCGCGGCCGCCTCCTGAAACACATAGAAAGCCGCCTGAGTCGTCCAGTGATGATCCGTCTTATAGTATAGCTTCTCCGTTTTGTGTTTATTCAGCACGGAATACGCATCCACCCAGCTCACCGAATCGCCGAGCCCGCGCTCCACCATACTGAACATCTGCCTCTGGTCCTCCACTGTGGCGAATGCCGGCAGGCTCTCACTCAGAATACACGCTGCGTCCGGAATCAGCATGACTGTAGTCGGAATATCTGAATACTTATTTACAAATCCTTTCACAGCATTGAGATTCTCCGTAAACAGTTCACTGTCCGGCACCGCGATATCCTCAAAGAGCTGCCCGTCTTTCCCGATAAACACACCGTTCTCCATCCTGCTCCCGCCAAGCCGGTCCAGGCTGACCTTGAGACTCCTCCAGAGATTCCTTCCTGCAAACTGGTCGCTCATATAATTTTCCCATTGTTCCATAAAATCTCCGTTCAGAACACTTGTGAGACTAAGCTTCGGCGCCGTTTCCAGCATTCTGTTTTCCTGCTCGGACTGTTTTCTGTCCGGAACAATAACATTTATAAACAGTATGAGAAACAGGCTCAATAGAAAGATTTTACCGGTCAGGCTCTCCGCGCGTCCTCTTCTTTTTCTGTTATCCATCGCTCCCACCTAAAATCTGAAATATAAAAATGGATTAAATGTATCTGTCACAAGAAATGCCACTGATACCACAAAAATCCCCATGTAAATCACCGCTGCTGTCACTGCTCCTGCCTTTCCGCTCCGAAACATCCGGGGCGGCGCATTCAGAAGGCGCAGTCCGAATGACGAAGACCCGAGCACTGCAAGAAGATACAAAAGCCAGTGCGTATAGAGGAGGAATGCGCCTTTCGAATCCACGATCCCCGCTCCCGCTCCGGCCATTGAAGCCAGATATCTCAATGCGTATCCCAGGCTCGGGCTGAAGAAGAACACCCAGCCAGCCATCACCAGGAGGATCGTATAAATATGTCTTACCACACCTGACAGATGTTCCAGGGAATCCCCCCACACATATTTTTCCAGCACAAGGATCACGCCATAATACACGCCCCATGCGATAAAATTCCAGGCTGCTCCGTGCCACATGCCTGTCAGCGTCCACACGACCATCAGATTAAAAATGTTCCTGGATACAGAACACCGGTTTCCCCCCAGAGGGATGTACACATATTCCCGGAACCATGTGCTCAGAGAAATATGCCATCTCCTCCAGAATTCCGTGATGCTCTCAGATAGATAGGGATAATCAAAATTCTTTTTAAACTCAAACCCGAACATCTTCCCCAGGCCGACAGCCATATCCGAGTATCCGCTGAAATCAAAATAGATCTGGAAGGCATACGAAAAAACTCCCACCCACGCCGTAAGCATAGACAGACTGCTGGCAGGCACTCCTGAAATCTGGTCAAACACCTGGCCCGCCGTATTGGCAACGATCACCTTCTTGGCAAGGCCAATGATAAAGAACACCGCCCCCTGTCCCAGTCTCCTGACCGAGATCCTTCTGTTCCGCAGCTGTGCCTCGATATCCACATAGCGCACGATCGGACCCGCGATAAGCTGCGGGAACATACTGATATATAACGCGAAATAAAGGATATTTTTCTGGGGCTCCGCCTTCTTCCGGTAAACATCCACAAGATAAGAGATCGCCTGAAATGTATAAAACGAGATCCCCACCGGCAGAGGGAGCTCCCGGTAAGGGATATCCGCCGGCAGAAACAAATTCACCGTATCAAGGATAAAGCCGTAATACTTGAAAAAACCAAGTATCAGCACATTGACCGTCACCGCAAACGCCAGGCTGAGCTTTGCCTTCCTCTCATCTTCACCGCTGTCCCGGATATCCCGCCCGCAGAAATAATTAAACAGGATGGACAGGATCATGAGCGCCACATAGACCGGCTCCCCCCAGGCATAGAAAAACAGGCTCGCGATCAGCAGGACGACATTTTTCGCCCTGCCCGGAACGATATAGTAAACTGCCATCACAACAGGCAGAAATAAAAACAAAAATGTAATACTGCTGAATAACATGTAACAGCTCCTTCTCTCAGCCTTATGGGCTTCACATCTCTCCGGCTTTCCGGCTGTCCCAAAAATATGCCGGCCGCCCCGAAAACAAGCCGGCCGCCTCATGACAGCTTACAGGCTGTCGCTGAAGGCCTCCAGATACTCCTCTGCCTTTGGCGCTGCGGCAAAAAAGATGTACCTCCCCCTCACGCTCTGCTTCGCATCCTCCAAAAGCTTTACCTCTTCCGGAGCATATCCGTCAAAGTCATTCTTCCTCGCCTCCACCTGCCTGTCGATGGCCTCCGTGACCTCCTGAACCTGGCTTTCCTCTTTCACAAGAACGACCAGCACCTCCTCCGCGGAGATGCTGAACTCTGAAGCATAATACATAACGCCCGCATAGTCTGCCTCGCTCAATCCGAATTTCCGTTTAAAAGCCGCTCCATCCTGAAGGGTGAGGTTGCTTTTGTCAAGAGACCTGCTCACCGCATCTTCTACTTCTTCAAACGGACGGCTGCTCCCGCTGGCATAGATCATAAGCACTGCCACAAACGCCGCGATCAGTACAAGGACAACATACTTCATAACACGGGCAATGCCGAATCCATCTGTTCTCATAATGATGCCACCTCCGCCATACGCTCTGCCCAGACCGGATAAAAATCCGCCTTAAAATGGATCCCATCCTGCTCATAATACCACTCTGATACCAGCTCTGTATTATCGATAAACGCAACAGTCTGGCTGTCGCACAACTCCCTCAGGGCGTCGTTATACTCCGGGATTTTCTCCAGGAGCGGCTCTTCTTTCAGCGCTTTCTCCTGGACCGGGAAAATTGAATTTACAAAAATATGCGCGTCAGGCACTTCCTCTCTGAGTCGGGCAAGAACAGCCTTATATTCCGAAACGAAGCGGTCTGTATCCCCATTCGTCGCGGTCACGTCGTTCATACCCAGATACAGAAACAGGATGCCCGGACTTAATTCTTTTACCTTTGAGATCTGTTCGTCCAGCCCGTCCAGATGCACTCCGATTTTCGCGGCCACGCTGGAGGCATTCAAAATATCATATTCCGCAAACCCCTGAGCCACGGAATCGCCCAGAACCACAGCCCCTGCAAATCTCTCCTTAATACTTCGCCCGTCTTCCCCGTCTCCGTCCTGTTTCTCAAGGAGGCTGATCTTCTCCTCGATCGCCGTGATGTCCCCGGCCTCCTCCTTCTGAATGTATTCTACCCCGGCCGACGTATCCGTTTCTCTGTACAGCAGTCCCCGCACTCCCTGGATGAGAAAGATAAGCGCAGCCACAGCCGCCGCAATGCCTGCGCCGAGGACAATCCGCCTTTTTGTTCTCCGTTTTATCCTGTCCATAAATCTCTCTTGCTCTATATGAATCCAATGTTATAATCAAATATCCTATGGCAATAATTCGCCACTTTATCTATTAATAATACTTTTTTTACACTCAAAAGTCAATGACGGCACTTCTCTTTTGTGGTACAATGAAACAGCACTGTTAACGTACATTTAAAGGAATATTTAACAAAGGAGCCTGCTATGATCGCATTTTCCCTGACAAACACAAAAGAATTCATGTCCCATCTGCTTCTCTCAGATACATTTGACCACTTTTCTTTTATTGAGGGGGAGATCGTCACATTTAATACATTCAAAATCGACGGCTTTATCCAGAAAGAGTTCTTTGATACAGGGGCAGAACTGCCGGAGTACTCGCCCTGGAAAAACGTGCGCGAGTTCTGCTTCTCTGTAATCAAAGGGAAACGCGCCCCGTTAAGCTTTCGATTTATATTCAGCCTGTCCCGCAATAATATCCGGCGTCTTATCTCACAGAGCGCGCCCGGTCTGGAACCGGACAGTGTGCAGGGACTCTATCTGAACATCCACTTCGACGGCGGCCGCCTGACCTGCATAACCGGAACCTCCTTCAAAACATTCACTATAGATAAAACACTGGAGCACGCGTGGGAAGAAATGGTGGAGAAATTCCTGAGACAGAAACACATAGAATTTGAGAAGATGTAAATCTGGATTTGTGCGTGTCGACGTATGATCGATGAAACGTCCGAAAACCGCGGAGCGGATTTACTCAAGACAGATTCAGCACGGAGATATGACTGGCATCGGCTCCGCGGTTTTCGGACGGTTTTCCGCCTCCCGTCCTCACACACAAATACAGATTTACTCCTGCAGGGAATGTTTCTTCGTGATGGTCACTTTCTCTTCATAGCACTCGAATACTTCTTTCACTTTTTCTTTCTTCAGTTTCGGCGTGACCAGGCTGACCGCAGGAACTGCGGCGAGCCCTGCTGCCATTGCGGCTGCTCCGGCATTGATGGGGGATTCGATATAGCCGAGGAACATATTGGATACGGTAAGGCCGACTCCCGCGATAAATCCGGCCCACACGCCCGCCCGGGTCACGCCCTTCCAGTACAGTCCATAGAGGAACGGCGCCAGAAAGGCTCCTGCCAGCGCTCCCCAGGAGATCCCCATGAGCTGCGCGATAAACGTAGGCGGATCAAGAGCGATGAAAACAGATATCACGATGAAGAATACAATCAGCGCCTGCATGGTGATGATCTGCTTCTTTTCCGTCATGTCTTTCATCACATTATCCTTCAGAAGATCCAGCGTCAGTGTGGAGCTCGATGTCAGCACCAGCGACGACAGTGTGGACATGGACGCCGAGAGGACAAGTACAGCCACGATCCCGATCAGGATGTCCGGCAGATCTGAGAGCATATGCGGGATGATGCTGTCGTACACAACTGCCCCTGTCGCCTTGTCGTAGATCTCCGGGCCGTCGAAAAGCCGCCCGAACCCGCCGAGGAAATAGCATCCCCCTGATACAACAACAGCAAAAAGCGTAGAGATCACGGTACCTGTGTGAATGGATTTCTCATCCTTAATGGCATAGAACTTTCCGATCATCTGAGGCAGCCCCCATGTTCCCAGGGAAGTGAGGATCACAACTCCGAGAAGGTTTATGGGATCCGGTCCGAAGAAAGAGGTAAACGCGCCCGGCTGTCCCTGTGTCACAGCCGCATCGCTTGGGATCTGGGACATCTCTGAGATCGCGTTCATAAATCCGCCCTGACCGCTCAGCACCGCGGCCACTACCGCCACGATCCCGATCAGCATGATGATCCCCTGGATAAAATCATTGATCGCTGTCGCCATGTAGCCGCCCAGTATCACATACAGCGCCGTAAATGCCGCCATCACGATCACACACCATGCATAAGGGATATGGAACGCCATCTCGAACAGCCTGGAAAGTCCGTTATATACAGACGCTGTATACGGGATCAGGAATACGAATACGATCGCAGATGCTGTGATCTTCAGCGCCTTGCTGTCATATCTCTGTCCGAAGAAATCCGGCATCGTCCTGGATCCGAGGTGCTGCGTCATGACCTTAGTCCTGCGCCCCAGTACGACCCAGGCAAGCAGGCTTCCCAGCACAGCGTTCCCGATTCCGATCCATGTACCTGCGATCCCGTATTTCCAGCCAAACTGCCCTGCATAACCGACAAATACGACCGCTGAAAAGTAGGAGGTCCCATATGCAAAAGCAGTAAGCCAGGGGCCCACAGTTCTTCCCCCGAGCACAAACCCCTCCACACTGGCAGTGTGCCGCCTGGAATAGACGCCCACCCCGACCATTATGGCAAAGAAAACTACGAGTAATACAAGTTTGATCCCCATCTCTTTTCCCTCATCTTTCCGTTTTCCTTTTTACTCGCGCCCCACTGCCCTGATACCTGTGCAGTCAGGCTTCCCGGTTCACTGATTCGCTTTAAAGTGCAGCGCTTTAAAGCAGTAAAGCAATTATCCATAGAATAACACGGGCTCATCGCCCGTGTCAACTTATTTTCCCATTTCCCGGGATACCTGCTCATCACCGCCGGCATACAGGAAATGGCGCACGGCGGGAACATCTCATTGATTCTTCTTTATTCTTCTTTATTCTTCTTTATTCTTCTTTATTCTTCTTTACTCTTCTTCACCGCTGTAACGGTGCTCTTCATCATAAAATTTCATGAGCGCCTGTGTACCCAGTTCACCACAGCCTTCCGCCTCAAGCTCCTCACAGTTTGCCAGCACCTGGCTCAGAACCCCCAGGTCGACGCCGCTTTTGTTCGCCTCGATGAGGGCCAGCTTCATATCCTTTATGAAATGCTTCATAAAAAATCCCGGCGCGTAATCCCCTGCGATGATCTTTGCCCCGTAGAGATCAAGCTGCCTGCTGCCCGCCGCCCCTGTGGCAACAGACTTCATAAATGTATCCGGATCAAGCCCCTTCTCTTTCGCATAAGTGAGGGCTTCGCATACTCCGGAGAGGGTTCCGGCGATCATGATCTGGTTTGCCAGCTTACAGTGCTGCCCGCTGCCTGCCTTACCCTCATAATTGATATTTGTCCCCATCGCCTCAAAAAGAGGGAGGCACGCTTCATAGTCCTGGCGCTCCCCGCCCACGAGGATAGAAAGAGTGCCTTCCTTTGCCCCTGTATCCCCGCCGGTCACAGGCGCGTCCAGCACATGGAAGCCTCTCTTCGTGCCCTCCTCAAAGATTTTCTCTGCCAGCATGGGGCTTGTGGTCGTCATATCGATCAGATAGGTCCCGGGCGCCGCGCTGTCCAGGATGTTTCCGCTGTCAAAATACACTTCTTCCACATCCTGGGGGAACCCTACGATGGTGATGACAGCATCCCTGTCCTTCACGCAGTCCGCGATCGAATCATGGAACACTGCGCCCTCGCTGATCACATCCTCCGCTTTTGCCTTTGTGCGCGCATAAATGTGCGCTTCATATCCCGCCTTCATGAGATTGCGAACCATAGACCTTCCCATGATCCCAACTCCGATAAACCCGATCTTTCTCATCAGTCCGCCCTCTTCTCTGCAACTTCGCCCTGCTTCTTGTAGATGCTGTTCCCCGGGACAAACCCGCGGACAGAGGAGAGGGGATAAATATTGCTGCGGCTTCCCACGACAGTTCCCGGATTGAGGACGCTTCCGCATCCGACCTCTACTTCGTCTCCCAGCATAGCGCCGAACTTCTTCATGCCCGTCTCGATCTTCCCTTCCGGCGTCCTGACAGCGACCAGTTTTTTGTCAGATTTCACATTTGACGTAATAGAGCCCGCGCCCATGTGGGATTTATATCCGAGGATGGAATCTCCCACGTAATTGTAGTGCGGCACCTGTACTTTATTGAAGAGGATCACATTCTTAAGCTCCGTAGAATTGCCGACCACAGCGCCCTCCCCGACGATGGCATTGCCGCGGATAAACGCGCAGTGGCGGACCTCCGCATCCTTTCCGATGATCGCAGGGCCGTTGATATATGCAGTGGGAGCCACCTTTGCAGATTTTGCGATCCACACATTCTCCCCGCGCTTCTCGTACTCATCGCTGCTCAGTGTGTTCCCCAGCTCTACGATAAAGCTGCTGATCTTCGGCAGGACTTCCCACGGGTAAGTCACGCCTTCAAAAATATCCTTCGCGATCGTCTGCTCCAGCGTATAGAGCTCTTTTACTTTCAATGCTTCCATTTATTTCTCTCCCTTTCTGCCGCTTCCGGCCTTTTTATAAAAACCTGCCGCTCTGTCATAGCAGGCTCTTAGCTGATACTGGTTATTCATTTCTTTTACGCCGACAGTCCTTCTGGTAATAAAATCATCCAGCTTCTTCATGTATTCATCCGGCGTGATACTCCCCTCCGCCACATAGGTAAGCCCCTTTTCCCAGCTTGCCGTGAGCTCCGGGTTCAAAAGCGGGCGGATGGAATGATCCACCACATCGTACACCATCTCCCCCTGGAGGGTCGGTGTAATGATCTGCGTCTTCTTATTCAGGGCAAGATACTGGATATGGATCAGCTTTTTCAGGATCTCTGCTCTTGTAGCGCTGGTGCCGATGCCGCTTCCCCTGATCTGCGCCCTCAGCTCCTCGTCCTCAATGAGCTGTCCTGCATTTTCCATTGCAAGGATAATGGAGCCAGAATTATACCTCTTCGGCGGAGAAGTCTCCCCCTCTTTTATCTCCAGTGACTTTACCGGAAGAACCGTCCCCTTTTTCAGCGTCTTTATCACTTCAAACAGCGCTGTATCCAGGCTCTGGTCCGCGCTTTCCCCGCTGTCCTTTTCTGCGCCAGTCTCCTGCGTACCTTCCTCCCCGGACTCCGGCGTCCGGGGATCCTGCGGGCTTCCCTGCGCCTGCTTCCTGCCCTGAGGGACGCCCGCCACTTTCAGGTAACCCTCTTCCGCCAGCACCTTAAAGCTGGAGAAAAAGCTCTCGCCCCGGATCTTTGAGACGACCGCCACCTTCTGATACACTGCCGGCGGATAAAAAATACCCAGAAATCTCCTCACGATCAGGTCATATACTTTATGGGACACAGACGGCAGAGAGCTGAGCGCCCCAAGCCCCTGCCCTGTGGGGATGATGGCATAGTGGTCCGTGATCTGCCTGTCATTGACATACCGGGTCTTTGCCAGGCCTTTATAGGTCCCGAAGCCCAGGATGTCCTCCAGATACGGCGCGGCCAACGGATATCTGGACAGGCCGTTCAGATTCCTGCTGATCTCCTTTGCCACTGCGGAGGACAGGACTCTGGCGTCTGTCCTGGGATAAGTCACCAGCTTCTTCTCATAGAGCTCCTGGATGATGCGCAGCGTCTCATCCGGGCTGATCTTGAAGCGCTTGGAACAGTCATTCTGAAGCTCCGCCAGATTATACAGAAGCGGCGGATTCTTTTTCTCCTTCTTCTTTTCCACAGACTCTATGACGCACTGCACAGGCTGTTCTTCCGAAAGATAAGCGATCAGTTCCTCTGCCTTTTTCTTTTCCTTGAATCCATTTTCTTTATACAAATCAAAGGACTCAAAATACCGGGAGCCCCTGACTGCCCGCCACTCCCCTTCAAAGGCGTGTCCCGAGGCGTCCACAGTGCTGACCACCCGGTAAAATGGAGTTTTCACAAACTCCCGGATCTCCCTCTCCCTGCGCACGACCATGCCCAGCACGCAGGTCATGACCCGTCCCACGGAGATGACAGCATATTTTTTGTTCAGATAACCGGAAATACTGTTCCCGTATTTCAGCGTCAGGAGACGGGAAAAATTGATCCCCATCAGATAATCTTCTTTTGCCCTTAAATAGGCCGAGGCGCTCAGATTGTCATACTCCGACAGGTCTTTCGCCTCCCGGATGCCTCTCAGGATCTCCTCCTCGGTCTGGGAATCGATCCAGACCCTGCGCCGCTTCTTCCCGGTCACATGGGCCTCCTGCTCCACCAGGCGGTAGATATACTCCCCTTCCCTTCCCGAGTCCGTGCACACATAGATCGTATCCACGTCCTTTCTGTTCAGAAGCGAACTTACAGTCTGAAACTGTTTCGCCACTCCCGGGATCACCTCGTACTTAAACTCCTCCGGAATAAACGGGAGCGTCTGGAGAGTCCACTTTTTCAGCGCCGGGTCATATTCCTCCGGGTAGCTCATGGTGACCAGGTGACCTACGCACCATGTGATGACCGCTTCATCTGATTCCAGGTAGCCGTCTTTTCGTTTTGTGTTCAGTTTTAATGCTTTTGCGAATTCCTGAGCCACACTGGGCTTCTCCGCGATATATACTGCTTTTGCCATATGCTGTAGTCTGATCTGTCCTTTTCCCGGACAGGAAACGCTGAATCCCGCTCCCTGCTATCATGTAAAAAGAGTGGATCTGCCGCTTTCCCGTCTGTCCGCTTTATTCACCTGTCAGGAAACGGTATGCTGTGCGGGTGTCGTATTTCTCACCTTTTCTGCAGACCGGCTGCGGGAAGTTTTCATGGTGTACAGAATCCGGATAATACTGCGTCTCAAAGCACACCGCGCTTCTCCTCACATAGGACGCCCCCTCTTTTCCCAGCTCATTATCCAGGAAATTCGCCGTATAGATCTGGACTCCCGGAAGGTCTGTATATACTTCCATCACGATCCCGCTCCTGTCTGACACTGCTTCTGCTACTTTATCAAATCTGCCCTCATTTTTCAACACCCAGTTGTGGTCATATCCGCTGCCGAACCGGAGAGGCTCATAATCCGCGTCAATGTCGTCGCCCAGCGCTTTTCCTTCGCGGAAGTCCATGGGAGTGCCCTCCACGCTGCGGATCTCCCCTGTGGGGATGGACTCCGCGTCAGCCGGGGTAAAATAATCTGCGTCCAATGTCACCTTATGGCCCAGCACAGTGCCGCTGTCATGGCCGTTGAGGTTAAAATAGCTGTGGTTTGTCATATTAATGACTGTATCCTGGTCCGGCACTGCCTCATAGTGGATGGTAAGCGTATTGTCGTCATCCAGAGTGTACGTCACATGCATATCCAGGGCTCCCGGATACCCCTGATCCCCGTCCGGGCTGTGGAGCAGCAGAGAGAGATGGCTGGAGTCATATTCTATCACTTCCCAGAAACGTTTGTGATAGTAATCCGGGCCGCTGTGGAGACTGTTTTTTCCATTGTCGTTTTTCGCCAGGTCATAGTGCGCGCCGTTCAGGTCAAACCCTGCCCCGCCGATGCGGTTGGCGCTCCTTCCCACCACAGCTCCAATGGCAGCATCGCCTTTTTCATACCCTGCCGCATCCCCGTATCCGAGTACCACGTCGCGCATCTTCCCCTCTTTGTCAGGGACGAAGAGATCCACCAGGACCGCGCCGTAATCTGACACGCATGCTTTCATCCCGTTTTTGTTCTCCAGAGTGTAAAGGCGGGCTTCCTTTCCGTCTGACGTCGCTCCGAATCCTGTCCCTTCCTGTTTCTGCATTTTATTTTCCTCCTGAATTTTCTTATTTTTTCTTTTTCCCGAATCCGCCGAACACTCTCGACAGAAGGGAACGCTTTTCCTTTTTCCCCGCGGCCGCAGAAGGCCTGCGCGCGCTGAGGGCTTCTCTCATAAATGTCTCCTGGGCGTTCACCGGGGCCCCTTCCCGGTTTTTCTTTCTGTATGTGCCGTCGCTGTCCATCTGCCTTGCCTTCACATTGTCTGAAAGCATGACCTTCAGATCATGCATGAGCCGTCTCCTGAGCTCCCCGTCAAAAACCGGGCATGCCACTTCCACCCGCTTTTCCGTATTGCGCGTCATCATATCCGCGGAGCCGATATAGACCTTTGCCTCCGCCCCCGATCCGAATACAAACACTCTCGGATGCTCCAGATACCGTCCCACGATACTCGTCACCCGCAGGTTTTCCGTCCTGCCCGGTATCCCCGGCAGGATACAGCATATGCCGCGCACGAGAAGCTCTACGCGCACCCCGGCCCGGCAGGCTTCCTCTGTCTTGCGGATAAAGTCCATATCTGTCACAGAATTCATTTTCATGACAATGCGTCCCTGCTCTCCTTTTGCGATCTCTCCGTCCATCAGGGCGAGCACTTTCTGCTTCAGGCTTGTGGGAGACACGATCAGATGGCGGTACGCTCCGTCCAGATTTCCGATGGACATATTTTTGAAAAACTCCGCAGCGTCTTCCCCGATCTCCTGGTCCGACGTCATAAGGGAGTAATCCGTGTACATCTTCGCTGTTTTTTCGTTGTAATTTCCCGTCCCGATCTGGGTGATATAGCGGATCTCATTTTTGCTCCTGTATGTAATCAGGCAGATCTTGGAATGCACCTTATATCCCTCGATCCCATAGATCACACGGCATCCCGCCTCCTCCATCCGCTCTGACCACTCGATATTGTTCTGCTCGTCAAAGCGCGCCCTCAGCTCGATGAGCGCTATGACCTCCTTGCCGTTCTCCGCCGCGGCGCAGAGATATTCCACCAGGCGGGCCTTCTTTGCCAGCCGGTAGATGGTGATCTTAATGGTCATCACCTCCGGGTCTGACGCGGCTTCTCTTATAAGCTGAAGAAATGGATCCATGCTTTCATACGGATAGGCCAGCAGGACGTCCTTTTTCTTTACCTGCTCCATCACGCTCCCTTCCGTAAGAGCCGCCGATGGCTGGGGCGTAAACGGCTCATACGTCAGCGCTCTCTTCATAGGCTCCGGGAGCTTCTCCGCAATGGAAAAGATGAATCCCAGCTTCATAGGTATCTTTGTCCGGAAAATACATTTCGGCGTGATCTTAAACCGGCTGCAGAAATATTTTTCCATCTCTTTCCCCAGAGGGGCCGCGGTCTCCAGGCGGACCACCGCCATCCTGCGCCTCTTGTGAAGGGTCTCTTTCATGATGAACCGGAAATCCTCATGGTCCTCAAACGCCTCGTCGTCAGGGGATACGTCCGCGTTCCTTGTCACACAGATATAATTTTTATCCGAAACCTCATACCTGTCAAACACAAGCTCCAGGTACTCCATGATCACCTTTTCCATGCGGATATAACGGATGTCATGCCCCGGGAGATACAGGATATCCGATATGTACTGCGGGACAGGCACAATCCCTGTCATGTCATGCCCGTTCATTTTCAGATTCGCCGCCACATAGATTTCCTTGTTCAAAAGATGCGGAAACGGATGGTTCGCGTCCACGATCTGGGGAGAAAGCACCGGAAGAATCTGTTCCTTAAAATATTTTTTCACATACTTTTTTTCCTGCTGCTCCAACTCCTTTATATCCAGTCCGCACACGCCGTAGGGCCGGAGCTGTTTCTTGATCTCCGCATAAGTCTTATCCCGCTCTTTATACAGCGGGGCCACTGCCCGGTAGATCGCGTCAAGCTGCTGCTCCGGGGTCATGCCGGACCGTATGTCCAGCTTTTTATTATCCACAGCAGCCATATCATACAGGCTGCCCGCCCGGATCATAAAAAACTCGTCCAGATTACTCGTAAATATGGCGACAAACTTCATCCGTTCCATAAGGGGAACGCTCTCGTCCCTTGCCTCCTCCAGCACCCTCTGGTTAAATCTGAGCCACGACAGTTCCCTGTTCTGCGTGTAATCGAGTATCTCAGGCTTTGCCATACTGCTGTCTCCTCTCCTTTCTTCCGCTCTCTGAACTTATTTCTCCAGATATGCCATCAGGTCGTCAAATCTCCTCTCCATATAATGGTACCCGTGCTCATAAAAAGCACAGAGCGTTTCTTTGTTTTTTTCCAGCCTTGACACCGGCTTGACCTGCGGCCTCAGGACAAAGATCTCGCCCCGCTTTTCCATCTGGTCGATATGGTTCATTGTCCGGTTGTATTCAAAGCTTCTCCTGAATATCGTCCGGACCAGGTTCGGATAGGACCTGTACGCCCTCCTGTATACTCTCTGCATGGCAGGGGATACGACTTTCTTCCGGTATCCTTCGTTTTTCGTCAGGATGACCACGATCCTGTCATTCCCAATCTCCTTCGCTCTCCTGACAGGCACGGAATCCGCCAGCCCCCCGTCCAGATAGGGCGTGTCGTCCACATTCACGATCGGCGTAAGGAGAGGCATACTGCAGGAAGCCCGGCAGATCTTCATAAGCCGGTTTTTATCCTGTCTGTCATCCATATACTCAGCTTTCCCTGTCAGGCAGTTCGTTGTCACCAGCTCGCACCTTATATCCGAAGTAAAATAGGTGTCAAAATCAAAAGGAATGATCTCATTCGGATATTGGTCAAAGATCAGATCCATATTCATCACACTGCGCTCTTTCACAAAATCTCTCAGTCCGTAATAATAATTCCCGCTCCTGTCCTGCGGTATCATACAGTCCCTTGTCCTTCCGGGCTGCCTGGACACATAGTCCACCGCGTTGCACGCGCCGGCAGACACACCGATCACATGGGACAGGTACACGTCCTTCTCCATAAGATAATCCAGGGCTCCGGAGGTAAAGACGCCTCTCGTAGCTCCTCCCTCCAAAACAAGCGTTGCTTTTTTTATATCCATAGCGATGACCTCTTTTCTTAAAACATCCTGACTATATTTTAAGCAGAAGGAGAAGAAAAATCAACGCCAAAGAGTGAAATCTGTTTTTGCGGGGGAGCCGGCGGATTGGTGAAACGTCCGAAAACCGTCGGTGTGATCGAAACGTTTTCGCGGCGGGCGGGGATATGGCTCGGGTTCCGGTTCCGTAATCTGGTAGAGTAGGCGGGTGAAAAATTCACCCGCCCCTCATCAAACCGTGCATGAGGTTCTCCCTCACACGGCTTTCCGA
>CALWDM010000008.1 GCA_944376695.1 uncultured Mediterraneibacter sp. | reverse complement strand
ACGAAGGGGCAGTTCACTGGAATGCCAAAACTGCTTTTTCGTTTACCCCATCATCGATTCTAACCTAACAAATTTGTTATTGCAACTTTCGAACATATGTGCTATTATACAAAAAAGAACAAATGTTCTGTAAGCGGAAGGGGGTGCGCGCCATGAGGGACAGGATTATGAAAGAGATGTCTCTTTATGAAAAATTAAATATTCTGTCTGATGCGGCAAAGTACGATGTATCCTGTTCTTCCAGCGGTGTGGAGCGCCGGGGAGACGGGACCGGGATGGGAAACTGCCGGAAAGCGGGGATATGTCACAGCTTTTCCTCAGATGGCAGATGTATTTCCCTTCTGAAGATTCTGTTTACGAATGAGTGTATCTATGACTGCAAATATTGCATCAACCGCTCTTCAAATGATGTAGTGCGGACTTCTTTCACACCGGAAGAAGTATGCACTTTGACAATGGAGTTTTACCGGAGAAACTATATTGAAGGGCTTTTTTTGAGTTCAGGAATACTGAAAAGCCCTGATTACACGATGGAACTGATCTATGCTGCTCTGTACAGACTCCGTTATGTATGCAATTTTCAGGGGTATATTCATGTAAAGGCGATCCCCGGGGCGGACGAGAGACTGATCAGGATGACAGGGTTTCTGGCTGACAGGATGAGTGTGAACATGGAGCTTCCTACGGCAGAGAGCCTGCGGCTTCTCGCACCGCATAAGTCGAGGAAAAATATTCTTGCGCCTATGAGGTTTGTACAGGAGAAGATGAAGGAAAACCGGCAGGAGATCATGCTGTATCGAAGTGCTCCCCGGTTTGTGCCTGCGGGGCAGAGCACGCAGATGATCATAGGAGCTACGCCGGAGACAGATTATCAGATCCTCAGGGTGACAGAAGACCTGTATAAAAAGTTTGATCTGAAGCGCGTATTTTTTTCAGCGTTTGTGCCTGTCAACGAGGACAGAGACCTTCCGGCGATCCGGGAACAGGGGCCGCCTCTGCTCAGAGAGCACAGACTGTATCAGGCGGACTGGCTGCTGAGGTTTTATCATTTTGGGGCAGAAGAGCTTTTGGATGAAGAAAATCAGAACTTTAATGTGTATCTGGATCCCAAATGCTGCTGGGCGCTTCGTCATTTGGATTCCTTTCCGGTGGAGATCAACCGGGCAGACTATTATACTCTTCTCCGGGTTCCCGGGATCGGCTACAAATCGGCGGGGCGCATCGTGAAGGCGCGGAGATGGGGCTGCATTGGCTTTGAGGACTTAAAGAAAATGGGGGTAGTGCTTAAGAGGGCCCTGTATTTTATCACGTGCAGCGGGAAGATGATGTATCCGGTGAAAATGGACGAAGATGCTATCACAAGAAATCTGCTCAACACAAAAGAGCGTCTTCCTGAGGGTGCAGATGGCATGACATTCAGACAGCTCTCTTTGTTTGACGATATGGGTTTAGGCGGGGTGAATGCAGAATGAGACAGATTTATATATGTACGGATACGATAACCGGACTGTACTCGGCTCTCCATGATGCATGGAGAGACTGCCGGGATGGGGATGCCGGGATAGAGATCCGCGGGAAAATGCAGCAGCAGCTCTTCTGTGAATACCAGACAGTGGAAGAGTGTGAACAGAAAGCAGTACGTCTGGAGCGGATGATCAAACGGTATCTGGGCTACAATGCGTACTGGGATATTTATCATGCACTGCTTTCTGAAGATGGAGAGAAGGGAACTGCCGTATTCCGGACAATGCAGGAATCAAGAAGGATAGGGGACAGCCGCAGAATCATGGAGCACCTGGGAAATCCCGATGTGGCGAAGGTGTTTGCCCTTAGCCGGAGTGTGTCCGGTGAAGCGCATATGTACGAGGAGTTTATTCGTTTCAGAGAATTGAAAAACGGGATCCTCTTTTCGGAGATAACGCCAAAATCCCAGGTCCTCACCTGCGTGGCAGATCATTTTTCTGACCGCTTTCCCCTTGAAAACTGGATGATATATGATAAAACGCACTGCGTCTTCCTGATACATAAAGCAGGAGCAAAGTGGAGACTTGTGTGGGGAGAACAGCCTGACAGAGAAGCGGCAGACAGAGTCTCGGAAAAGGAGATGGAATATGAACGGCTGTGGAAAGGCTTTTTTGAGTCTGCGGCGATCACGGAAAGAAAAAATCTGAAGTGCCAGCAGAATCATCTGCCGCTCCGATACAGGGAGGGAATGCCGGAAATGGCCGACTGAACCTGAGTCCCCGATCCCGGAGCTGCCGATAGACTCTGCTGCCTTGAGTAAATAGAATCAACACAAAAAACTTTTTTACATTGTCTCAAGTTTTTTGCAGTACCAAAGGTCTTTTCCGTGTTGGAGCACAAATGTTCTGTGTCTGTCCATTTTTTCCGGATTGCGCAAAGCGGCAGAAACCTTATATAAATAGTAATTCTGCTTTACTTGCGCCGATATTGTTTTCCTCAGGAACTTTATCTGCAAAAGACTGTTATACAGTTCCATATACTGACCGTTATCCCACATCTGAACCAAGAGAGGATACTGCATTATTTCATGATAAATCAATCTCATTGTCCTGTTTAGTTTCACATACTTTGATAGTACTGCCATATTTGAACAGTGGTTTTGAAGCTCTCCTCTGTCCATAAAATGAAGTGCGAGTTTCGCTCCCAGCATTTCATAATACATATCTCCCAGTCGGGTCGGACAATGTTTTTTTAAGAGAAACTGGATCTTTTTAACATCTTCGCTTCTTCCGGAGTAATACAAAATATTCCCCAAATTATAGAAATGTATTTCCCACTTGCCTTTCGCATAAGAAATAAGATTCGTATACGCCGCCAGAGCCTTATTTACATCGCATTTTTGAAGAAGAATATCGCGAAATTTTCTGGAAGATATCACGCGATACCATATGTATACTGTCAGACATACAATAGCGGCGGTTTCAGCGATTCCTTTAAATGATAAATTTAAAGCAGTAGAAACAATATCCAAAACCAATGCGCATATGGCAATGATTTTTAATATCTTCGCAGTCAGCAGGTAGTTTTTGACAAACTTTTCTGCGTCCGGTAAAACAGGGACATCAACCAATGCAGTAAAGTCCTCATATTGAGCTGTTCTTTTTGCCATGCTTATTCCACTCTCATTCCATTTCATTTATGAAGCAACTCTATATAACATTTTTTGATTTTATATATTTTTTTCATTGTTGTCAATAAAATGGTGATCAATATTTCCCCGGATATTTCCCGTAAGATAAACATGACATACAGATGCCGCGTTTTCCATGTTATAATATTTCCAAAACCTCCGGAAAGACTGGCAGGTATATTTTACCGTTCAAAACCGTTTCGGGAATCCGCTGCTTGCGTAAAACGGGAAATCAGATTATGATAGATACATCATGATGAAAAGGCGGAGACAGACAGTTGGAGGAAAACATGAAGATCGTCCGCATTTCTGTGCGTAATCTCGTGGAATTTATCCTGCGGGAAGGGGATATTGACAACCGAAGCACCGGCGGGCCGGATAAAGAAGCCATGCTTATGGGAGGCAGACTGCACCGAAAGATCCAGAAGAGTATGGGGCCGGAGTACCACGCAGAGGTCAGCCTGAAGATGCTGATCCCGTGCGGGGAGTTTGGGATACAGGTGGAAGGGCGCGCGGACGGCATTATCATAAAAGAAAAGCACAAAAAATCCGGCAGGAGTAAGCAGAGTCCCTCTGCTCTGGCAGGTCAGGCTCCGGATGTGACGGTGGATGAGATCAAAGGCGTCCTCAGAGAACTGTCACATATTGAGAGGCCGGTAAATGTCCACCTAGCGCAGGCAAAGTGCTATGCATATATTTACGCGCAGCAGCATGATCTCGGCCGGGTGGGAGTGCAGATGACATACTGCAATCTGGACACAGAGGAGATTAAGAGGTTTTCTGAGGCATATACCAGGCAGGAGCTGAAAACCTGGTTTGAAGATCTGATCAGCCGATATGAAAAATGGGCGAGATTCCAGATCGAATGGGAACAGGAAAGAAACCGTTCGATCCATGGCCTGGAGTTTCCTTTTCCCTATCGTGCAGGACAGAGGGATGTGGCGGCAGCGGTTTACCGCACGATCCTGAGAAAGAAAAAGCTGTTCATACAGGCGCCAACCGGAGTAGGAAAGACCATATCCACAGTCTTTCCCGCAGTCAAAGCAGTCGGAGAGGGGCTGGGAGAAAAGATCTTTTACCTGACAGCAAAGACGATCACCCGCACTGTGGCTGAACAGGCGTTTCACACGCTCAGGGAAAAAGGCCTCAGTATGAAGGTCATAACACTGACAGCGAAGGAGAAGATCTGTTTCTGTGAAGAAACCGTATGTAATCCGGAAGCATGTCCTTACGCGAAGGGACATTTTGACCGTGTGAATGACGCTGTGTTCGACCTGATCACAAGCGGGAACGAGATCACCCGGAAGGCGGTGGAAGAGCAGGCCCGGACTTACAGAGTCTGTCCTTTTGAAATGGCTCTGGACATTTCGGTGTGGGTAGATGCGGTGATCTGTGATTATAACTATGTGTTTGATCCTGCTGCACATCTGAAGCGCTTTTTTTCAGAAGGCGGCAGCAGGGACTACATCTTTTTGATCGACGAAGCCCACAACCTGGTCGAACGGGGCAGAGAAATGTACAGTGCTGAGCTCTATAAGGAGGATTTTCTTGAACTGAAAAGAGCGGTCCGCTCAGACGCCCCTGCTCTGGCAGGAAAGCTGGAAGCCGTCAATAAACTGTTCCTTACATTGAAAAGGGAATGCGGGGATTATCAGATCCTGTCCAGTGTATCCCATATCGCGCTGAAGCTGATGAACCTGCTGACAGAGATGGAAGCTTATCTGGAGAGGACGGCGGATGAAAAAAAGCGGGAGATGGTTCTGGATCTGTATTTCCAGGTACGTTCTTTTGTAAATATCCATGATGTAATGGACGAAAATTATGTGATCTACTGCGAACTTAAAGACGACGGCAGATTTATGGTCAGGCTTTTCTGTGTGAATCCGGCAGTGAATCTCCAGTCCTATCTTGAGTATGGTGTGGCAGCGGTCCTCTTTTCCGCGACACTTCTCCCGATCCATTATTATAAGAAGCTTCTTTCGGTAGAAACAGATGACTATGCGATTTATGCGGAGTCGTCATTCCCGGGGGAAAACCGTCTTCTTCTCATGGGAACAGACGTGAGCACGCGGTATACGATGCGGAGCGCTTCCATGTACAGCCGGATCGCGGGATATATCGCCGGAGCGGCTGCCGGGAAAAAAGGGAATTATATGGCGTTCTTTCCGTCTTATAAGATGATGCGGGATGTATATGACTGCTTTCTCAGTCAGCCGGGAGAAATTGATTCGGTGATCCAGTCCCCGAATATGAGTGAACAGGAAAGGGAAGCGTTTTTGTCTCTGTTTGAGAAAAGCAGGGAAAGGAGTTTTGTCGGTTTCTGCGTCATGGGCGGCATTTTTTCAGAAGGAATCGATCTGGCAGAGGACAGGCTGATCGGAGCGATCATCGTGGGAACCGGGCTTCCACAGGTGTGTAATGACAGGGAAATCGTGAGGAAGTATTTTGAAGAACACGGGATGGTGGGATTTGACTATGCATATCTGTATCCGGGGATGAATAAGGTGCTCCAGTCCGCCGGGCGTGTCATCCGCACGGAGAGGGACAGAGGGCTTATTCTCCTCCTGGACGACCGGTTTCAGCAGAGACAGTACAGGGAAGCTTTTCCAAGAGAATGGGAAGGGATCCGTATATGCAGTGCGGGAACCCTGCCTGCTTACCTGGAAGAATTCTGGAAATAGCTGAGAAATTCCATGGATGCCCTTGAGAGCGGGAGGTGTTCATTGTAAGCGATGGCAAGTTCGCGCTCAGGAAGTTCTTCTCTGGTCTGGAGCTGGAAAATTTCATCTCCCTTTGCGCTGATGCAGTAGTCCGGGACGAACGCGATGCCAAGCCCGATCCGCGCCAGGTCGATCAAAAGGTCATTGCTCGTCAGCTCGATCTCCGGGACGAGATCCAGCTGGTGCTGCTGAAAGACCTGGTGAAGGAATTCGTTGGTCGTACTGTTTTTGTCCAGCATCAGGATGGGATAGCGCAGGAGCTGTGCAAAGGACAGCGTCTGGCCTTTCAGTTCGGAAAAAGTATTGCCTGCGATAAACACATCATGGAATTTTCTGATACGGATCGCGGAAGCGGAAGCTCCCAGGTGATTGTTAGGGTAGTTGACGACAATGAGATCCACCAGCCCGTTCTGAAGGAGTTCTGCACATTTCATTGAAGTCTGGTTGATAACTTTGATATGCGCGCCGGGGAATGCCTTATGGAAGCGCTCCAGGTATGGGATGAGAAAATACCGGCAGATCGTGTCGCTTGCCCCGATGCGGATCTGACCGCCTGTGGAAGCAGCATCCAGGAGCTGAGTTTCGCCTTTACGGATCAGGTTCATGGCTGGCTCAATATGCCGCATCAAAATCTCTCCTTCGGGGGTGAGCTGAACTTTTTTTGTGCTTCTGATGAATAAAGTCTGGTCCAGCCTGCGCTCAAGCGTCTTGATTGACTGGCTGACAGCGGACTGGGAGATAAAAAGGCGTTTGGACGCCTCTGAAAAGTTCAGAGTTGAAGCCACGTGGTAGAATACTTTGTAGAGTTCATAATTAATATCAGTCATTATTAGCCCTCCTGATAAATGCTGGTTGTATTATAAGCTATGAGAAAGAAAAATACAATAATATACTGGAAAGGACCACGATATCATGGAAAAAGGAAAAAATCCGGCTAAACAGAGTAATACAGTGATAAAACTGTAGTGGCTGACAGGAGTGATCCTCGCCTTTGCAGTCATAGCCGCAGTGCTGATCACCAGCTTTGAGATCGCGATGTACGCTGATTTCAGCGTGTATCAGAAAGAATATGAAAAGTATGATGTCCTCTCGGAACTGGATATGACAATGGATGATGTGATGTATGTAACTCACGAGATGATGGAATACCTGCGGGGCGGCAGGGCTGCGTTGTCCGTTGTGACGACTGTAGAGGGAAAAGAGCAGGATTTCTTTAATGAACAGGACAGATTTCATATGGGGGAAGTCAGAGAACTGTTTATTGGCGGGTTGAATATCCGGATTGGCTCATGTATTGCAGCTGTGCTGTGTCTTGTATTTCTCCTTGCGACCCGGGCGGATATCAGGAAGATCATCCCGGGATCCTATCAGGCTGCCCTCGGCGTATCGGCCGCAGCCGCAGCCATGATCGGAATCGCAGCGGTCATTGACTTTAATGCGGTGTTTGTCCAGTTCCATCATATCTTTTTTGACAATGATCAGTGGATCTTTGATCCTGCGACAGATTATATGATCCGTATGCTCCCTGAAGGGCTGTTCTATGATTTTGTCATACGCATCGGCGGGATTTTCCTGGGGATCCTTGCGATTCTTCTTGCGGCAAGCCTGATACCGGGATATTTGCGGAAGAAAAAGGAAAATAATTAGTTTTACTTATTAAAAAGTTTAGTTATATTAATTATACTAATGATATAAATTATGGTACGATACAGGCAGAGATTATGAGCATAAAACTGTATGTTCAGGGGCATACGGCATGATGTAAAGGAGACAGTATATGAGTAATGTAAAGCGTGTGTATGTGGAAAAGAAACCGGAATTTGCCGTTGCGGCAAAGGCATTACGGCATGAGATCCGCCATTACCTCGGCATCCGCAGTGTAAGCGGGGTAAGGGTGCTGATCAGGTATGACGTGGAGGACCTTTCTGATGAGACATTTGAGAAGGCGTGCAGGGGCGTGTTCGCAGAACCGCCTGTGGATATCCTCTATAAAGAGAGGTTCCCGATGAAGGATGGGGATCACAGCTTTTCCGTGGAGTATCTCCCGGGACAGTTTGATCAGAGAGCGGATTCCGCGGAGCAGTGTGTCCGCTTTATCAGGGAAGATGAGCTCCCGGTGATCCGCACTGCCACCACGTATGTGATCGAAGGGAACATTACGGAGGAAGAGTTTGCGGCAATCCGTAACCACTGCATCAATCCGGTGGATTCGAGGGAAGCTCAGGAGGAAAAACCGGAGACACTGGTCACCGTATTTGACGAGCCGGCGGATATCAAAGTATTTGACGGCTTCCAGGATATGCCGGAGACTGAACTGGAGGAGCTCTATGGTTCTCTGGGACTTGCCATGACATTTAAGGATTTTCTCCATATCCAGAATTATTATAAAAATGAAGAGCACAGAGATCCCACGATGACGGAGATCCGTGTTCTTGACACTTACTGGTCTGATCACTGCCGACATACGACATTTTCTACAGAGTTGAAAGATGTGGTCTTTGACGAAGGCGATTACAGAAAACCGATCGAAGATACTTACAGAGAATACTTAAAAGACCACAGCGAGATCTTTGCGGGCAGGGAGGATAAGTTCGTCTGCCTGATGGATCTTGCGCTCATGGCAATGCGCAGGCTTAAGAGAGAGGGGAAACTTCAGGATCAGGAGGAGTCTGATGAGATCAATGCATGCAGCATTGTGGTGCCGATCAAGGTAGATGGAGTGGAAGAAGAGTGGCTGATCAACTTTAAGAATGAGACACATAACCATCCCACGGAGATTGAACCGTTCGGAGGCGCCGCCACCTGTCTCGGCGGTGCGATCCGCGATCCGCTTTCAGGACGGACCTACGTTTATCAGGCAATGAGGGTGACCGGAGCCGCAGACCCGACTGTTTCCGTAAAGGATACGCTTAAGGGCAAGCTTCCCCAGAAGAAACTGGTCCGTGAGGCGGCGCACGGATACAGTTCTTACGGAAACCAGATCGGACTGGCGACCGGGCTTGTAAAGGAAATCTACCATCCCGATTATGTGGCAAAGCGCATGGAGATCGGCGCTGTATTGGGAGCGGCCCCGAGACGCGCGGTCATCCGCGAAAATTCAGATCCGGGCGATATCATCATCCTTCTGGGCGGAAGGACAGGCCGCGACGGGTGCGGAGGAGCGACCGGTTCTTCCAAGGTGCACACAGAAGAGTCGATCGAGACATGCGGCGCGGAGGTACAGAAAGGAAATCCGCCTACGGAACGCAAGATACAGAGACTGTTCCGCAGGGAGGAGGTGAGCCGTCTGATCAAGAAGTGCAACGACTTTGGCGCAGGCGGAGTGTCCGTTGCGATCGGCGAGCTGGCGGACGGGCTCCGTGTAGAGTTAGACAAAGTGCCGAAGAAGTATGCCGGACTGGACGGGACTGAAATCGCGATCTCAGAATCCCAGGAGAGAATGGCAGTAGTGGTCGATCCGAAAGATGTGGAAGAGTTCATGGCATATGCCAGGGAAGAAAATCTGGAGGCAACGGAAGTCGCAGCAGTGACAGAGGAGCCCAGGCTTGTGCTCATCTGGAGAGGAAAAGAGATCGTCAATCTGTCCAGAAAGTTCCTTGATACCAACGGGGCGCATCAGGAGACCAGCGTAGAGGTAGAGATGCCGGAGCGCGCGGGAAGCCTGTTTACCAGGAAAGAGGTTCATGATGTGAGGGCTGCATGGCTTGAGACACTGAGTGACCTGAATGTATGCTCACAGAAAGGCCTTGTGGAAATGTTCGACGGCTCCATTGGCGCGGGATCTGTGTTTATGCCTCACGGCGGGAAATATCAGCTCACAGAGACGCAGGCAATGGTGGCAAAGGTGCCTGTCCTGAAAGGGAAGACAGACAGTGTGTCCATGATGAGCTATGGGTTCGACCCGTATCTGTCAAGCTGGAGCCCGTACCACGGAGCTGTGTATGCGGTGACTGAGTCCGTGGCGAAGATCGTTGCGGCGGGCGGAGACTACCGGAAGATCCGCTTTACATTCCAGGAATATTTCCGCCGTATGACCGAAGATCCGAAGAGATGGAGCCAGCCTTTTGCAGCTCTGCTGGGCGCCTATGCGGCTCAGATCGGGTTTGGGCTTCCGTCTATCGGAGGAAAGGACAGTATGTCCGGGACATTCCAGGATATCGATGTGCCGCCGACCCTTGTGTCTTTTGCCGTGGACATGGCGGTGGAGAAAGACATCATCACTCCGGAGCTGAAAAAACCGGGCAATAAGCTTGTATGGCTGCGGATTCAAAGAGACGGATATGACCTTCCGGTATACGGACAGGTTATGGATCAGTACGGGAAGTTTACAGAAGATATCAGGGCGGGAAGGATCGTATCCGCATATGCGCTCGACCGCCATGGCGTCATTGCTGCGGTGAGCAAGATGGCGTTCGGAAACCATATGGGTGTGAAGATCGAACACAATATGGATGAGAGGGATCTGTTCGCCCCGGCATTTGGGGATCTCATCGCTGAGGTGAAAGACGGAGAAGTCGGGAATCTTCAGATTACCTATACTGTGATCGGAGAAGTGACGGAACGGGAGGACTTTGAATATGGCAGTGTCCATATCGGGCTGGACGAGGCGCTGGCCGCGTGGACAGGAAAACTGGAGGACGTGTTCGCGACGAAGTCCCCGGAGAGCGCGGAAACCCCTGTGGAGGAGAAGCTGTACAATGTTTCTGATATCCATATCTGCAGCCATAAGATCGGACAGCCCACAGTCTTTATACCGGTATTCCCGGGTACAAACTGTGAGTACGACAGCGCGAAGGCATTTGAGCGTGCGGGAGCAAAAGTGATCACAAAAGTGTTCCGAAACCTGGACGCGGAGGATATCCGCTCCTCTGTGGAGGAATTCAGCAGAGCGATCGCCCAGGCGCAGATGATCATGTTCCCGGGCGGGTTCAGCGCCGGCGATGAGCCGGACGGATCGGCGAAGTTCTTTGCGACTGCATTCCAGAACGCAAAGATTAAAGAAGAGGTGGAGAGACTCTTAAATGAAAGAGACGGGCTTGCGCTCGGCATCTGCAACGGATTCCAGGCTCTGATCAAGCTTGGGCTCGTGCCTTACGGAAAGATCGTGGGACAGGCGGAGGATGCCCCGACGCTGACTTATAACACCATCGGCCGCCACATCTCAAAGATGGTTTATACAAAGGTAGTGACAAATAAATCTCCGTGGCTTCAGGAAGCGGAGCCTGGCGGCGTGTACACAAATCCGGCATCACATGGAGAAGGGCGCTTCGTGGCGGGCGATGAGTGGCTTGACCGCTTATTTGCCAACGGACAGGTAGCAACGCAGTACTGTGACCCGGAAGGAAATATAAGTATGGATGAAGAGTGGAATGTGAATGGCTCCTACCGTGCGGTTGAGGGGATCACAAGCCCGGACGGCCGTGTGCTCGGGAAGATGGCGCACTCAGAGCGCCGCGGCGATTCTGTTGCTGTCAATATTTACGGTGAGCAGGATCTGAAGATCTTTGAATCAGGAGTAAAATATTTCAGATAATCTGTGGGATAAAGAGGGGAGATGTATAAGGCCCCCCTGCGGGAATAGAGGAAAGAAATAAAAGTACCCGCCGGACTGGAGCTTTGCCTGAAACAGTCCGGCGGGTATTTTTGGACCTGTGTCTGCGGTATCTGTATTTTAGCAGTACACTTTTTTCACATTTTCCAGTCTGGCGGACATATTTCTCAAAAGAAGGTCAGCCAGCGTAAGAGCGGTCATTGATTCTACAACGACGACCGCCCTGGGAACGATGACAGGGTCATGTCTGCCGAGAACTTTGATCTCAGCATTTTCGTGATTGACGTCCACGGTGTGCTGAGTCCGGGCAATAGAAGAAGTGGGCTTTATGGCGGCTCTGAGAATGAGACGTGAACCATCGCTCATCCCGCCGAGTGTTCCGCCGGCGTGGTTGGTTTTTTTGAGGACCGTACCATCCTCCGAGAAAAACGGGTCGTTATTTTTGCTTCCTGTGGATGCTGAAGCGGCAAATCCATCCCCGATCTCCACACCTTTTACAGCTCCCACGGACATGACGGCGTGTGCCAGGAGTGCGTCCAGTTTATCAAAGACCGGCTCGCCCAGACCTGCCGGAAGACCTTCTGCGACGCATTCGATAATGCCGCCGCAGGAATCACACTCCGCCATCAGGGATGAGATATATTCGCCGGCTTTTGAAGCAGTGGCATTGTCTGGCATGTAAAGCACGTTTTCCGTGATTTCGGACATATGGTAATCCTCCTCCGGCACAGAGTAAGGGCCGATCGCTTTTGTGTATGCCTGCACGCGGATCCCCAGTTCCTTCAGAAGGAGTGAAGCGACAGCGCCTCCGGCTACACGCCCGATCGTCTCGCGCCCGGAGGAGCGTCCGCCTCCCCGGTAGTCGCGGAAGCCATATTTTTCCGTAAACGGATAGTCCGCATGGCCGGGGCGGAATAAAGACGCTATATTTCCGTAATCCCTGGGACGCTGATCCTGGTTGCGCACAATGAGAGAGATCGGCGTGCCGGTCGTTTTTCCTTCGAAGATCCCGGAGAGGATTTCTACGGAATCAGATTCGCTTCGTTTTGTAGTATATTTGCTCTGTCCGGGTTTCCTTCTGTCAAGGAAACGCTGGATATCTGCTTCAGAGACAGAAATACCGGCGGGACAGCCGTCGATCACGACCCCGATCCCGGGACCGTGGGATTCTCCCCATGTGGTGATGCGAAATATTGAGCCAAAAGATGAACCGCTCATAGATAAACTCCTTTCCATTCCTGTACGGAATACTGCATTTAATCATATACATTACACTCCCGTGCGGGAGATCAGTTACAAAAACATTATTATTATATAGGACACAGGCGGGATCTGACAAGAAAAATGAAACTTTTTTCGTATCAAAATGTCTGATAAATAGGAACAGAAGGTCAAAATGTAACAGTTTTTAAATAGTTTTTAAGTTTTTATGAATGGACGATAATTTTCTGTACTTTTTTAAATAATCGTACTATAATGTTGCCGTAATATGTATCAAGGAAAGAGATGGTAAGGCTGATGAGTAAGAAAAGAAGAAAAAAACAGTCAGATATACATCGGGAAGATATAGAAATCCTCGGTGAGGAAGGCTTTGAGGATGCCGAAGGAGAAGAGGCGGATGACCTCAAAGAAGAGGAGCATGAGGAAGTACTTGAGGAAGAGGATTCTGAAGAAGCAGATTTTGGAGAAGAGGATTCTGAAGTGGCAGATGTCTCTGAGGAGACAGGTGACGGGGAAGAAAATTCAGAAGAAGCTCCCGGAGAGGAGGAGCTGGAAGAAGATGAACTGGAGAGCGGAGAGGATAAAAGAGGAAAGAGACGGCGAAGGAAAAGGCAAAAAACTGTAAAAAATGATAATGAAGAAAAGGTGAGTTCAGGGAAAAAGCCCTGGATCATTGCAGGAAGCATTGCGGCCGGGCTGATTGTCATCTATCTTGGCATCTCGGCATTCTTTATTGGACATTTTTTTATAAATACTACAATTAACGGTAAAGATTTCTCAGGTAAATCCGCGGCGGATGTGGAGAAATACCTGAAAGAACGGGTCAGCGATTATGAACTTGAACTGATTGAACTGAACAATGAAACTGATGTGATAAAAGGATCCGATATTTCTCTTGTGTACAAAGAGGACTCCAGCGTGGAGGATGCGCTGAAAAAGCAGAATCCCATCTTATGGGTGACTTCATTTTTTTCAAAGTCGAGCCAGAATATTAATATTCAGGTGGATTATGATGAAAAAGCGCTGGAAGAAAAGATTCAGTCAATTAAGGCAGTTACACAGGAGCAGACGGATCCGGTTTCTGCATATCCAAAGTTTGACGGAGAGTCCTTCGTGATAGAGCCGGAGGTTTACGGCACCGCAGTCAATATGGACGTCTTAAGCGAGAAAATCAAAGAACATATCACAGAGTTTGCTCCGACACTGAATATGCTTGAAGAGGAGTGTTATAAGCTTCCGAAATATACCTCCGAATCGCCGGAGGTACAGGCCGCATGTGACACAATGAATCAGTACTGTAAGGCGAGCATTACTTATTCAATGACGGAAAATGTCGTGGTAGATAAAAATCTGATTTCTTCCTGGCTGACATATGATGATAATATGCAGGTGATCCTGAAGGAAGATGCGGTCAGAGAATGGATGAGAAATTTTGGCGCGGCTTATGATACTGTGGGAACAACGAGGACAATCACCTCCCCGGATGGGAAAACAGCAGAAGTTTCCGGCGGAACATATGGATGGTCTGTTGACGAGGAGACAGAGACGCAGAATTTGATCAGCAGCATTACAAACGGAGAAGTGGTGACAAGAGAGCCTGTATACGCTCAGACGGCGGCATCTCATTCCGCTCAGGACTGGGGGACTACTTTTATTGAGGTGGACCTTTCCACTCAGCATATGTGGTATATCGTAGACGGCTCGATCGCATTCCAGGCGGACGTGGTTACAGGACTGCCCACACCAGACATGGCAACCCCGGCAGGAGTATATTCCATTCTTTATACGGAAAGGAATGCCACACTGGTGGGTGAGAAAGATCCGGCAACTGGAGAACCGATTTACCGGACCCCGGTATCTTACTGGATGCCGTTTACCTGGCAGGGACATGGATTCCATGATGCTACCTGGCAGCCCGGATTTGGAGGAAACCTGTATCAGAGTCTTGGATCTCACGGATGCGTGAATATGTCATACAGCGACGCGGGAACCCTGTTCGGAATGATCAGCTCAGGGACTCCGGTCGTCCTTCATTATTAATAGTCCTGCAGACAGGAAAACGAATATGAGGTTAACAGGAATGTATGAGCTTCTGAAAAAAGACGGCAAGGCAAAGAGAGGACGTTTTCACACAGCCCACGGTACGATTGAAACGCCGGTATTTATGAATGTGGGGACAGCGGCTGCAATCAAGGGAGCTGTGTCCACTGATGACTTAAGAGAAATAAAGACACAGGTAGAGCTTTCGAATACATATCATCTCCATGTAAGACCTGGGGATGAGATCGTGAAGAAGCTGGGCGGCCTTCACCGTTTCATGAACTGGGACAGGCCGATTCTTACAGATTCCGGGGGATTTCAGGTGTTTTCCCTGGCGTCACTGAGAAAGATCAGGGAAGAGGGCGTGCATTTTCATTCTCATATCGATGGAAGAAAGATCTTTATGGGTCCTGAGGAGAGTATGCAGATCCAGTCAAATCTGGCTTCTACGATCGCAATGGCTTTTGACGAATGCCCGTCCAGTGTTGCGGAAAAAAAGTATATCGCGGATTCTGTGGAGCGCACGACCCGCTGGCTGAAGCGCTGTAAAGAGGAAATGGCAAGGCTGAATTCCCTGCCGGATACGATCAATCCTCATCAGATGCTGTTCGGGATCAACCAGGGAGGAATCTATGAGGATATCCGTATTGCGCACGCACAGCAGATCACGGAGCTGGATCTGGATGGTTACGCCGTGGGAGGGCTTGCGGTGGGAGAGAGCCATGAGGACATGTACCGGATCCTGGATGCCGTAGTTCCCCATCTGCCGGAGAATAAACCTGCATATCTTATGGGAGTGGGGACGCCGGCAAATATCCTTGAAGCTGTGGACAGAGGAGTTGACTTCTTTGACTGCGTCTATCCGACCAGGAATGGAAGACACGGGCATGTGTACACAAACCAGGGCAGGCTGAATCTCTTTAACGCAAAATACGAACTGGACGACAGGCCGATCGGGGAAGGCTGCGGCTGCCCTGCATGCAGGAGTTACAGCCGCGCCTATATCCGCCATCTTCTCAAGGCAAAGGAGATGCTGGGAATGAGGCTGTGCGTGCTCCACAATCTGTATTTTTACAATACGATGATGGAAGAGATCAGAGACTCTATTGATGCCGGGGAATACAAGGCTTATAAAAAACGGAAGCTGGAGGGATTTCTTGAAATGCCTCTTGAAGATTGACTGTTTTTTGTGTATAGTAATCTTATTGCGTAATGAAAGTTAGGAGGAAGTCTGATTATGGGTGAATTATTGATGATGATCGTCTGGATAGCGGTGATGTTCGGTGTAATGTGGCTTTTGCTTATGCGTCCCCAGAAGAAGGAGCAGAAGAGAATTCAGGCAATGCTGGCATCTATGGAAGTCGGTGATACAGCTCTGACAACGAGCGGATTCTACGGGGTGATTATTGATATCACAGATGATGATGTGATCGTGGAATTCGGAAACAATAAAAACTGCCGTATCCCGATGCAGAAGGCGGCCATCGCTCAGATTGAGAAACCGAATGCTGAATGAGCAGAACGGAAATATGTTTATTACCGGAAGGAAATCCTTCCGGTTTTTTTTATTAAATTTATTCTGAGAAATGTTCAATTATCTCCCAAATAACTAAAAACGTATAAAACTTCAGAAGCCCCAGCAGATTCGACGAATTCCTCAGAGTGTGTGTCATATATTTAACTGTGCGGGAACAAAGAGAAATATACGCAATAAGGGAGGGAGATCATATGGACAAGAGGAATCTCTGGACAAGGACTGTGGCTTTCGCGCTGGCAGTGGTGATGATCCTGAGCAGCCAGTCTGTATCCTCTATGGGAGGGACGTTCAGACTCACAGAGGATCAGCAGGAGGATACGGACAAGCCGGCTGTACTGAAGGACGGGACGGCAGGCGACCGTGTTACAGATGACAGCGGGGGCCTGCCGGCTGACACTGCAATGACGGCGGAGACGCTAACCGGGGACAGGCTGCCGGAAGGCGGGGCGGACACGCTTCCTGCCGGGGAAGAAGCGCTGACAGTTTCCATATCTTCTAACAGAGAGTCTGCCTTCATTGGCGACCGGGTCATGCTGAAGGGCGCCGTGTCAGAGGAAGGAGCTGTCCTTCAGTGGCAGTATAAGACAAAGGATGGGAACTGGCAGGATATCGATGGGGCTGGTTCCGCAAACTACTCTTTCATATATTCAGAAGAAAACGGCGGGTATGAATACCGCCTGCGGGCGATACTGGGAGATCAGACAGTGTATTCAGACAGTCTGATGGTTGCGAGGCGACTTACCCTGAGAGAAACCGCAGAGATGTACTATGGAGAAAACGGTACTCAGGATACAGCAAATGTCTCTGTACGATTTGAGGAAGAGGACACCAGCTTTATGGCAGGGGATACGGTCACCATGCTGATCTACTATCAGCTGCAGGCAGCAGCTTTGTATAATTACGGAGATCAGGCGGAGCCGATGTTCGATACATATAATGAGACAAAGATCCTGTTTCGGCTTCCGAAAGGCATGAGCCTTTCAATGGATGCGGCTGCGCCTCTGGATAATGTGAAGCTTGAAGGACCTGATGAGGATAATGTATATACCTTTCTCCTTAACGACAGCATCAATGCATCGTCAGACGGAGCCGGCAGCTTCCTTGTCAATGTGAAGATCAGGGATAACGGAAAGCTGGAGGCAAACCATGTATTTAACTTTGGGGAGACTGGGGACTTCCTGAAGATCGAGACGAAGTTTGACATTAATGGAGCAGAGGAGGACTGGCCGGATGATCTGAAGAATGTTACAAAGCAGGTCGCTGCAGAAAGTGAAGCGCCGGTCGTGACATCAGCCACGGAGGATGAGTGGCTGGTCCGGAAGACAGCCGATGGATTTACTGTATCAGAGGACAGGTCGGCTGTGACAGTCCACTATAACCTGGCCGTCGGCCTGAAGGGTACGGACGGACAGATCGTGACGAATCAGCAGACATACGGAAGGCCGGGGCGTGTGCCCTTTGACGGGGACGTGTCGCTTACGGAAGTTCCGACAGTCAATGACCGGCAGGGAAGTCCGGTCGATTATACAAAGATCACAGTGAAAACAGCGGACGGGGAAGTGGTTCCGGCATCCTCTGACGGGACTTATGCGCTTCCGATGGAGACATGCGGCAGTCACGATGTGAGCGGCGTTGATGAAGACGCGCCGTATTATTCCACATATACCGTGGATGTGGAATATCCTGCGGAAAGATTTATCGCTAAATACAGCGATGCGGATCAGAGTGCGCTGACAGTAAACAACAGCGCGGATATCTCTTATCGCCTGAAAGGGATCGACGAGGTTAAAACAAGCCATTCAGAAGCATCTCAGGAAGTGAACGAGGTGATACCGCCTGCAAAGCTTACGATCAGTAAATATATCGTGAACTATGCGAATGGGACGTCCAGCCTCTATACCGCGGAGAATTTCCCGGCAGGCGATCCGGTCAGCGGACCGGTCACATTCAAAGTGACCGACAAAAACGGAACCGCGCCCACACTATATAAGAAGAATTCCGATGGTACTTATACCCCTCTGAGCGTTGCAGACGGTCTTGTGACCATCGACCCGGCGGATACGTCAGGGGCAGATTCCGTGTGGAAGGACGGGGCGATCGAGGTATATCTGGATGCCGGGACATATTTGGTATCAGAGCTGGCACCAGAGGAGAGGCCTCTTCCGTCCAGTACGGTGAAGGTGACTGCTGATGAGAGTTCAGATAAGAATGCAGAGGATAAGGAAGTCACTATCGCGGAAGAAGGCAGCGGGACAGCTGATTTTTACAACAGAGAGACTCTGGGGAGCATCAGCATTGACAAAAAAGGAAAAGTAAATGGTGTGGAAAGCGACCTGGAGGGAGCCGATTTCGGCCTGTATCGTGATGAACAGTGTACAGATCTGATCACGCATGATAAAACGGACAATCAGGGAAATCTGACATTTGGCCGCCTTCCTTACGGCACCTATTATGTAAAAGAGATAGAAGCTCCCAACGGATATATCAGGGATGATGAGATTTACACAATCAACCTGACAGCCGAAAAGGCGAAAGAGTCAGTGAAAAGTGTGAATCTTTACAACAATGCAAATATCAGACTCCAGAAAAAGGTGCTTGACGTTGATACGGGAGAGTCAGTGGATGTAGATCAGTCAAATTTTGGACTTTTTGCAAAGTGTTTTACCTTGCAGAGAATAACTTCCGGGGGAAGCTGGGATAACCCGGAGTCCATAGAGACTGTAGAGTCTGACATAAGTCTGGGACAGGACGGAACAATCACAAGAATCCTTCCGGCATATGACGAGAACGGAAATGTCTATACCTACCGCTTTGCAGAGAAACTGCCTGAGGGATGGCACGGGGCCGGCGAGACAGCGACGGATGCGTCCGGGAACAGGTACCTTTACTCAGACACGTTTACTCTGGAAGATGATATAGGAAACGAATCAAATGAGGCGGTTCTGATCGAGATGGAGAACTGGCGGAACGGAAGCATTGATCTGACAAAGCAGTTCTGGAATGCAGACTCCGGCAAGATGGCTGTCAGCAGTTCGGCTGACCTTACCGCATCCTTTGACCTGTATTACAAAGAAGGAAAAGACAGCCATGAGTATGAGAAATTTAATACGGACTCCTATACTGTCGCAGCCGGGGAAACAGTCTCTATCACAGATCTGCCCCGCACTACAGGTGAGACGCCGAGATATTATTATCTTGTGGAGACTTCTACGGCAGGCGGGTATGCCCTCTCAGGGAAAACAGAAGGATTTGAAGGAACAAACCGTGCGAAGAAAACGACCATCAAAGTGGGAGAACAGGAGCTCACCGCGTACGGGCCGTTCAATTTTACAGAAGGCGATGACATCCAGCTTCAGCAGTCCATCACCATTGATAATGTGGAACAGAAAGTCCCGGTTGCCGTTAAGAAGGTAAACTCTTACACCGGCAACTTCGAAGAAGGCGCGCAATATGCGATTTATGAATATGACGAGGACGCAGCCGGACATAAGGGCGATGTGGTCATTGACAGCACCGAGATACCGTCTGCAGGAGCTTTTACAAAACTGGATCCCGGGAAAAAGTATCTAGTGGAAGAGTCTGTGACCCCTCAGGGATATGAGAATGTCACAGATGCAGATGCCCTGATCATCAACCTGGAAGGGATCAAAACAGTCGATACCGATACAGAAACACAGGCTGTAACGCTGAAAAACCGTCCGGATCCGAAGATCACTATCGAGAAAAAAATCAAAACATCAGACGGTAAGGAAACTGTAACATCAGGAGTGGCCTTTGAAGTTTATGCAGAAGAAGGCGGGACATTTACGCCGGTACAGGGCTATGACGGACAGCCGCTGAAGCTGAGCTCAGGAAGCCAGCTCCAGCTCCCGGCAGGCGAGTATTATCTCAAAGAAACAGCGCCGGCAGGAGTCCTGGATCCGTCCGGATATGAGGAGCTGTATGAGGATTATGACCACGTATACGCAGACGGTTCCTATTATTTCGGGCCTTATACAGTGGAAGATCAGGAGGAAGTCAGGGAGCTTGGCACGATCGTAAATTATTCCGATACGGGCGAAGTGCTTGTCAAAAAATACAGGATGACATTGGGAGGAAAAAAAGCAGCCCTTCCGGGTGCGGTGATCTCCATTTATCGGGAGGGAGAGTCTGCTCCTGTACAGACAGCAGTAAGCATGAAGGACACGGGAGATGTGTTATTTAAAGAGCTTCCAATCTATGATGAAAACGGAGAGAAGATCACATATATCATCAAGGAGACAACCGCTCCCAACGGATATACGGCAAGTGAAGACGAATTGGAAGTCCGGCTTTCCCCGGGCGGGCAGGTGACGACAGACACCGAAGGCAATAACCTGGAGATCATCAACCAGCCGGAGACTTCCCTGCGTGTCAGCAAGGTTTTCTACAATATCTGGGAGAATCAGTTTACACACAAAGAATATCTCCTGCCCGGCACAGAGATCGCGCTGTACCGCCTGGACGGGGAGGAATATGTGTTTGAAGGCATCCAGACAACAAACTCTGTCGGAGAAGTGGTGTTCACCGGACTGGCACAGAAGGATGAGTATGTGGCAGTGGAGGTGTCCATCCCTGCTGACGAGGCGTATCAGTATCTGGAACCGGCCAGTAAAAAAGAATATCTGCAGAAAACAGCGGATGGCGCGTGCCCTGCAACGATCCCGAAAGCGGATATCAATAAGTACAATATCGTGACAAAATCCGCTAACACGGACGAGAACAAGCCGGAGTCGGAACAGACAGGCAGGCTGACCAATGTGGAGAACTGGACTCAGCTCAGGGTTGAGAAATTTGCGATAGGGGCAGATGGAAAAGAAGACGAAGGTCAACGGCGTGAACTCAATAATGCGGAGTTCGAACTGTACCGGCAGATCGTGGGCCCGGATGACGGAACAGCGCTTGCATTTGACAGCAGTGATCCCGATACGACTCTGGTCGGCAGCTACACGAGCGGTACGCTTTATAACGCCGATGGAATCCGGCAGGACGGATATTTTGCAACGGACATCTTAAAATCTGCCGACAATGTAGTGTACTGGCTTGTGGAGATAACCCCGGGGATCGGCGGCAAACTTAAGCCTGAGAACGCGATCACACTGATAAGACGCAGCGGTACGTCCTATACAAATGCCAGCACATATGAAGACGCAGCCTGTACGAATTATGCGGAATATAAGGATAATGTGCTGACAGAGGTTTCCGTTCAAAACGATCCTTCGTACGGCGGAGAAGGCGAGCGTTTCTCCACAGTGAGGATCGCAAAGTGGGCGGGAAGCTGCACAAAAGATGGAGAAAAAGTCCATACATATACTCCGCTGGGCAATGCGTCTTTTGACCTGTATCTGGCGGCAGAGGACGGAACCCTCGTGGAAAAGATCGATACGCTGACCACAGGTCTTGACAATGACCTGAGCGCGCCGGACGGAACAACATCGGCGCCAGCGCCTGTCAGCGCTCTGGCTTCTTCCAGGGCGTTCTCATGGACAGCGCTGACCTCAAACTATGTGGAAGATGAAGCTATGTATGAACGCATCTTCCAGACAGATGAAGACGGCAACAGCTACGCCCGGGCGGCGCTGGTGGAGACAGACGCGCCGGACGGATATACGAGATCCGGAACAACGTATTATATGTATATGTTCTTCCGCTATGAAGCAGCAGAAGAAGAAGGAAAGACCAAAACGACAGAGTCGTTCAACGATGTATTCTATGTAAAAGATAAAGAAGAAGAGGTAAAACTGGCAGAGGATCAGGAGGGTATCGTCTGGGGACTCTATGCGACCGGGGAGAACGAAAAAGGCGGTTATGATCCGATCACTGTTACAAACGCGCCGGAGGAAGCATCCCGGCAGCAGTACCGCCTGGTGAACTGGCCGGTGGATCATTTCGCCGTCACAGTGACAAAATATGGGTACGAGCCGGTAGAAGGCGCAAATCTGGGAATGACTTCCGAAGAACTGGACGCGTACTATTCCAGAGGAGTACAGGATGACCGGGTACCGCTGGCGAATGTGACTATGCGCCTGGAACGCCTGGTGGACGGCAAATGGACCACATATGCATACAGTACATACGACGGGCCGAAGGCGGACGGTCTCTTTAAGACGGACGGGAATGGATATTTTGCATTCCCGAGAGGACTTGACATCGGCCAGTACAGGATCGTGGAAGTGACCCCGCATGCAGAGTATGAAAACATCTACGATCTGGAAAGCCAGGGGAATGGCTCAGATTATACGGGCGATGCTGCCCACAGCCAGGCGGCATACTATTTTGACGTGACCGCGGACAATGTGGATATCAGCATGTACAACCCGAAGAAGCTGACCCTGGATATCATGAAAAAGGGGATGGAAGAGGACGCGCTTTCAGGCGTGACGTTCACTCTTACAGGCCAGTCAGGAAACAGTTCTGCGAAGACAGGAACCGACGGTAAGGCACACCTGACCGGGATCGGAAACGGGACTTACAAACTGACAGAGTCAGCGGCAGACGGACATACGAATGAGTACCTGAAAGAGTACTTTAAAGAAACTTACGATAACAGTAATTATCAGACAGATTATGGAAACTTAAATGATCTGGTAAATGGAGACGGCATCTTCTTCGGATATAAGACACAACAGATCCGGAATGAGGATGGCAGCTACAGTGTGACTGTCACTGACAAGGCAGACATTAACGACTACGGCATAAAGATCTCTGAAGGTATGACTCTTACGGTACAGAACCCTGAGACACAGGCTCTTGCGATCACGAAGGTCGATAAGGATACCGGGGAGGAACTGGAGGGCGCCAAATTTAAGATCGAATACCAGAGATTCCCGGTGTTCAGCGGTGATGTGACACTGACTGACAGCGGCTGGGATCTGGTTGATGATGCGGCGGTTACAGATGGTAACGGGCAGGTCATCCTGACAGGCCGGAAACCGGGCGTCTACAAGATCACCGAAGCAGCTGCCCCGGAAGGGTATGATATCACGGATACAGCTCCGAGGTATGTGGCTTTGACCGGCAGCATGGCTATCGGTACCGTGATGGTAGGAGATACACCAGTAATTAAAAATACGGATCCGGAGTATGGAGAAGAGACCCTTACCTTTGCGGATGCGAAGCAGGTGAAGCTGACAGTCATAAAAGACATTCTTGCGGGAGACCTGACAGTGACCGGAAGCAGTAAGTTTACGTTCCGGTTGTATGATAAAGACAAAAAAGAGATCAAAAAGGATACCGTTACATGTACGGACGGTGCGGACGGAAGCGTTGAATTTACCGGACTGAGCCAGGGCGGGATCTATTATCTGCGAGAGACAGACATACCGGCAGGATATCAGCTGACCGCCATGAAGGACGGGCAGGAAATCCCGATGCCGGCTGACGGTGAAGGATATTATGAGATCGAGGTCCCGGATACGGATGACGATCTGACGGTCACAGCGGAGAATACATACCTCTGTGCAGAGCTGTCGATCCGCAAAGTGGACGGAGAAGACGGCTCCGCTCTGTCGGGCGCGGACTTCAATATTTATGACGGAACGGGCGGAGTGCCAGATCCGGATAAGGATGAACCGATCAGCGGCATCACTTTCAGCGGGAAAGACGGTGTTTACACCGCGCGGATCCCGCTGGAAGGCACAGAGGCGCATACATTCTACATCTTTGAAAAGACCGCGCCGGAAGGTTATCCGAAGGAGGAAGCCCTTTCTATAAAGGCGGAGCTTGTTCCGGGGCAGAAGATCACAGCTTCGGAATGGCAGGAAGAGTGGGCGAAAGACAATGCAACAATGCTTGAAAACTACATCTTCCCGAACTACAGAGGCGCTTATGTTGACCTTGTAAAATACGGAAACGTCAGGGAAGGAAATCCGACAGAGGATGACGTCATGAGCGGTGTTACTCTGAGGCTCTACGAAAAGAGCGGTGGAAGCTGGATCGAAAGCGCGGGCGGGATCACAGACAAGGACGGAAAAGTCCGCTTTACCGTCGTGGGCGGCAGGACTTATGCAGTTGCAGAGCCTGCGGCGCCGGAAGGATATAAGGGGCTCCAGGGGATCTGGGCTGAGGGAGCAGCTGAGGATGCTGAAGCTGCGGCAACAGAAACTGCCGTGGTCAACGGGCAGACAGTGACTCTCCATTTGATCAATGACGGACAGCCTCTGACGGCAGGAACTGAGTATCAATACAATGCATACAACATCCCGTACGTAGAGATGGAGATCCGCAAGCAGGATGCGCTGGATCCGTATGCAGAGACACAGCCAACAGCGACGGTATCTGTGTATGAGATCGGGGAAGACGCGGTTGTGACAGATGAGTTTGTTGAGGCTCTGCTGACAGAAGGAACACCGGTCCTGAATGATATATGGGTGGAGCAGCCTGGATCATCTGAGAATGAAGAGGGTAAGACAGAATATTATAATTATGCAAATAGCAGCACATGGACGGAGATGGGGGCAAAGTTCCTGGCAGGGAAGACTTATCTGGTAGTTGAGACTGATTCCAGCGTATCCCAGATCAGGGATAACAGGAATGTGGAATGGTACAGGAAAGTGACGATCCCGGCAGGTGCGACAGGGAAGACTGTTGTCACGCTCAGGAACATCGAAGGAAAAGTGACTCTGGATCTCGCGAAGACAGTGAAGGAGCAGACACAGAAAAGTCTCTTTACCCAGGGAGCAGATCTGGAATACACGATCCGGCCCACCGTGGGGAATACATATCCGCTGGATTCCTTTACACTTACGGATACAGGACTGACCGCATACCACGGGACAGACAATACGGATATTCCGATGGAGGAAAGCTATCTGGATGAAAAATATTCCATCAACGAGGTAGTCGTCGGACAGGCTGAGCATGATGTGTCCGGTTATCTGGCGGAAGGGACAGCGCCGATCACGGCGGAAGTCACCTTCTGCGGATTTGACGGAAATCCGCTTGGAACAGTGGAAAAGGATGTCAGCGTATCCGCACAGACCTTTACACTGGCGGAAGCAGCGCCGGAGATAGAGAATGCAAAGGCAAAAACCTTTACGGTCAGCTATCATGCCGATGCTTTAGCCGGAACAGGTTATGATCTCGGAACAGACTTTACGCCTGGAGATATCACAGTAAAGGTAAGAGCAGACCAGCAGGCAGGCGGCGAGGACGTACAGTCCATCGACCGGATCCGCAACAGCGTATCCGCGGAAGTGAAATACACGCCGTGGAAAACAGACGGCACCCGGGAAGTTCAGAAATCAATCCCGGACAACGCGGCGGCAGATGTGGAATTCAGCCAGCAGGACGCGGCAGTCGTCACAGTAGAGAAGACGGCTGACCAGCAGAGTGTGGCACTCAACAGCAATATGACATACAGCATCACGCTTAAGAATGAAGAAGATGCGGCCGCTGCCATGGAAGATCCGTTCATCGTGGACCTGCTCCCGCAGGGAACGACCTGGGTGAGCGGCTCGGAAAAAGTGATCGAGACGGATTCCAAGACTCTGGCTTTCAGCAGCTCATCGAGCGGAAGGGCAGACGGGGAAACGGCAGTGTACGTGAACCTGGACGGCTTCCTGAAGCCAGGCGAGTATGTGACCATTAAAATAACGGTGGAGGTAGGAGAAGCAGCCGCGGGCTACGGCACAAGTATCCAGAACTACGTCCTTGCGGGCAGCGAGATACGCGGAGCCCAGAGCGATGGGAACCCGCAGGCAGCGTCATTCAGAAATGAGAACGGAGACTGGGCAGAGAGCATGGACAATGTGCTCACGTCAATGGAGGAAACCAGAAGAGATACCTTCAGGAAGATCCTGGAAGAATCCGGCAGGGAAAACTATGGTTATATCTCTGCTGCTGCAAATGCAAACTGGACGACATCCACGGATCTCGCCCTTGTCAAGAGCGGCTACGGAGACCGGAACCAGGATACTGGATTCACATCTGACCAGCTCTCCACGGTAAGCAATCGCGGGTGGATGCGCTATCGCCTGACAGTGACTAACACATCGTCCAACAATGCGATGACAGGAATCTCCATGGTGGATATCCTTCCGAAACCGGATGATTACAGGACCGGAACGGGGGCTTTAAGAGACAGTAAGTGGGGGCTGTATTACGGTTCCATTGAATCTGTCAGCAAGATCTCCCTGGACGGAGAGACAGTGCCGCTCGCGGAAAATACGGATTACAAGGTCTACTATTACAGAGGCGAACTGGACAGCGAAGCGGATTACCAGGGGGTATATAATGACGCAATGACCCTGAAATTTGATGCGCAGTCAATGCCGGATGGATGGAGCACGACTGCCCCGGCTGAGGGAGAAACGGATACTGATGTGAGAGCGTTTGCGGTAGCCTTTAGTGGCGAGATCAGCCTTGTGGGGCAGAAGAGTCAGGGGACCGGAGATGCTTACCAGAGCGTTGTAGTAGAGTACACTGCGGAGGTGGAAGATTTCAGCAAAGAAGAACTGCAGGATAACGCGTACGATAACGCGGTCAACAGCTTCGCGTGCCACTACAGCCAGTACACGACGTCGAATCCGACGCCTGTGCCGGTCGGTAAAGTGCTCGGATCCAATGTAGTATCCAACACGATCCTCCAGGAGCCGGTAAAAGTAGGCGGACATATCTGGATCGACAAGAACGCGGACGGTCAGCGCCAGGAGGATGAAACCATCGACCATTTCTCGGGCAACAGCATGATCCAGGATATGCTGAACGAGGTTGAGATCCGCCTGTACAGATATCACAAAGAAGGCAACAGATATGACCAGGCAGGAACCTATGACCAGAAAAAAGATACTAAGTGGCGTCAGAATGCCAACTACGTATTTGACGGCCTGGATCCGGCTGCGCTGCGGGATGATGCTTCCGATGAAGATGCGTATGGCGCGGACGGAAAGACATTAAATGTAGAGGCCCTGAAAGGAACAGACCCGGCGGCGTACATGCTGGCAGTGACGCTTCCGAATGAAAACATGGCCGGAAAGTATGAAGTCACAGCAGAAGGGCCGACAAACGGCAGATCCTACCATCCGGATGATATTCCGGACAATGAGAGGACTGACAGTAACTTTACAGCGGGAGGTAACACAAGTGCTTCCGAACTGTTCTATCTGTGGCCCACGGATGCAGATGTGACCTTTGACAACACGAAGGACATCGGTCTTATCCCGCTCCGGGATCTTGAGATCACGAAGAAAGCGGCCGACGGGGACCAGCCTGCAGTAGAAGGAGCTGAATTTAAGATTTACGGGCCGTTTGCTGAAGATGCGACGGAGTATGAGCTGACAGATGCAAATCTGGTGGATACTGTGACCACTGGTGAAGACGGTAAAGCAGCAGTAGAAAATCTGCGGTGGTATCAGAAATACGTCATCGTGGAGACGTCCGCATCGACCGGCTACATTAAGGATGACGCGGCGGCGACAGGCGGCACGGGAACGAACATCACTTCATACACAACGGAGGACGGCGATCCGGCATGGGTGCTGGGTGTACCGAATGAGAAGAAGACGACTTCAACAGACCAGGTGACCGTGACCAATAAGAGGACCGTTGATATCCAGCTCGGCGCAGAGAAAGTCCTGAAAAAAGGAAGCGCAGACGGCGAACTGCTCGACGTGGAAGAGGGAGCGTTTACCTTCTATCTGAAAGATGAAGAAGGAGCTATATTGGATATAAAGACGAATCATGCCGAGGGCAGGGTTACTTTTGATGAGATCACCCTGGAAGGCGTCGGCACCTTTACCTACTATATCAGCGAGGCTGTCCCAAAAGATGCGGTCAGCAATGTAAAAGACGGCGTCACTTATGATCCGGCGGATCACAGGGTCATCGTTAAGACCGAGTGGACGGACAAAGGATTAAAAGCAAGCTACCGGTATGCGGATGACGGAGAATGGTCCGAAAACGCAGCTGAGACGACGATTACTAACATTTACAATGCGGCCGGCACCTGGACGCCGGAGGGAACGAAGACACTTACCGGAAGAGACATGGCGGAGGATGAGACATTCTACTTCGCAGTGACCGATGAAGATGGGAAAGTCGTTTCCAAAGGTACAGCTTCAGGCGGCAAGGATGGGCAGGCGGTGGAGATTGATTTCGAGCCGATCTCCTATGCGCTGGACGATGCAGACAGAACCTTTACCTATACGATCCAGGAGACTGACGCCGATGGCGGTCCGCTCCCGGCGGGACGCCAGGAAGACGGCATGACTTATGACCGGGATACGGTTACTGTCAAAGTTACGGTAACGGATAACGGAAAAGGCAAGCTTGTTCCGGATGTGGAATACCCGGACGGCGAAGCGGCATTTGAGAATACCTACACGCCGACGCCGACTGCTTACGCGCCGGCAGTGAAGAAGATCCTGAGCGGCAGCCCGGTGGTGAAGGATGAGACATTTGAATTTAAGATCAAGAAGACTTCAGGACCGGAAGTGGAATTTGCCAATGAGACAGCTTCAGTGACTTATACGAAGGAGGGTCAGGCGACGGGTGAGCAGACAGTGCCATTTGGAACAATCACCTTCAGCCAGAAGGGAACCTATGAGTTCAGGATCACTGAGACGACGCAGAGCGGAAATGATAAGATCCACTATGATGCAGCGTCATGGACATTCAAAGTCGTTGTGACAGATGACGGAAAGGGTAACTTAGACTGTGCAGATCCGGTATACGACAGCAGTGATCCGGATGAAACAGAGACAGAGCAGGCAGTGTTCCGCAATACCTACACACCAGAGCCGGCAAAGCAGCCGCTTAAGGTGACCAAACAGGCAGACGGGAATGAAAGACCGGCTGATGCGGAATTTAAATTTACGCTGGCTCAGAAGAGCGCAGCACCAGAAGGCGGAGCTGTTCTTCCGGAGAATAAAGAGCTGACGGTCCATGTTGGAAAAGATCAGGCATCCAATGACGGAACATTTGCCCCGATCACATTCAACGCGGCAGGAACCTATGTATTCACGATCACGGAAGAGCAGACCGGAATACCCGGATATGTATATGACACTGCGGCGTCGAGAGACGTACAGGTTACGGTCGCTGACAATGACGGCACACTGGAAGTAACGAAAGTGAAGTATCTGAACAGCAGCGCAGAGGATTCCGCAGTATTTACGAATCATTACGATCCGGAGAATGCGTTCTATACACCGAAGGTGAAAAAAACACTGACAGTGGACTCAGGAAGCAGCCTGCCGGTGAAAGTGGATTTCACGTTTGAATTAACGCAGATCAGGACGGACGAAAGTCCGGAAGGCGGAGTTGTGGCAGCGGCTGAAGATACACCGGTCGGTACTCAGACAGTATCCACACCGGATATGACGGGACCGGATACGATCGAGGACCTGTCCTTTAATGAACTTGAGTTTACCAAAGCCGGAACCTACTACTTCCAGATCACGGAAAAGGCAGACACCGCCGGATATCAGGGATTTACTTATGACGGAACAACGTGGACGCTGACTGTGAAAGTCAACGACAATGGTGGTAAACTGGAGATCCCGAAAGAAGGAGGGATCACTTACACCAGCAGCGCAAACCCGCCGGCGAACGCAGACCAGGCGGAATTCAGCAACAGCTATGCATCCGCACCGGCGGTATACAGCCCGCGCGTAAAGAAAACGATCGACAGCATTTTTGTACCGAAGGAGAAAGACTTTACATTCAATATCACTTATACAGGTACAGCAGATGGAGTGAACATGCCGGAGAACAGGTCAGTGACAGTATCCGGAGCGGGCGAAGGCATATTTGACGAGATCGGATTCACCAAAACAGGCACATATACCTTTGACATCAGCGAGAAGGATGGAAAGCTTCCGGGATATGGTTATGATGAGAAGCACTGGACGCTGACAGTTGTGGTCGGGGACAGTGTATCCGGAACAGGTGATGAGGCGAAGGGACAGCTTGTAGTAAACAGCGTTTCCTATGTCCAGAGTGAGACGAATACGCCGGGCGGGACGGAAGCTGAATTTACAAATACTTATACAGCTGCGCCGGACAGCATCACACCTCAGGTTGAGAAAGACATAACCGGCGCGAAATATCCTCAGGATAATAAGAAGGAATTTACGTTCCTCCTTACCGCTGACGAGGAGAATGAGGCGGGAGGCGCTTCCCTGGAAGCAGGCGATGGAGCACTTACAGCTAAGGTGACCGGAGAAGATACCGGAAGCTTCAGCGACATCAGCTTCTATAAACCGGGCGTATATCGGTTCCATATCAGCGAGGACGACTCGGACAAAGAGAATGGTTACACTTATGACAAGCATACATGGACCCTTACGGTGAAGGTGACCGATCACGACAGCGTGCTCAGCGCAGTGGGGACCTATACCCAGGATGCCGCGGACCCGGCGGTGACAGATCCGGAAAATGCAGTATTTACAAACACCTATGCAATCACGGATTCAGAAGAACTGGTGATACCGGTAGAAAAGACTGTGACAGGCGACGTACCGCTTGGAAGAGATCAGACATTTAAGTTCCGGTTAGAGCAGAAGGACAGCGATCCTGTGAAGGCAGTCCTTCCGGATGATACGGAGATCGAGATCAGGGGCAGCGGTAATTCTGCATTTGACGCGGTTACCTTTGAGGAAGCCGGGGTATACACCTTTGTAGTGACAGAGGAGGACGGAGGCAAAGCCGGATACAGCTATGACGAAAGTATCTGGAACGTGAAGGTGACAGTGAAAGACGTGGAGAGCGTGCTTACGGTCGATCAGGTCGTTTACGGGAAGGGCGGCAGCACCGTGGAAGGAGCTGAGGGCGTATCCTTTGTGAACAGCTACAGCACGGTTGAGACAAAATATACACCGCAGGTGGAAAAAGATGTCACAGGAGACCGGGTGACAACGGATAAAGAGTTCACCTTTACCCTGGAGCCGGATGAAGAGTATGAAGGCGTAGAACTGACAGAGACAGAGGTTACGGTGACCGGGGAAGGCCCGACAAGTTTCGGAGAGATCACCTTCCGCAAAGCCGGTATTTATACATTCACGATCCGCGAGACGGATGGCGGGCAGTATGGATATACGTATGATAAGACGCCGTGGAAACTGACCGTACAGGTTGACGATGTGGACCATATCCTTACGAAGACATCCATTGTCTACAGCAGGGAAGATGGGACGGAGGATCAGGAACACGCAGTGTTTACGAATGCTTATGACGCAAAGGAAGTGCCTTTTGCGCCGGCAGTGGTAAAGAAAGTGACCGGAGATGTGCCGGAAGGAAAAGACCAGACGTTCACATTCACAATGAGTGCGTCAGAGGACAATCCGGAAGGCGCCCGGATGCCTGAACCGGCGGCCGCGGAAGTGACCGGAAGCGGCAGCGTTGGATTTGGGGAGATCCTTTTCGACCAGTCGGGAGTTTACAGTTTCGAGATCCGCGAGGAGAACGGCGGAGCGCCTGGATACAGCTATGACGGAAATGTATGGACAGTCACTGTAAATGTGGAGGATAACAACGGGATCCTTGAGATAGGCGATGTGGTCTATGCACGGGCAGGCGAGATCGTGGAAGGCGCGGCTGCAGCGGTATTCGAGAACAGGTATGATCCTGCGGAAGTATCCTATGCGCCGCAGGTGGTCAAGAAAATTACGGGTGACGAGACTCCGGATGACAGGACTTTCTATTTCAGCCTTAAGGCAGATGGGAAGAACAGCGAAGGCGTGGTGATCCGTTCCGACAAGGCAAAGGTCACAGGCGCGGGAAGCACGAACTTCGGAGAGATCACATTCAGTAAAGCCGGTGTATACCGGTTCCTGATCACCGAGGACAAGGGCAGCGGGACAGGATATACCTACGATGGCAGCCAGTGGACTCTGACAGTCACTGTAACAGATGAAAACGGCGCGCTTAAAGTAAGCAGCACAGTCTATGCAAAAGATGGTACAGACAGCTCCGGCACGGAGGCAGCTGAGTTTATCAACCGCTACGAGGCGGCAAAGCCGGCGGCTGCGACCGGAGACGGGATGGACGCCGGACGCAGCGCGGCTCTTATGGCGGGCTCGGCATTCCTGATCGGGGCGGTATTCTGCACCAGAAGAAAGAGAAGAGGATCGAACAGATAAGACGGGCGGTCCGGAGCGGGACTCCGCAGCGTTTGCTGCGGGGTCCCTTTGATATTTTAGAGCGCCCTCTATTTTTATGCCTGAACTACTTGAAACAGTCTGGAAAATGCGGTATGATTAGTAGTAACATTTTGACTTAGAAGGGAAGAGCAGCTATGGAAATGAAGATCGGAGTGATAAAGGGGGATGGGATCGGCCCTGAGATCGTGGATGAGGCAATGAAAGTCCTTGACAGGGTCGCAGAGGTATACGGACATGCCCTTTCTTATATACAGCTTCTCATGGGCGGGGCGTCCATTGATGTGAACGGAGTGCCCCTTACAGATGAGACTCTGGAAGCGGCGAAAGCCAGCGATGCGGTACTGATGGGATCCATCGGCGGAGACGCGAAGACTTCCCCGTGGTATCAGCTGGAACCGTCCAAAAGGCCGGAGGCAGGGCTCTTACAGCTCAGGAAAGGGCTGAACCTGTTCGCGAACTTAAGGCCCGCAGTGCTCTATGAAGAATTAAAGGGCGCGTGTCCCCTGAAAGAAGAGATCGCGGACCGGGGCTTTGACATGATGATCATGAGGGAGCTGACCGGCGGGCTTTATTTCGGGAAGCGCAGCACCCGGGAAGAGGACGGAGCGCTTGTCGCAAGGGATGAGCTTACATACAGCGAGACCGAGATCCGCAGGATCGCAAAGCGGGGGTTTGACATCGCCATGAAGAGAAGGAAAAAGGTGACCAGCGTGGACAAGGCGAATGTCCTTGACTCTTCCCGGCTGTGGAGAAAAATCGTGGAAGAAGTGTCAGCGCAGTACCCGGAAGTCACACTGGAGCACATGCTGGTCGACAACTGTGCGATGCAGCTCGTGAAGGATCCGGCACAGTTTGATGTGATCCTGACCGAGAATATGTTCGGGGATATTTTATCAGACGAGGCAAGCATGGTGACCGGATCCATCGGGATGCTCGCAAGCGCCAGCTTAAATGACACGAAGTTCGGCCTGTACGAACCCAGCGGCGGGTCTGCCCCGGATATCGCGGGCCAGGGGATCGCAAACCCGATCGCGACCATCCTGTCAGCGGCAATGATGCTGCGGTACTCCTTTGACCTTGACCGGGAGGCGGATGCAGTCGAGAAGGCAGTGGAAATGGTGCTCAGAGACGGGTACCGGACAATAGATATCATGTCAGAAGGAAAGAAGCAGATCGGCACAGAAGAGATGGGTGACCGGATCTGCGCATATATCGGAAAGTGAGGTAGGACAGATGAGAAGTGACACAGTGACAAAGGGCGTCCAGCAGGCGCCGCACAGATCGTTGTTTCATGCGCTTGGGATGACCCAGGAAGAGCTGGACAGGCCGCTGATCGGAGTGGTCAGCTCCTACAATGAGATCGTGCCGGGGCATATGAACCTGGATAAGATCACAGAGGCAGTGAAGATGGGAGTTGCGATGGCGGGAGGCACGCCGATCATGGTACCTGCGATCGCAGTCTGCGACGGCATCGCCATGGGACATATCGGGATGAAATATTCTCTCGTGACAAGAGACCTGATCGCGGATTCTACGGAGGCGCTGGCCATGGCACACCAGTTCGACGGTCTGGTCATGATCCCGAACTGCGACAAAAACGTGCCCGGCCTTCTTATGGCAGCGGCGCGTGTGAATATCCCGACGATCTTCGTCAGCGGAGGCCCCATGCTGGCCGGACATGTCAAAGGCGGTAAGGCAAGCCTTTCCAGCATGTTTGAGGCTGTGGGGGCGCATGCTGCAGGGAAGATCACGGACGAAGACCTGTGCGAGTATGAGAATAAGGCGTGCCCGACCTGCGGTTCCTGCTCCGGCATGTACACGGCCAACAGCATGAACTGCCTGACAGAGGCTCTGGGCATGGGTCTGAGCGGAAACGGCACGATCCCGGCGGTCTATTCTGCAAGGCTGCAGCTTGCAAAACATGCAGGCATGCAGGTCATGGAGCTGGTAAGGAAGAACATCCGGCCGCGCGATATCATGACAGAGGACGCGATCCTCAACGCGCTGACCGTGGATATGGCGCTGGGCTGTTCCACGAACAGTATGCTCCATCTCCCGGCGATCGCACATGAGATCGGAATGGACTTTGAGATCGACTTCGCGAATACGATCAGTGAGAAAACCCCGAACCTCTGCCATCTCGCTCCGGCAGGGCATACATATATCGAAGACCTAAACGAGGCGGGCGGCGTGTACGCGGTCATGAATGAGCTGAATAAGAAGGGGCTTCTCCACACAGAATGCATGACAGTCACCGGGAAGACAGTGGGTGAGAACATCGCAGGCTGTGAAAATAAAAATCCGGAAGTCATCAGGCCCATCGACAATCCCTATTCCGAGACGGGCGGCCTTGCCGTGCTGAAAGGGAACCTGGCGCCTGACGGCAGCGTGGTGAAACGCTCAGCAGTGTGTGACGAGATGCTTGTCCATGAAGGGCCTGCAAGAATCTTTGAGAGCGATGAGGAGGCGACCGAGGCGATCAAATCCGGAAAGATCAACCCGGGCGATGTGATCGTGATCCGCTACGAAGGACCGAAGGGCGGACCGGGTATGCGCGAGATGCTCAACCCGACCTCAGCGATCGCGGGATACGGGCTCGGTTCTACAGTCGCGCTGATTACGGACGGAAGGTTCAGCGGCGCCTCCAGGGGAGCGTCCATCGGACACGTATCTCCGGAAGCGGCAGTGGGCGGACCGATCGCGCTTGTGGAAGAAGGCGATATCATCAAGATCAATATCCCGGAGCTGAAGCTGGAACTGGATGTTTCAGATGAGGAGATGGCGGCCAGAAAGGCAAAATGGCAGCCCAGAGAACCGAAGGTAAAGAGCGGGTATCTGGCACGCTATGCGTCCATGGTCACATCGGGGAACCGGGGAGCGATCCTGGAGATCCCGAAGGGAAATTAAAGCCCTGGCGGACCGGTTCTTATCCGGCAGGGACGAAAGATAGAAAAGGGGGCACAGCATGCAGTTAAACGGAGCAGAGATCGTTATCGAATGTTTAAAAGAACAGGGAGTGGACACCATATTCGGATATCCGGGCGGCGCTATCCTGAATGTATATGACGAGCTGTATAAACACAGGGATGAGATCCGTCATATCCTCACATCCCATGAGCAGGGCGCGTCGCACGCGGCGGACGGATATGCGCGGGCAACAGGGAAGGTTGGCGTCTGTCTGGCGACCAGCGGACCCGGGGCGACGAACCTGGTGACCGGGATCGCGACCGCGTCCATGGATTCTATTCCCATCGTGGCCATTACCTGTAATGTAGGGGTATCGCTCCTGGGAAAGGACAGCTTCCAGGAGATTGACATCGCAGGGATCACAATGCCCATCACAAAGTACAGTTTCATCGTAAAAGACGTGACAAAGCTGGCGGATACGATCCGCAAGGCGTTCCGCATCGCGCAGACCGGAAGACCCGGGCCTGTGCTCGTGGATATCCCAAAGGATATCACATCGGCAGTCACAGAGTACCAGAAAGAAGAACTCGGGAAATATATTCCCGACCAGTCTCATATGAATGAAGAAGAGGTCTCGCGCGCCCTTGCGATGCTCGAGGCTTCGGAAAAGCCGTATGTCTTTGTGGGCGGCGGCGCAGTGACTTCCGGCGCCAGCGGAGAGCTGAAAGAATTCGTGGAGAAGCTGGATGCGCCGGTCACAGATTCCCTGATGGGAAAAGGCGCATTCCCGGGAACGGATCCGCGGTATACGGGAATGCTGGGAATGCACGGTACAAAGACCTCCAACTACGGGGTCAGCGAATGCGACCTTCTTGTAGTCGTGGGGGCGAGGTTCAGCGACCGTGTGACAGGAAACACGGAGACATTCGCCAAAAACGCGAAGATTCTTCAGATCGATATCGATCCCGCGGAGATCAATAAAAATATCATTGTCACAGAGGAGATGATCGGAGATGTGAAAGAGGTGCTCAGAGCGCTCAACAAGCGCCTGAAGCAGCAGTCCCATCCGGAATGGATGGAGCAGATCCGCTCTTATAAAGAGAAGTATCCTCTGAAATACCATCCGGACGCGCTGACAGGTCCATTTATCGTAGAAGAGATCTACCGGCAGACAAAGGGAGATGCCCTGATCGTCACGGAAGTGGGGCAGCATCAGATGTGGGCGGCGCAGTTCTACAAATATACAAAGCCGAGGACACTTCTGACGTCCGGCGGTCTGGGCACAATGGGCTACGGCCTGGGGGCTTCCCTGGGGGCGAAGACGGGCTGCCCGGATAAGACAGTAGTCAATATCGCGGGAGACGGATGCTTCCGCATGAATATGAACGAGATCGCCACCGCGGTAAGGCACAAGATCCCGGTCATTGAGGTCGTGGTCAATAACCACGTCCTCGGGATGGTCCGCCAGTGGCAGGATCTCTTTTATGACGAGAGATATTCTGCGACCGTGCTCAGAGACGCGGTTGATTTTGTGAAGCTGGCAGAAGCCATGGGAGCAGAAGGGATCCGCGCGGAATCCCAGGATGAGTTCCGGGAAGCTTTTGCAAAGGCACTGACCCTGAACAGGCCGGTCGTCATTGACTGCCAGATCGACAGAGACGATAAGGTATGGCCGATGGTGGCGCCGGGAGCGGCGATCAGCGATGTTTTTGATGAGGAAGACATGGGGAAATGACCCTGCATGAAACTGCAGGCTCAGCCATGCTGATAGAAAAGAAGAAAACAGGAGGTAAGGAAAATGAGCAGAGTGTATAACTTTTCAGCGGGACCGGCAGTGCTGCCGGAGGAAGTGCTGAAGGAAGCGGCAGCTGAGATGCTGGACTATAATGGGACTGGGATGTCTGTGATGGAGATGAGTCACCGCTCCAAAGCGTTTGAGGAGATCATTACCACAGCAGAGCAGGACTTAAGAGATCTGATGGGGATCCCCGACAACTATAAAGTGCTGTTCCTCCAGGGCGGGGCTTCCCAGCAGTTCGCCATGATCCCGATGAACCTGATGAAGAACCGTGCAGCGGACTACATCGTGACCGGGCAGTGGGCGAAGAAAGCTGCAAAAGAAGCTGAAAAATACGGAAAGGTAAACCGTATCGCATCCTCCGAGGATAAGACGTTCTCCTATATTCCGGACTGCTCAGACCTACCGGTATCTGAGGATGCGGATTATGTTTATATCTGTGAGAATAATACGATCTACGGCACGAAGTTTAAAGAACTGCCGGACACCAAAGGCAAGACACTTGTGGCAGACGTATCTTCCTGCTTCCTGTCTGAGCCTGTGGATGTGGAAAAATACGGCGTCATCTACGGAGGTGTCCAGAAGAATATCGGACCGGCAGGCGTTGTCATCGTGATCATCCGCGAAGACCTGATCACGGAAGATGTGCTTCCGGGCACGCCGACCATGCTTACCTACAAGACGCATGCAGACGCGAAATCTCTTTATAATACACCGCCGGCATACGGCATTTATATCTGCGGCAAAGTGTTCAAATGGATCAAAGCCCAGGGCGGTCTTGAAGCCATGAAAGAGAAAAACGAGAAAAAGGCAAAAGTCCTCTATGATTTTCTGGATCAGAGCAGGCTGTTCAAAGGGACTGTGGAGAAAAAGGACCGTTCCCTTATGAACGTGCCTTTTGTGACAGGGGACGCGGACCTGGATGCAAAATTCGTCAAAGAGGCAAAGGCAGCAGGCCTTGAGAACTTAAAAGGACACAGAAGCGTGGGAGGAATGCGCGCCAGCATCTATAATGCGATGCCGTATGAGGGCGTTGTGGCACTCGTTGAGTTTATGAAGAAGTTTGAAGAGGAGAATCAGTAAAATGTTCAAATATCACTGCCTGAATCCGATCGCCAAAGTGGGACTGGATCAACTGGATGAAAATTATGTAAATACAGAGAACGCGGAGGAGGCGGATGCCATCCTCGTCAGAAGCGCGAAGATGCATGAGATGGAGTTCTCTGAGAACCTGAAAGCGATCGCGCGCGCGGGAGCCGGGGTCAACAATATCCCTCTGGACCGCTGCGCGCAAGACGGGATCGTGGTCTTCAACACTCCGGGAGCGAATGCAAATGGAGTAAAAGAACTGGTGATCGCAGGGATGCTTCTGGCTGCCCGCGATATCATCGGCGGCATCAACTGGGTGCAGGAATATGAAGAGGACGGCGATATCGCCAAAATCACGGAGAAGAAGAAAAAGGCTTTTGCCGGGACAGAGATCGAGGGCAAGAAGCTCGGTGTGATCGGACTTGGCGCCATCGGCGTGCTGGTCGCGAACGCGGCTGTGCACCTGGGGATGGAAGTATACGGCTATGACCCGTATGTGTCCGTGGACTCTGCGTGGAGACTGTCCCGCGGCATCTATCACGCAAAAACCGTGGATGAGATCTACAAAGAATGTGATTATATTACCATCCATGTGCCGGCGCTGGAGGATACAAAGGGCATGATCGACAGGAATGCCATCAGTCTGATGAAAAAGGGCGTGGTCATCCTGAACTTTGCCCGCGATGTGCTGGTGAACCAGGAAGACATCGTGGACGCTCTTGTATCTGAGAAGGTGCGCTGCTATGTGACCGATTTCCCGACGAAGGAGATCGTGGGCGTCAGAGGAGCCATCGTCATTCCGCATCTGGGCGCATCCACAGAGGAATCAGAGGACAACTGCGCAAAGATGGCGGCGGCGGAAGTGAGAGATTTCCTGGAAAACGGAAATATCACGCACTCCGTCAACTTCCCGGACTGCAATATGGGAACAAAGGGAGAGGGACCGAGAATCACGATCCTCCACAAAAACATCCCGAATATGCTGGGGCAGTTTACAGGCCTGATGGCGGAGAAAGGGATCAATATTTCCCTCATGACAAACAAGAGCCGGAAAGAGTACGCTTACACAATGATGGATGTGGATGCGGAGGTGCCGGCAGAAGTAGAAGAGCAGCTTGCAGGCATCGGCGGCGTGCTTAAAGTGAGGATTCTTTAAAATAGGCTGGAGCGGATAGAAGGAAAAAACATGCATGCTTTTCTCGTCCGCACAGCCTGATGGCTGAACTGTTACGAAAAAACTGAGAATTGAAAAAGCTGGATTTCCAATGGCGGAACACGCGGGGGAGATCCGGCTTTTTTGCGCGATACGCCGGAGAGCGCCGCCTGTGCCTGTGCGGGAAGGGCTTTGCCCCTGTACAGACCGCAGGGAAATAAAGATTTGGATTGACAAATATTGTATAAGTGTATACAATTATACAAAATTGAGAAAGTAAGATCTGTCCGGGAAATACAGGACCGGAAAGGGCATCGAATATGGAGGAGGCAGATACGATGCAGGACAGAAAAGTATTTATGAACAAGCACACAAATCTTCTGGAGCTGGAGGAGCATATGTTCCCCCTTGTGGATGTGGACACGCCGAATGTGTTCCGCAATCTGTTCCGTTATGATGAGATACCGAAGATCGCGTTTAACGACAGGATCGTGCCGCACAATATGCCGGATGAGATCTGGATCACGGACACGACCTTCCGCGACGGGCAGCAGTCAAGGGCTCCGTATACAACAGAGCAGATCGTCACGATCTATGATCATCTGCACCGCCTGGGAGGGCCGAAGGGGAAGATCCAGCAGAGTGAGTTTTTCCTTTACAGCAAAAAGGACAGGGACGCGGTGTACAAATGCCTGGAGAAGGGGTATCAGTTCCCGGAAGTGACCAGCTGGATCCGCGCCAGCAAAAAGGATTTCCAGCTCGTAAAGGATATCGGGCTGAAAGAGACGGGCATCCTTGTGAGCTGCTCGGATTACCATATTTTCTATAAGCTGAAAATGACAAGAAAGCAGGCGCTGGAGCACTATCTTTCTGTTGTGCGCGAGTGTATGGAGACCGGAGTGCGCCCGAGATGCCATCTGGAGGATATCACACGCTCGGATATCTATGGGTTTGTGATCCCGTTCTGCGTGGAACTGATGAAGCTCATGGAAGAATATCAGATTCCGGTCAAGATCCGTGTCTGCGATACAATGGGCTTTGGCGTGAATTTCCCGGGCGCAGTGATCCCGAGGTCCATCCCGGGCATCATCTACGGCCTGATGACACACGCAGGCGTGCCGGGCGAGCTGATCGAATTCCACGGGCACAATGACTTTTACAAGGCCGTCAACAACTCCACTACGGCATGGCTGTACGGGGCTTGCGGCGTGAACTGTTCTCTGTTCGGTATCGGAGAGCGTACCGGGAATACTCCGCTGGAGGCAATGGTATTTGAGTATGCGCAGCTCAGGGGCACTCTTGACGGGATGGACACGACCGTGATCACAGAGCTTGCGGAATACTACGAAAAAGAGATCGGATACCATATCCCCTCCCGCACCCCGTTCGTGGGCAGGAATTTCAATGTGACAAGGGCAGGGATCCACGCGGACGGCATGCTGAAAAACGAGGAAATCTATAATATATTCGATACGGATAAATTCCTGAACCGCCCGGCGCTCGTCTCTGTGTCCAACACGTCCGGCGCGGCTGGCATCGCTTACTGGATCAACGCGTACTACAGGCTGGCAGGCGAACGCCAGGTGGATAAGAACTCAGAGCTTGTGCGCAGGCTGAAAGACTGGGTGGACAAGGAATATGAGGACGGGCGCGTTACAGTCTTGACAGATGAAGAATTAGTTGCGAAAATAGACAGTGTGTGTGACGAGCTGCACATAACATTATGACCGGACGGTCTTGGCAGCAGGAGGACTGAAAATGGAAGAGTATCAGGACCATTCCCTGGGCGGGCGTGTTTTTCAGAGGATACGTGAAGACATTTTGAACGGAAAATATAAGGAAAATGACGAACTCAGGGAGAATACCATCGGAAAAGAGCTGGGAGTGAGCCGCACTCCAGTCAGGGAGGCTCTGCGGCAGCTTGAACTGGAAGGCCTGGTGACCATCATCCCCAACAGAGGAGCTTATGTGACCGGGATTTCCCACAAGGATATCTGGGATATCTATGTGATCCGGTCCATGCTGGAAGGGCTGTGCGCCCGCTGGGCGGTCGAACATATCACGGATGCACAGCTGGATGAACTGGAGGAAACGATCCTTCTCTCGGAATTCCAGATGAAGAAGGAGAGCGGGTTCAGCGCAGAGCAGATCGCAGCGCTGGACGGCAGGTTCCACTCCCTTATGTATGAAGCTTCCGGCAGCAGGATCCTGAGGCATGTCCTTGCGGACTTCCACAATTATGTGCAGACAGCCAGACGGTCGTCTGTGGTGTCAGAGGACCGGGCGAGAAAATCCATCCGTGAGCACCGGCAGATCCTGCGCGCGATCAGGGACAGGGATGGGGAGATGGCGGAACAGCTTGCCAATGAGCATATCATGCACGTGATGCAGAATCTGAAAAAACAGGGATACGAACAGGAATAAGTCACTGCAGCTGTAATAAGAAAGTATCAATTTATGAAATCAGGAGGGTATCCACAATGGAAAAAATAAAAATGACCACACCCCTTGTAGAAATGGACGGGGACGAGATGACAAGGATTCTCTGGAAGATGATCAAGGAGGAGCTCCTCCTCCCGAACATTGACCTGAAGACAGAGTATTATGACCTGGGACTGGAATACAGAAATGAAACAAACGATCAGGTGACCGTGGACTCTGCCCTAGCCACAAAGAAATATAAAGTCGCAGTAAAATGCGCGACCATCACTCCCAATGCAGCCCGCATGGAGGAGTATGATCTGAAAGAGATGTGGAAGAGCCCCAACGGGACGATCCGCGCAATCCTGGACGGCACGGTATTCCGCGCTCCTATCGTTGTGAAAGGCATTGAGCCATGCGTGAAGAACTGGAAGAAGCCGATCACCATCGCAAGACATGCATACGGTGATGTGTACAAAGGATCTGAGATGAAGATCCCGGGAGCGGGCAGGGTAGAGCTTGTCTATACGGCAGAGGACGGCACACAGACAAAAGAGCTGGTACATAACTTTGACGGGCCGGGCATTGTACAGGGGATGCACAACCTGAATAAATCCATCGAGAGCTTTGCGAGAAGCTGCTTCTCCTACGCTCTGGACACAAAGCAGGACCTGTGGTTTGCCACAAAAGACACGATCTCCAAGAAATATGACCATACATTTAAAGATATCTTCCAGGAGATCTATGACGCAGAATTTGACGAGAAGTTCAAAGCAGCAGGCATTGAGTATTTCTATACACTGATCGACGACGCGGTTGCCCGCGTGATGAAGTCCGAGGGCGGCTATATCTGGGCATGCAAGAACTATGACGGAGATGTGATGAGCGATATGGTATCCTCCGCTTTCGGTTCTCTTGCCATGATGACTTCTGTGCTCGTATCTCCGGAGGGATATTATGAGTACGAGGCAGCACACGGGACCGTGCAGCGCCATTACTACAAACACTTAAAAGGCGAGGAGACGTCCACAAACTCTGTGGCAACGATCTTCGCATGGACGGGAGCGCTCAGGAAGCGCGGCGAGCTGGACGGGAATCAGGAACTGATGAAATTCGCAGACCGTCTGGAAAAAGCGACCATTGATACGATCGAGGCGGGCGAGATGACAAAAGACCTGGCGCTGATCACCACGATCGAAAACCCGACAGTGCTCAACAGCGAAGGATTTATCAAAGCGATCGCAAAGCGGCTGTAAATCTGTATCTGCGGGGAAACCGTCCTGTTGGGTAAACGTCCGAAAACAGGGAAGCGTGTGTGTCGAGGACGTATTCAGAGCGGGGATATGGCTGGCATCGGCTCCGCTCCATGAGGCAGGAAAAACTACGAAATCAGGGAACACGCTAAAACCAGGGATCAGAAGAGAGGAACTCGGCTCCGCCTCAGACACCCTCTCTTCTGACCCCAACGCGTGTCCCCTGATTTCTACTTTTTCCAGGCCTCATTCCGAAGTCGCCTCAACCACCCATATCCCCGCGCTGAAAGAGATTTCGAAAAGGCGCTTCGCTGTTTTCTGGTTTCCTCAAGACGGAAGGCCCCCGGCAAATGTAGCGTTTAAAAACGCGGCGAGAAGGAAGCACTGATTTACTGTATAAAAAATCTCTTTTTTCGGATACTATTTTTGACGGATTATTGAGGAGGTATATACAGATGGAAGACAGAGCATCCCAGGGGGATTCACAGAAGGAGAGGAACGAGGAGAATACGGAAATCAGGGAGATGGGTACGCTGGATCTGGGAAACGGGCACTCCAGGCACGGGATACAGCTCCTGACGATCATCGGCGAGATCGAGGGACATGAGGCGGTATCGGGAAATACGAAGGCCACGAAGTATGAGCATCTTCTGCCCAGGCTTGCTGAGGCGGAGGAGGATGACCGGACAGAAGGCGTGCTCATTCTTTTGAACACGCTGGGCGGGGATGTGGAAGCAGGACTGGCGATCGCGGAGATGATCGCATCCCTGAGCAAACCTACGGTTTCCCTTGTGCTGGGCGGCAGCCATTCGATCGGCGGGCCTCTGGCAGTGTCAGCGGATTATTCCTTTATCGTGCCGACAGGAACGATGATCGTGCATCCCGTGCGGTCTACAGGAATGTTCATCGGGGTGATCCAGAGCTACCGGAATATGGAGAAGACACAGGACCGTATCGCCCGGTTTATCTCATCCCATTCCCGGATATCCCAGGAGAGGCTGCTGGAGCTGATGCTGGATTCTACCCAGCTTGTGAAAGATGTGGGAACAATGCTGGAAGGCGAGGAAGCGGTGAGAGAGGGGCTGATCGATGAAGTGGGCGGAATCAGCCAGGCATTCGCCAAGCTGCACGAGCTGATCGAGGAGAAAAATATAATGACATGATTTTCAAATGATGATATACTAGATATAATATGTTTAATTACCAAGGGGGAATTGTATGGCTGCCAGACAGACAAAACGCAGGAAAAGCACAAAGAGCAGGCCAAAGAAAGACCAGCAGAATACAGAGATCCGGGGGGAGATCATCATACTCGCCATGCTGGCAGTATGCGTCCTTCTGGTGCTGAGTAATTTCGGGCTTGGGGGAACCGCAGGGGAGGCGGTCTCATCAGTCCTGTTCGGGATTTTTGGCTTTATGGCGTATTTACTGCCATTTGCTCTGTTTGCGGTCACTGCGTTTCTCATATCCAACAGAGGAAATGCGCACGCTTATGTAAAGATTGCTGCAGGTGTTGTACTGTTTCTCCTGTTCTCCGCTATTCTGGAGCTGATCTTTCATTCATATACGCCGGGAGCGTCGCTGCTTTCTTATTACAGAGAGTCCAGCAGGCATCACAATGCCGGAGGACTTGCAGGCGGCTGTATCATCAGTCTGCTCTGTCCTCTCATTGGGGAGATCGGGACGTATGTGGTACTGGTCGTGCTTTCTGTGATCTGTGTGATCCTGATCACTGAGAAGACCCTGCTGGCGCCTCTTGGACGTCAGAGCAAAAGGGCATATGAAGAGGCAAGGAAAAAGCATCAGGAGACAGCGGTGATCCGGGCGCGCCGGCGGGAAGAAGCGCGGGAAAGAGCTGGTCAGGAAGAATCGGGTTCCGGCAGGGAAGCTCAGAAGAGAAAGGACCGGAAAGTATCCGGCGTCTCTTTTGCGACGACGCTCACGCCCGGTGGGACGGAAGCAAAAAAAACAAGAAGAGGAAGGAAACGCTCGCCGGAGATCTGCGAGATCACGCCGGACGGGCTGACTGACAACAGCAGGGAAAGAAATTCAGAGATGTCCCATGTGGACAGCTTTATAATCAACCGTGCGGACAGCCCGGGGCAGGATATGCCGGATCCTTTTGCGTCTCCGTCTGACCGGGAAAACAACGGTCAGGAAAGCCTGGGAGGGACAGCGGCCGCGCATGCGGACAGCGGGCCGGCGGGGACCGGAGAAGAACCGGGCGCGGAAGCGGCAGACGTGGAAGCCGGCGCTAGGAGAAGACGCAGCAGAGCAGAGGATACGGCCCAGGTGGCGGCGGAGACAGAGAAAGTCGCGGCCGCGGCGCAGACAGGGCAGGAAAAGCAAATGCCAGTGTACCATACGCCTCCTCTCTCACTGCTGAAAAGAGGAAAGAAGACAGGAGGAGATTCGGACGCGCATCTGCGGGCGACAGCCCTGAAACTGGAGCAGACGCTCCAGAACTTTGGGGTGGGCGTCCATGTGACAAACGCCAGCTGCGGACCTTCTGTCACACGGTATGAACTCCAGCCGGATCAGGGCGTGAAGGTGAGCAAGATCGTGGGGCTGGCAGATGATATCAAGCTGAACCTGGCAGTGGCTGACCTGAGGATCGAGGCTCCCATCCCGGGGAAGGCAGCCGTTGGCATCGAGGTACCCAACAGCGAGAACACGGCGGTCATGCTGAGAGACCTTCTGGAATCAGCAGAATTCAGGAACAGCAAATCCCCGATTACTTTTGCGGTCGGCAAGGACATCGCAGGCAAAGTGGTCGTGGCGGATATTGCAAAGATGCCCCATCTCCTTGTGGCGGGGGCGACAGGGTCAGGAAAATCCGTGTGCATCAATACGCTGATCATGAGCATTATCTACAAGTCGGACCCGGATGAAGTGAAGCTGATCCTGGTGGATCCGAAGGTTGTGGAGCTGAGTGTCTATAATGGGATCCCGCACCTGATGATCCCGGTAGTCACAGAACCGAAAAAAGCAGCCGGCGCGCTGAACTGGGCTGTGGCAGAGATGGAGAAACGGTACAAGCTGTTCGCGGAATATAATGTGAGAGACCTGAAAGGGTTTAATGCCAGAGTTGAAAAAGGTGAGACAGGAGAGGAAATAAAGAAAAAGCTTCCTCAGATCGTAATTATTATCGATGAGCTTGCGGACCTGATGATGGTCGCCCCGGGAGAAGTAGAGGGAGCGATCTGCCGGCTGGCACAGCTTGCCAGGGCTGCGGGGCTGCATCTGATCCTTGCCACACAGAGGCCGTCGGTCAATGTAATTACAGGACTGATCAAGGCGAATATGCCGTCCAGGATCGCTTTTTCCGTATCATCAGGAGTGGATTCCAGGACGATCATTGATATGAACGGAGCAGAGAAACTGCTCGGCAAAGGAGACATGCTCTTTTACCCGTCCGGTTATCCGAAGCCGGTGCGCGTACAGGGCTCTTTTGTTTCCGATAAGGAAGTCCAGGATGTCGTAGATTACCTTATCAATAAGAACGGAAACGCATCTTATAATGATGAGCTGGAAGAGCATATGAATTCCAATATTCCCGCTGATGGGACGGCAGCGCCGTCAGAAACCGGTGATGACAGAGATACATATTTTGCCGAGGCGGGGAAACTGATTATTGACAAGGAAAAAGCGTCCATCGGCATGCTCCAGAGGATGTTCAAGATCGGGTTCAACCGCGCGGCGCGAATCATGGACCAGCTTGCGGAAGCAGGGGTAGTAGGTCCGGAGGAGGGCACAAAGCCCAGAAAAGTTCTGATGACAAAGGAAGAATTTGAGGAGTATCTCCAGAACCAGTAAATATACAGCGTCAGAGGATAAAATGATGTGAGGAAGAAGGGCGCAGAGGAGGAAAAGAATGAAGACAGATATTCAGATCGCTCAGGAAGCGAAAATGGAACATATCCGGGACGTAGCGGCGCGCGCGGGTATTATGGAGGATGAACTGGAGTTTTACGGGAAATATAAGGCAAAGCTTTCCGATGATCTCTGGGACCGCGTCAAAGACAGAGAGGACGGGAAGCTTGTCCTTGTGACTGCGATCAATCCGACGCCCGCCGGGGAGGGAAAGACAACGACCTCGATCGGGCTGGGACAGGCAATGGCAAAGCTCGGGAAAAACGCAATGCTTGCCCTGAGAGAGCCCTCCCTCGGGCCGTGCTTCGGGATCAAAGGCGGCGCTGCCGGCGGCGGGTATGCGCAGGTAGTTCCCATGGAGGACCTCAATCTCCATTTCACCGGAGATTTTCATGCCATCACCTCTGCAAACAATCTTCTCGCGGCAATGCTTGACAACCATATCCAGCAGGGCAACAGCCTCGGCATCGATCCGCGGCAGGTTGTGTGGAAACGCTGCCTGGATATGAATGACCGCGTCCTCAGGAATATTGTCGTGGGTCTGGGAGATAAGATGGATGGCCTGGTAAGGGAGGATCATTTCGTCATCACTGTCGCATCCGAGATCATGGCGATCCTCTGCCTGGCGGATGACCTGGCTGACTTGAAGAAGAGACTGGGGAAGATCATTGTCGCGTATAACTTCGACGGAGAGCCGGTAACAGCGGATGACCTGAAAGCGACCGGCGCTATGGCAGCGCTCTTAAAGGACGCTGTGAAACCGAATCTTATCCAGACCCTGGAGCACACGCCGGCGCTTGTGCACGGCGGTCCCTTCGCCAATATCGCCCACGGATGCAACAGCGTGCGGGCGACGAAGATGGCTCTCAAACTGAGTGATATCGCTATCACGGAAGCCGGATTCGGAGCGGACCTGGGCGCAGAAAAATTCTTTGACATCAAGTGCCGTATGGCGGGGCTGAAGCCGGATGCCGTGGTACTGGTTGCAACTGTGCGCGCTTTGAAGTATAATGGAGGCGTTGCAAAGGCTGATCTTGCGGAAGAAAATCTGGACGCCCTTGCAAAAGGAATCGTAAATCTTGAGAAACATATTGAGAATATACAGAAGTACGGAGTTCCTGTGATCGTAACTTTAAACTCCTTTGTCACAGATACAGAGGCGGAAAATGAATTTATCCGCAGGTTCTGCGAAGAGCGCGGGTGTGAGTTCGCGCTTTCGGAAGTGTGGGAAAAAGGCGGAGAGGGCGGTATCGCCCTTGCGGAGAAGGTGCTTGAGACGCTTGAGAGGAAGGCGTCAGAGTTCCATACAATTTACGCAGACGATCTGTCGATCAGAGAGAAGATCGAGACCGTGGCAAAAGAGATCTACGGAGCAAAAGGCGTTGTCTGTGAACCGGCGGCGGAAAAACAGATCGCCAGGATCGAATCCCTCGGGTTTGGCAATGTTCCGGTCTGTATGGCAAAGAATCAGTATTCTCTGTCAGACGATGCGAAGAAGCTGGGAAGACCAGAAGGGTTTGACATCCATATCCGTGAAGTGTATGTAAATGCCGGGGCAGGGTTTGTGGTCGCCCTTACAGGCGCGATCATGACAATGCCGGGACTTCCGAAAGTACCTGCGGCAAACGGGATCGATGTGACAGATGACGGAAAGATCACAGGGCTGTTTTAAACGATAAAGGGGAGATACAGATGCCACAGATAATCGATGGAAAAAAGATTTCACAGCAGATCAGGGATGAATTAAGAGCAGAAGTGACGAAACTGGCGGCAAAGGGCAGACATGCCTGCCTTGCGGTCATCCAGGTGGGGAAAGACCCCGCCTCCTCTGTCTATGTAAATAATAAGAAAAAGGCGTGTGCCTACATCGGCATTGAATCCAGGTCGTACGAGCTCCCGGAGGAGACGACAGAAGAGGAACTCGTCCGCCTGGTCGAGGAGCTAAATGGAGACGACAGTGTAAACGGGATCCTCGTCCAGCTCCCTCTTCCGGCACAGATCGATGAGGACCGGATCATCCGGACCATTTCACCGGACAAGGATGTGGATGGGTTCCACCCGGTAAGCGTGGGAAGGCTCTGGATCGGCGAGAAAGGGTTCCTGTCCTGTACACCGGCCGGGATCATCCAGCTTTTGAAAAGATCCGGGATTTCCATAGAGGGGAAAGAATGCGTGGTCATCGGGAGAAGCAATATCGTAGGGAAACCGATGGCTGCTCTTCTGCTGCGTGAAAACGGGACTGTGACTGTGGCGCACTCCCGAACCAGAGATTTGAAAGAGGTCACACGGCGCGCGGATATTCTCATCGTGGCGATCGGGAAAGAACGGTTTATTACAAAAGACTATATAAAAGAAGGCGCGGTCGTCATCGATGTGGGTATGCACAGGGATGCGCAGAACCATCTCTGCGGGGATGTGGATTTCGCGGACGTGGAATCCGTCACATCCGCGATTACCCCTGTACCGGGAGGCGTTGGCCCCATGACGATCGCCATGCTGATGAATAACTGCGTAGAGACGATTCGTACTCAGGAGGAACGACCATGATATGCAGACATTGCGGAGCAGATATCCCCGATGATCAGATGGTATGTCCCCGGTGCGGAGAGGAAGTACAGATCGTGCCGGACTATAATCCGCTGGAGGACGTCCTTGCAAGGGAGGTAAAGGGTTCTGTCGAAGGCGCGACCAGGCAGATACAGACGGATGACATCAGACGGTACAGAAGAGACGGCGGTGACCAGAATGTAAACGCGACCCGCGTGCTCAGCCAGGATGAGATGGACCGGATCCGAAAGGACCGGAGGTATGGGGGACAGAATGCAGATCAGGGGCGGAGAAACACAGATGAGCTGCGCAGACAGCGTCAGGCAGCCGGAAATGTCCAGCATCCACGGCAGAGAACAGGCGAGATGCGCCGTTCCCGTCAGAATACAGATGAACTGCGCCGTTCCCGCCAGAATACAGCGGAATTAAAGAGACAGCGCCAGCAGAAGCGGCTCGAGGCGGCGAAGAGAAAGCGTAGAAATCTTCTGATTACCCTGTTTGCGATCTTTGCCCTGATTGTGGCCGGTTCGGTCATTGTGTATCAGAATTCGTATACCGGAATGATAAGAAAGGGATATAATGCGATACAGTCCGGGGATTACGCCGCTGCGGAGAGATATTTTGACAGGGCAGTCATAAAGGACAGGTCCCGCCCGGAAGCTTATGAGGGTTTCGCGGAGATCTACATCGATCAGGAGGACCTGGACAGCGCGGAGGAGGTATTTCAGGACGCGATCCGGACCCAGCCTTCGAATGTGAGACTTTATCAGGCTGCGATCGATTTCTATATGGATACGGAACAGACTGCAAAAATTTCTGAGCTGCTTCAGAATTGTGAAGATGAGACAGTGCTTGCTGCAGTGTCAGACTATATTTCCTCCGCGCCGGAATTCAGTCCGGAAGAGGGAACCTTTGAGGAAGTACAGGAGATCACTCTCACCTCAGAGACAGGGGGAGATATTTACTACACACTGGATGGCTCGGATCCTTCGTCAGAGAACGGCACAAAGTATACGGAGCCTGTCCTGCTTCAGGAGGAGGGTGAGTTTGAAATTCGTGCGGTCGCTGTGAACAGCAACGGGATTCCCAGCGTGATTTCATCCGGCACATATGTGATCCAGTTTCCGATCGTAGATGCTCCGGCTGTGGCGCCGTCCACCGGACAGTACAGCCAGCCGCAGCAGATCACGGTTACCGTCCCGGACGGGTATACGGCTTATTATACGATGGACGGCACAACTCCAACTGCCTCATCGGCCCGGTATACAGGTCCTGTTACAATGCCCGGGAATGCGCAGACGATTTTTATGGCGATTCTGGTGAACAATAATAACGGAAAAGCCACAGAGGCCACTACCAGAAATTATATTACAACGTCAGAATGACAAGAGCAATAAGGCAGCCCTGTTATAGTGAAAGGTTTTATACACTTTTAACTATAGCAGGGTTGTTTTTTAGAATAAAAAGAGTTATAATGACTGCGTTAAAAAAATAACAATATGTAAAGGAGATGCTGGAAATGAGCAGATTTTGTTTACCAAGAGACATTTACCACGGGAAAGGGTGCCTTGAAGAGTTGAAAAACCTTAAAGGGAAAAAGGCGCTCCTCGTTGTTGGCGGTGGCTCTATGAAGCGTCAGGGATTCCTTGACCGCGCTGTGAACTATCTGAAAGAAGCAGGAATGGAAGTACAGTTATTTGAAGGCGTTGAGCCGGATCCGTCAGTAGAGACTGTCATGAAAGGCGCAGAGGCGATGCGCGCGTTTGAGCCGGACTGGATCGTTTCTATGGGAGGCGGTTCTCCGATCGATGCGGCAAAAGCAATGTGGGCTTTCTATGAGTACCCGGAAACGACTTTTGAGGAGCTGTGCACACCGTTTAACTTCCCGGAGCTCAGGACAAAAGCAAAATTTGCAGCAATCCCGTCTACGTCAGGTACAGCGACAGAGGTTACTGCATTCTCAGTGATCACAAACTATCAGACAGGCGTGAAATATCCGCTTGCTGACTTCAACATCACCCCCGATGTGGCGATCGTTGATCCGGATCTTGTATCAGGGCTGCCGGTAAAACAGGTGGCTTACACAGGTATGGACGCTCTGACGCACGCGATCGAGGCGTATGTGTCCACACTGAGCGGACCGTTCACTGACCCGCTGGCGCTCCAGGCGATCGAGATGGTACTGGATTACCTTCCGGCTTCCTATGACTGTAACATGGAGGCGAGAGAGCAGATGCACTACGCACAGTGCCTTGCGGGAATGGCATTCTCCAACGCGCTGCTTGGTATCGTACACTCCATGGCGCACAAGACAGGAGCAGCATTCTCCACAGGACATATCCCTCACGGATGCGCAAACGCCATTTATCTTCCGTATGTCATCCAGTATAACGCGAAAGAACCGGTGGCAGCAAAACGCTACGCTGAGATCGCCCGCAGGATGGGTCTTCAGGGAACATCTGAGAAAGCTCTCATCAACAGTCTTGTTAAAAAGATCGATGAGTTCAATGTGAAGCTGAACATACCGAAGACACTGAAAGATTTTGGGATCAATGAAGAGGAATTTAAAGAAAAGATTTCCAGGATCGCAGAGCTGGCGGTAGGCGACGCATGCACAGGGTCCAACCCGCGTGCCATCGATCCGGCTGCGATGGAGAAACTGTTCACATGTACATATTACGGAACAGAGGTTGACTTCTGAAAAACCGGACGTGAAGCGGCATTGAGGTCAAATATTTCCAGATATATATTTCATTTAAAATGATGTTCTGAAACAGGATACAGGACCGGGATGGTCAGGGTATCGGTCACGAGAGCCCTGCCGTGCCGGTCTTATTTATTTTACTTGCCATCCCGCACGATTTAGCGTATTATAGTGAAAGAGTGATTTTTGACGAGGAGGAAGACCATGTATCAGATAATGAAAGCAGAGAAACTGGCGGACAGGATCTTTCTGATGGATGTGCATGCGCCTCGCGTGGCACAACACTGTCTGCCCGGTCAGTTTGTTATCGTTAAAATGGATGAAAAGGGTGAGCGTATTCCTCTGACCATCTGTGATTATGACAGGGAAGCAGGAACGATCACCATTGTCGTGCAGGAGGTAGGCGCATCGACGACCAGGATGGGCGCACTTAAGGAGGGGGATTATTTTCGTGATTTTACCGGACCGCTCGGATGTGCTTCAGAGTTTGTTCATGAGGATGTTGATGTCCTGAAGAATCGGAAAATGCTCTTTGTGGCAGGCGGACTGGGCGCGGCGCCGGTGTATCCGCAGATAAAATGGCTGCATGAGCGCGGCATTGACGCGGATGTGATCGTGGGCGCGAAGACAAAGGATATGCTGATCCTTGAGGAGGAGATGAAAGCGGCAGCAGGTAATTATTATCCCTGTACAGATGACGGTACATACGGACATGCCGGCATGGTCACCACTATGGTTGAAGAACTTGTAAATAATGGGAATCAATACGATGTCTGCGTTGCCATCGGGCCGATGATCATGATGAAGTTCGTCTGTCTGCTGACGAAGAAGCTGGAGATCCCGACGATCGTCAGTATGAATCCCATCATGGTGGACGGGACCGGGATGTGCGGGGCGTGCCGCCTTCAGGTAGGGGATGAGATCAAATTTGCCTGTGTGGACGGGCCGGAATTCGATGGACATCTTGTAGATTTTGATCAGGCAATGAAGAGAAGTCAGATGTATAAGACAGCGGAAGGACGAGCGATGCTTAAACTTCAGGAGGGAAATACGCATCACGGAGGCTGCGGACATTGCGGAGGTGACGAATAATGGCTGATATGTTAAAAAAAGTTCCTGTCAGAGAACAGGAACCAAAAGAACGCGCGGCGAATTTTGATGAGGTCTGCCTCGGATATACTCTGGAAGAGGCGATGCAAGAAGCGGTTAGATGTCTGAACTGCAAAAACGCGAAATGTATTCAGGGCTGTCCGGTTTCAATAGATATTCCGGCGTTCATCCAGGAAGTGAAGGAGGGCAATATCGAGGAGGCGTACAAGGTGATCGGTAAATCCAGCGCGCTCCCGGCGATCTGCGGACGTGTCTGCCCGCAGGAGTCCCAGTGCGAGGGGAGATGCATCCGCGGCATCAAGGGAGAGCCGGTGTCCATCGGAAAACTGGAGAGATTCGTGGCAGACTATGCCCTTGAGAACGATATCAAGCCTGTTGGCGCAGAGGAGAAGAACGGACATAAGGTGGCGGTGATCGGTTCTGGTCCGTCCGGTCTTACATGCGCGGGCGACCTGGCAAAGATGGGATACGATGTGACTGTGTTTGAGGCGCTTCATGAGCTGGGAGGAGTGCTTGTGTATGGCATTCCTGAGTTTCGTCTTCCGAAGCTGAAAATCGTGGAAAAAGAGATAGAGAAAGTAAAAGAGCTTGGAGTCAAATTTGAAACAAATGTTGTGATCGGAAAATCCACCACCATCGATCAGCTCATGGAAGATGAAGGATTTGAAGCTGTTTTTATCGGTTCAGGAGCGGGTCTTCCGATGTTTATGGGCATTCCGGGAGAGAATGCCAACGAAGTGTTTTCCGCGAATGAATATCTGACGAGAAGCAACCTGATGAAGGCATTTGACGATTCTTACGATACTCCGATCGCCGCGGGCAAGAAAGTCGCAGTCGTGGGCGGGGGAAATGTCGCTATGGATGCGGCCAGGACAGCGCTGCGTCTCGGCGCGGAAGTACATATCGTGTACAGAAGAAGCGAAGCAGAGCTTCCGGCCAGAGCAGAAGAGATACATCACGCAAAAGAAGAAGGCGTGGTCTTTGACCTTCTGACAAATCCGAAAAAGATCAACGTGGATGAAAATGGAAATATCACAAGCATGACTGTGATTAAGATGGAGCTTGGCGAGCCGGATGCATCCGGAAGAAGACGTCCGGTGGAGATCCCGGGTTCCGAATATGATATCGAAGTGGATACGGTCATCATGTCTCTCGGTACATCGCCCAATCCGCTGATCTCTTCCACGACAAAAGGGCTGGAGACAAACCGCAGGAAATGTATCGTTGCTGATGAGGAGAATGGCCAGACTTCAAAGGAAGGCGTGTTCGCAGGCGGCGACGCGGTTACCGGCGCCGCTACGGTCATCCTTGCCATGGGCGCCGGAAAAGCCGGGGCAAAGGGCATTGACGAATATCTGAAGAATAAAGAGAAATAATAAGCAGAGGCCGGCCGGGACAGAATCCGGCTGACAGTAAGCAAGATGACAGAAGGCTTCCGTCCTGGAGATCAGGCCGGAAGCCTTTCTGGCAGGAGAGAAAAATGGTAGAGGAGATCAGAAAAAAGTTATACGCATTGTCAGAGGAAGAGTATAAAGAGTTTAATCAAAAACTTCTCCCGGGAGTGGAGCATGTCATCGGGATCCGTATCCCTGTCCTGAGAAAACTTGCACAGGAAATCGCAAAAACAGATTGCCGGGCCTATCTCGAAGAGGCAGGAGAAAAGATCAGGACAGATTCCATCCACGAGGAGATCATGCTCCAGGGGCTTGTGATCGGATATGGGAAAATGGATCTTACAGAGCGAAGAAAATACCTGGATGAGTTCGTGCCCAAGATCGGAAACTGGGCAGTCTGCGACAGCTGTGTGACAGGTTTTAAGTTTATGCGCAGGGATCCGGACTACTGGTTTGACTATCTGAAAACATACAGAGACAGCAGGGAAGAATTTCAGCTCCGCTTTATGATCGTTTCCATGATGTCACATTTTGTGGATGCAGAACATATCGATGAGATCCTCAGGATATGCGATGGACTCCATCATGACGGCTATTATGCGAAAATGGGGGCGGCGTGGGCGATCCAGGTCTGCTGCGTAAAATTCCCGGAACAGACAAGGAAGTTTCTGGAAAATAACCATATGGACGATTTCACACACAATAAAGCAATCCAGAAAATACGGGAATCGTATAGGGTGAGCAGGGAAGAAAAAGAAGAATTGAACGGATTAAAACGGTAAATTTGTTAGGTTAGAATCGATGATGGGGTAAACGAAAAAGCAGTTTTGGCATTCCAGTGAACTGCCCCTTCG
>CALWDM010000007.1 GCA_944376695.1 uncultured Mediterraneibacter sp. | reverse complement strand
TATCTAAAAGAATGTTATTATTCATGTGTCCTCCTTGTTCTGAATGGTGCCCGTGGTGCCCAAATGGTGCCCGGACGGGAAAAATGAAGTTGTAAGGTTATGCGGACACAAATAACAAGATACGAAAAAAGCCCGTTTTTACAGGCTTGCGGGAGGTATTGTATACGGACTTGTGCGGAGATATAAGGGGTTTTAGCCGTTTCACGCCCCTCGAAATGCGTTTGCCCTCCGGGGCACGAGGGTTCGAATCCCTCCGTCTCCGTCAGATATTATGGTCCTCAGACGGGTTTCCATCTGAGGACCTCCTCATCTTCCTGCATTCCCAATCCATACTGTCAGCGCTTTTCATCTTCCTGATATTCTGTAAATCCCTTCAGCCTCATTGTTTTTCCGTCTGTCCAGACGGTGAGAGCGCCGTTCTCCTGGGTAGAATATATTCTGCTTCCGTTCTCTGTCAGCCGTCCCAGCGTCTCTTCGTGGGGATGTCCATACCGATTATCCACTCCCGCGGAGATCAGAGTGACTGCCGGCTGAGCTGCCCTGAGAAATTCTGTTGCGGTAGAACTGCGCGATCCGTGGTGCGCTGCCTTGAGCACGTCGCACTGCGGGAGTTCCCCTTCTTTATAAAGGGACTCCTCGCCCTGTCCTTCCACATCCCCGGTGAGGAGCATACAAAAATCTCCATACGTCAGTTCCAGGACAAGCGACGCTTCGTTTCCGGGCTCGAGTTTTGTGCCCTCCACAGGGCCCAGACATTTCAGTTCGGTTTTTCCGTCTTTTTCAGTGATCTTATCTCCTGCCCTCATGACCGCTGTCCTTGTTCCATTCTCCCTGGCTGTCTCTGCCAGTTCCAGGAGTTTCTCATCAAGATATTCCTCCGAAGGCAGCACGAGATTCCTGACGCTGACGCCCAGATCCTGGTTCTCGAGAAGCTCCCTGATCCCATTGATATGATCCTCGTCCCCGTGGGTGGCAAATACATAATCCAGGGTATCCACAGCGTTCGCCAGAAGATACGGCTCGATCCGGTATATCCCCGCTGAGGACACGTCGCTGCTGCCTCCGTCCACGAGATAATCGCCCTGTTCTCCTCTGATATAGATACAGTCCCCCTGTCCCACATCCAGCACTGCTGCCCGGATCCCTTCTTCACTCTTACGGCCCAGACGGCAGGCCGCCGCCATCCCCACAGCGCACACTACGAGCAGGATGCCGGGAATGCGAAAGACTCCGCCGCTCCTGCCCTCTTCTGCCTTCTGGCGGAGATAATAAAAAATCCAGCAGAGGATCCCCAATACCGCATAATATCCGGCCAGCCAGACAATATCCGGTCTCCCTGTCACAAACCGGCTCCCCGGGAGCGCTCCCGAAGCACCGCAGAGACAGTCGTACATCCAGAGCACCGCTTTGCTCGCCTGGAGCACTGCTCCGCCCAGGCTGTCAGACAAAAGTGTCAGCGCGGACCCGATGATGCCGGATGCCATTGCCACGGGCATGACCGGGATCACGAGGAGATTCAGCAGCACAGAGTAGGGCGGGATCTCAAAATAGAAATACAGCACCGGGCCGAGAAGCAGGACATTCACCGCCAGGCTGGACGCAAGGCCGCTGAAAAGCCAGCGCCCCGCTGTAAATATCTTTCCACAGAGATACCGCCTGAGCATGTGCCGCCCGCCCTTTCCTTTTGCCCCTTCTGTTTTCCCGCCTTTCTTTCTCCCCGCCGCTGCTTCCAGCTTCTCCGACCAAAACATTTCCCCAAACACCGGGCTGAGCAGGACCAGTCCCAGGATTGCCCCAAAGGAGAGGAGGAATCCCGCGTCCGTCACATACAGCGGCTGCCGGGCGCAGAGTACCGCCGCTGCCACAGCCAGGCTGGTCGCCAGGTCATAGTCTCTCCCTGTCATATCCGCACCGACCCGGATAAGGAACATGATAAGCGCCCGCAGGCTGGACACCCCTGCCCCGATCATCACCGTATAAAGGATAAGGACCGCCCCGCCTGCGATGCCGGCAGGGATAAATCCAAGCCCGGTCCTCCTGAGCAGGCTGTAGATCCCCATACCGAGAAAGGACATATGGAGCCCTGATATGGCAAGCAGGTGCCCGATCCCATTCTTCTGATACATCTTCTTCATCTCTGCGTCCAGCCCGGCCTTATCCCCCAGAAGGACAGCACTCATCGTCCCGCCATAATAGTCTCCCAGATGTTTCGTTAAGATATCTTTCCATGCGCCGCGGACCTCGGAGAGAAACTGTGTCACCCTGTCTGTCTCCTGGGAAGTCACATCCAGTGTATCTGCCCACACAAGGACATGGATCCCCTGTCTGGCATAGTAAGCGCGCTGGTCAAAATTCCCCGGATTGCGCGCGCTGTCAAAAACAGCGGCCTCCCCGGATATCCGGACCCTGTTCCCAATGCGAATGTGTTCTTCGTTTTTTTCTTTCTGTTCCGGCCTGACATAGGCCATGACGGTTGGTTCCTGAATTTTCTGATCTGAAACAGATACAGCATTGTCCTTTAGACAGACTGCTGTCACTTTTGATTTTTCTTCGATCTTAGACACAGTGCCTTCCAGCGCGACCCCGGCTGAAGGCATACTTTGGATGAGCGCGTTCTCCAGCGCGGAAGCCTCTGCTCCAGCGCCGAAAAAACACACTCTTATCGCCTGTACCGCCACAAAAAGGACGCATACCACACAAAGCGGCCGCTTTCTCATTCTTCTTTTTATTCTTCGGCTGCGACCAGTTCTTCTTTTGCCTCAAGAGGCTGGGACAGATCCACTGTCTCCATATACTTTGCATCCGTTTCCCCGTTGATCGTGATCTGCACTTTCTGCGCCTCTGTTCCCCCGACCAGAGAATTCACGATCGAATACACTGTCACTTCCGGCAGCACGTCATAAGCCCCTGTAAGAAACGTGCTGTCAAAATTCACGTAACAGATCCCGTCCTTAATCGTTACGCTCAAAAGGTTTGCATCCGGGTTGACCGTCGGATAAGCGCCGCTCCCGGCAGGCCCCTGCATGAGTTTCTCCACGATCAGTTTATCCCGCGATACATTGCTGCTGTACCTCACATCGACTTTCTGCGGGACAAGCCGGTTCCCTTCTTTATCCGCGAAATAAAGGGTCAGGGTATCCGTCTGATAGGCAGTGGGCGATGAACCGGTATTTTCCACAAAATCATCCGCATTCATCAGCCCCACGGGAAAACCTGAACTGTCCTCCAGCATTTCCCCGTCCACGGTGAACGACACCGCATTGACCCCGTCGATCAGGACCAGAGACTGGACCACAGCAGCCCTCACCATTTTTTCTTCCAGGGAGCCCATTTCCAGGTATGCGCTGTTAAAATCCACGTCCAGGATCGTTCCTCTGAGCTGACATTCCTGAACTTTGACTTCCTTTGGGATAGGGGCTGTATACTCAATCTCTTCTGCCGGTTCTTTCAGTTCCTCCAGCACTGTCCTGGCCGTCTCTTCGGCATCTCCCTCAGGGAACTCATATAAGACCTTGATAAGTCCCGTTCTGTCTTCGTTCAGACAGTAGATAAACGGGTCCTCTTTCCCTACATCTGTGCGTTTCCCGCATGAGGCAAGCATGACGGATATAAATACACATCCGGCAAAAAGCATGATCTTTCTTTTCATCTCTTTCCCTCCTATGCTGCCAGGTAGGTAAGAGGGATCCGGACTGTGAACGTGGTCCCCTCTCCCTCGTTGCTGTATACTTTGATGGAGCCGCGGTGCACGAGGACCGCATTCCTTGCGATGGAAAGCCCAAGCCCTGTCCCTCCGATCTCCCGGGAATGGGACTTGTCCACACGGTAAAACCTCTCAAATATATGCGCCTGGTCCTGCTCCGGGATCCCGATCCCCGAGTCCTCCACCTTCACATAAAAATACTTGTGGTCCGCATTCAGGGAGACATGGACCCATCCGTTCTCATGGTTATATTTAATGGCATTTTCCACAAGGTTTGATACGGCAAGGGTAAATTTTGTCTCATCGATCTCCGCATTCACAGGCCGGAAGGTCTCCATGACCATCTCTACATTTTTCTTCTCCGCGATCGGCTTTAACCGTTTCAGGATCTGTTCCAGCAGATCATTGATATTCATGGTCCGGATGTTCATCGTCTGGCCTGACCGGTCCATCTTCACAAGGGAGAGCAGGTCTGTGATGATCTGGTTCTCCCGGTCGATCTCCTTCGCGATATCCTGCATGAACTCCTGGTACATCTCCACCGGCACATTGTCCTGCTCCAGGAGCGAATCCGCCAGAACCTTCATAGACGTCATAGGCGTCTTCAGCTCATGGGACACATTGGATACGAACTCTTCCCTGGACTCATCCAGGAGCTTCAGCCTTCCGAGCATTTTATTAAACGCTTCGCTCAGCTGCCTTGTCTCTGTAAATGTATCCACATGGAGCACATCGTCGCTGTACCCTTCTGTCACGTTTTCGATGGCCCCTGTGATCTTGTGGATGGGCCGCACCATCCGGTCTGCCAGGAACACGCTGAGCATGGCAAGAAGGATCATGGCGATCCCAACGATCACCCCGCCGTGGGTATACAGCACCTGCTTTGTCGTCTCGATATTATCTGTGGAAACACTGGCAAGCATCACACCCAGCACTTTCTCTCCCCCGCTCTCCACAATGGGGGAAGTCACCTCGATATAATGGTTGGTCCTGTCATAAAAATTTGTCCTCTCGCCTTTCATACAGCGGACAACATTTTCCGACACATCCGTCTTGCCCTCATCCAGGCTGTATGTATCTTTGATTACCCTGAGGTCTTTATCAATGACCATGACCCGCCCGTTATAAATATTGGTCAGCTGGGTAAGGCTGCTATTAATGACCTCTGAGGACGTATCTGACAGATATCCGTAATTATTCAGCTGGTTGCACAGTATGGTGCACTGGTTCTGGATTTCCGCGGTGCGAAGTTCCACCGCGCGCGACTCATAGAATTTCACGATCCCGAAAAGAGCCGCCAGGCATGGCAGGAGCCCTGCCAGCATGGCGGACAGGATAAAACGGAACCGCATATTTTTAAAGATCCTGTCTCTGAATGTAAACTGACGATTAACCCTGGAAATAATAACCCACTCCCCACTTTGTATGTACATATTTCGGTTCGCTCGGGTTCATCTCGATCTTTTCCCGCAGACGCCGGATATGCACATCGACTGTCCTCGCGTCTCCCGGATAATCATATCCCCACACAAGGTTTAAAAGGTTTTCCCTGCTGTACACCTTGTTCGGGTTCATGGCGAGCAGCTCCAGCACGTCAAATTCTTTTGCCGTGAGGTTGATCTCCCTCTCCCCGATAAACACGCGGCGGCTCTCGCAGTCGATCTTCATATTGCCCTTGATGAGCACCGGGCTTCCCGCAGGCTCCTTCTTCTTCGAAGTGCGCCGCATGATCGCCTTGATCCTCGCCTTCACCTCGAGGATATTGAACGGCTTGGTGATATAGTCGTCCGCGCCGTACTCAAGTCCCAGGATTTTGTCCATGTCTTCACTTTTCGCTGTCAGCATCACGATCGGCATATCGGAAAACTCCCTGATCTGCTGGCATACCTGGAATCCGTCCAGCTTCGGAAGCATGACGTCCAGGAGCACCAGGTCATACTCGCAGTTTCTCGCGCACTCCAGCGCTTCCTCGCCGTCATAAGCACAGTCCACTTCCATGCCCTCCTGCTCCAGGCTGAACCGGATCCCTTTTACGATCAGTTTTTCATCGTCTACCACCAATATCTTCTTACTCATACTCCTCTGTCTGACTCCCTGTCTTCAAATCGTTATGTCTTCTTTTATTTTATTAAATACTCCTTCTTTGATTCCCTCGATCAGCATCAGATCCTCAATGCTCCCGAACCGGCCGTGCTCCTCACGGTAGTCCAGGATGCTCTGAGCCTTTGCCTCTCCGATCCCTGTCAGGGTCATGAGTTCCTCTTTTCCGGCTGTATTAATATTTACTTTCCCGTTTACGTCCGCATTTCCGGTTACGATATCTTCAACCCCGGAGCCCTGCATCTGAACCTCCTGGACTGTGGGGACATAGATCTGTTCCCCGTCCGCCACGGTCCGGGCCTGGCTTACCGCCTCAGGCGCCGCCTCCGCCGTCATGCCGCCGGCGAGAGTGATCGCTTCAAATACACGGGCATCCTCATTTAATTCATATACCCCGGGAGCATTGACTGCCCCGCACACATAGACATAGACTGTCTCCGCAGGCTCCTGTTCTTCCTGCGGGGCAGCTCCCTCTTCTTCCGTCTCGCTCTCAGCAGAGACTGACAGCTCTTCCAGGCTCTCTTCACCCTTCCCGGCACATCCCGCAGTTACGAGCGCGGCTGCCAGGACCGAAAACCATACTGCCTTCCTTTTTTTCATTCTGTCATGCATATTTTTCTCCACAGTTCTCAAACCGGGAGAGTTACCCCTTTTATGCCGGACAGTAACATTGTAACGAATTTTTATCAAAATTACAATAGACAATTAATTCTTTGTTACGGTATTAACAGATTGTTACAGATTTATTACATATGTCTGCAATAATCCCCTGCTTATCCTACTCCCACTGAAATACCGCGATCCCGATCACTGCCACAAGGAGCCCGCCCAGTTTCCGCCAGGAGAACGGCTCTCTGTCCATGCCAAACATTCCGAAGAGCTGGATGAGATACGATACCGCGAGCTGGGCGATGACAATGAGGAGCGCAGACTTCGCAGGCCCCAGCGCCGCAACGCTCTTTATCACAGTCCATGTGATCACAGCGCCGATCGCCCCGCCCAGCAGCATATACTTTGGCTCTACCTTTGCGATGGCAGAGACACTGTCCCGCCCGGTAAACAGCCACGCCGCCAGACAGACGGCGAACGCCGTGATCTGCACCCAGCCGTTGCTGACCCACACTCCGGTTGTCTTTGTGACCTGTGTGTTAAATACTCCCTGTATGCTCATAAGCGCCCCGGAGATCAGGGCAATAAAAAAACCAGCCATGTTCCATACCTCCATGCAGTTTATGCCTGCTTTTCCCTTAGTATGTCCCCTGGCCGGTTTCTTATTCCTGTCCTGTTCCACAGTTTGTCTGTGCCGCTGTGTACCTCTCCTGGTTAAGACAACGCCCGCTTCAGCTTCCCGATCATCTCATCGATATGCTTCTCCTCCACGATCAGCGGCGGCACAAAGCGGAATACATTCCCTTCCGCCTGGATGATCAGAAGCCCTTCTTCGATTGCTTTCCGGTTAACTTCCGCAAGCGGCTTTGTGACCACGATGCCCTGCATCAGTCCCTTGCCTTTTCGCTCTGTGACGCAGTCCATCTCTCCCACAAGCTCGTCCAGACGCTTCGTGAGGTACGGGGCTACCTGATTGACGTGCCCTACGATATCGTCCCGTTCAAAAATTTTGATCACAGTTTTTACCGCAGTACATGCCAGCGGGTTCCCGCCGTAGGTTGCCCCGTGGTCCCCGGGTTTCAGGGAATATCCCGCCACCCGCTCTGTCATGGCGAATGCGCCCACAGGGATTCCGTTCCCGATCTCCTTTGCCATAGTCAGGATGTCCGGCTTCACGCCGAATCCCTGCCATGCGAACATGGTCCCCGTGCGCCCCATGCCGCACTGGACTTCATCGCAGATCATGAGGAGGTCATTCTCATCGCAGATCCTGCGGATCCCTTCCATAAATTCCTGTGTGGCAAGGTTGATCCCGCCCTCGCCCTGGAGGGGCTCCAGGATGATCGCGCAGGTCTTGTCGCTGACAAGCGCCTTCACGCTGTCCAGATCGTTAAACTTGGCGAACTTCACACCCGGCACCAGCGGCTCGAAAGGCTCCCTGTACGGTCCGTGCCCTGTGACGGACACCGCGCCGAAGCTCCTGCCGTGGAAGGAATGCTCCATGGCGATAAACTCATACCGGCCCGTGCCTTTTGTGTACGCGTAGCGTCTCGCCGCCTTGAGGGCGCCCTCGTTGGCCTCGCTCCCGCTGTTGGTAAAGAATACCCGGTCCATGCCGGAGATCCGGTTCAGCTCACGCGCAGCCTCGCCGCAGCTCTCGTGATAGTAAAGGTTTGATATGTGGTACAGTTTATCGATCTGCGCTTTTAATGCTTCATTCAGTTCTTTATTATCGTATCCCAGCCCTGTCACGGCAAACCCTGCCGCAAAGTCCAGATACTCTTTTCCCTCTGTGTCATACACGTACATTCCCTCGCCGTGGTCAAGCGCGATGGGGAAACGGTTGTATACGTGGATCAGATTTTCTTCCGCTGCTTTGATCTTTTCATTCACCATGATAATACCTGCTTTCCTGACTGTTCAATATAGCTGTCCCGATCCCCTTGTTCGTGAAGATCTCAAGGAGGAGGCAGTGGGGGATACGCCCGTCCAGGATATGGACCCTGGACACGCCGTTCTCAATGGCGTCGATACAGTTCTGGAGCTTGGGCAGCATGCCGCCGCCGATATAGCCGTCAGCCATCAGCTTCTTCGCCTCAGCCACCTCGAGCTCGGAGATCAGGGTGGACGGGTCGTCCGGATCCTTGTACACGCCCTCGATATCCGTCAGGAACGCCAGCTTCTCCGCTTTCATGGCGCGGGCGATGGCGCACGCCGCGTCGTCCGCATTGATATTATATGTATTGTACTCGTCATCCAGTCCTACTGGGCAGACGATCGGGAGAAAATCTTTCTCCAGAAGATCATAGAGGATCTGGGCGTTCACTTCTTTGATCTCGCCCACATATCCGATGTCCTGCCCCTCGGAATATTTTTTCTCTACCTTCAGAAGCGCCCCGTCTTTTCCGCTGATGCCGATGGCGCGCACGCCCAGGCTCTCCACAAGCTGGACCAGGCTTTTATTCACCCTGCCCAGCACCATCTCAGCCACTTCCATAGTCTCTTCATCCGTCACGCGAAGCCCGTTGATGAATTTCGGCTCCATGCCGACCTTTCCGACCCATTTGCTGATCTCCTTGCCGCCGCCGTGTACGATAATGGGCTTGAAACCGCAGAGCTTCAGGAGCGTCACGTCCTGGATCACCCGCTCCTTTAAGCTCTCATCTACCATGGCGCTGCCGCCGTATTTCACTACAATGATCTTTCTGTTAAAGCGCTGGATATAGGGCAGGGCCTCGATGAGCACCTGCGCCTTGTCCAGGTATTTCTGCATATTTTCGTTCATAATACCCTCCTGCTGATCAGCTTCTGTAATCTGCGTTGATCTCAATATATCCGTGTGTCAGGTCGCAGCCCCATGCCGCTGCCTCCTCATTTCCTTCTTTGATGTCCGCGACCGCGGTCACCTCCGGCTGGGAGAGGATCTCCGTCGCCTTCTCCTCGCTGTAATCCGTAGCTGTGCCATTCTCGATGATCTTCAGCTTCCCGGCAGCGCTCTCAAAGTACAGGTCTGCCTTCTCCGGGTCAAACTCCGCCCCCGAGTATCCCATCGCGCAGAGGATGCGCCCCCAGTTGGCGTCATGGCCCGCGATGGCCGCTTTCGTCAGGTTGGAGCAGACGATGGATTTTGCCAGCGTCTTTGCCTGTTCCTTTGTCTTTGCCCCGATGATCTTTGCCTCGAAAAGGGCGGTCGCCCCCTCGCCGTCCCCTGCCATCATCTTTGCCAGTGTCTCGTTGACACAGTGGAGCGCCTCTTTGAAGGTCTCGTACTCCGGGGTGCCGACGCGGATCTTCTCATTGCCCGCCATCCCGTTTGCCAGCAGAAGCACCGTGTCATTCGTGGAAGTATCCCCATCCACGGAGATCATGTTATAAGTGTCTTCCACATCTTCGCTCAGCGCCTTCTGGAGCGCCTTTTTTGAGATCTTTGCGTCTGTGGTGATAAAGGAGAGCATAGTGCACATATTCGGATGGATCATCCCTGATCCCTTTGCCATGCCGCCGATGGTCACAGTCTTCCCTCCGATCTCAAAGGATACTGCCGCTTCTTTTTTCCTCGTATCTGTCGTCATGATCGCCTTAGCGGCTGCCGTTCCGCTCGCCAGATCCGGCTTTTTCGCCGCCGCGAGCACCGCGATGCCTGCCCGCACTCTGTCCATGGGAAGCTGCATGCCGATGACCCCGGTAGAACCCACAAGTACACTGTCCCTCTCGATCCCCAGTATCTCAGCCGCCTCATCCGCGGTCTCCCGGCAGTATCTCATGCCCTCTTCGCCGGTGCACGCATTGGCGATCCCGGAATTGACCACCACTGCCTGGGGCTTCTTTTTGCTCTCCACCACAGCCCGGTCCCATTTCACGGGAGCTGCTTTCACCACATTCGTGGTAAATGTCCCTGCCGCCTTGCATGGCTTTTCACTGTAGATCAGCGCCATGTCCGTCCTGCCCTGGTACTTGATGCCCGCAGCCGCGGCTGCCGCCTGAAAGCCCTTTGCGGCGGTGACTCCGCCATCGATCATTTTTATGCTCATATGCCCATCTCCTTTATCTGCCTGCCAGATATCTGCTGTACATCTATTTCTGCTGTTCATCTATCTCTGTTGTTCATTTATTTCTACTCTTCATTTATCACAACTGTTCATTAAATGCAGTGATATTCTCTTCATTCAGGGTAAAATCATAATAATTCAGGTCCAGGCGCTCTGTCCAGCCGATGGTATTCCAGAATGCATTTCCGATATCATTTTTCGTAAACGCGATCAGAGACACCTTGTTGATCTTCTCCTCTTTGAGCGCCTTCATGGCAAATACGACCATCGCCCTGCCGATTCCGTGCCTTCGGTACGCCTCATCCACGCACACATGGTACAGGCATCCCCTCCTGCCGTCATGCCCGCAGAGGATGCTCCCCACGATCTTCCCGTCCTTCTCCGCTACCACGCTGGTGGTAGGGTTGCGCTTCAGGAAACGGTTCACCCCTTCCCGGGAATCATCGATGCTGCGGATGCCGAACCCGCGGATCTTCTTCCACAGGGCGTACACCCCGTCATAATCTTCTATTGTCATCACTCGTATCATAGTATCCATTCCTTTTCTGACTTTGTCGATACGGCGCGATCCTCTTCCTTTATCGCCCTTTTCTGCCGCCTGCTGCCCGGCGCTTTACGGGAACATGGGTACGAGCTCCAGCCCCTCGCTCTCCTTTAATCCGAACATCAGGTTCATGTTCTGCATCGCCTGTCCCGCCGCGCCTTTGACCAGGTTATCGATGGCGCCCATCATGATGATGCGGTTTGTCCGCGGGTCGATCTTAAATCCGATATCCACGTAATTGCTTCCCTCTACCCATTTTGTCTCCGGACAGACGTCCCTGTCCAGCACGCGGATGAATTTTTCCTCTTCGTAATACTTATCATACACTGCCTTTACATCTTCCCATCTCACATCTCTGGTCAGCTTTGCATACTCTGTGGCAAGGATACCCCGGTTCATGGGAACAAGATGAGGCGTAAAGCTTAAGGTCACCGTTTTCCCCGCAGCATAGCCGAGCTGCTCCTCGATCTCCGGAGTGTGCCTGTGGGACGCCACGCCGTATGCCTTCATATTCTCATTGACCTCGCAGAACAGGTTCTGGATCTTTGCCCCTCTTCCCGCGCCGGATGTACCTGATTTTGCATCAATGATGAGGGTATCCATATCGATGAGCCCTTCCTTTGCAAGAGGATATGCAGTGAGGATGGAACAGGTCGTATAGCATCCCGGATTTGCCACCAGCCTTGCGCCTTTTACGCTCTCCCGGTTCACCTCGCACAGGCCGTACACTGCTTCTTCTATAAACTGCGGGGCCTTATGTTCGATCTTGTACCACTCCTCATAGACCTTTACATCCTTCAGGCGGAAATCCGCGCTTAAGTCTATGATCTTCGTCTTTGAGAGGATGTCTTCATTTACAAGGGAGGCGCACAGCCCCTGGGGCGTCGCGGTAAAGATCACATCCACCTGGGAAGCAAGTTCCTCCATATTGTCGTCCATGCAGACCGCGTCCACGATCTGAAACATATTCCTGTATACATCAGCGTATTTCTGATCGATATAGCTCCGGGAGCCGTACCATTTGATCTCTGCATCTTTATGTCCTGATAATATCCTTACGAGCTCGCCGCCTGCATAGCCGGTAGCCCCGATGATCCCAACTCTGATCATAGTCTTTTGTCCTTTCTGGTATTACTATCCTGCATGTAACATGCGTATCACAGTTTCCTATGATATACCTCATCTAATAGGAAGTAAAGCATTTCATGAAAATATTTAACAGCAGTGTTTGCATAATAATACAACTTTTATGTATATTATGCAAGCGTATTTTTCTATTTATTTCACATTTCTGATAGCAGTCCAGCCGTCGGGTTATGCGTTTTCCGAATGATGCGCCTGAGCGTATTCTCCGCCCTGGGAGGTTACCATATATATCGCAGGTGGCAGGCTGGCGGACGATAATAGAGGCTTCTGACAATTTTTATAAAAAGTTCGGCGGAGCAGCAGAAAAAATTCTGTTGCTCCGCCTGCACTTTTTTATAATTATTTGTCAGAATAATGGAATCTGCATGATAATATATAGACATTATATTCATCTATTTTATAGACCAATCTGTCTTTATCATTGATCCTCCTGTTCCAGTACCCTGACAGATCTCCGGTCAACGGCTCCGGCTTTCCAATTCCTGAGTTTCCATTTCGGCAGATATCTTCAATCAGAGAATTAATTTTCTTCAAAGTTCTTCTGCCCTCGGTCTGCCAGTAAATATAATCTTTCCAGCCATTAACCGTAAATATTTTATTCATCCGTTTCGACCTCAATCAATTTCCTGACTTTCGCCTGCCCGTTCTCCAGCTGTCTCTTTGACTCCATCAGCCACCTGTAATTTGCTTCATTTCCAAGCAAATGCATATTTTCAAGCATATTATTATAGGTTTCTTCAGAAATCATTACAATATTCCTGTTTTTCTTTCGCGTTATGATAAGAGTCTCATAATCATCAGAAACCTTATCCATACACTCTTTCATATTCCCGCGAAGTTCTGTATAATTTACTGCCAACAAAGATATCACCTCTTTCACGTACAGTATTCTGTACTTATATTATAGTATATACAATGTTCGTAGTCAATATACTGTAAACAGGGAAATCTTCTATTTCCGTATCTGACCGTTTCCAAAAATCACATATTTCGTCGTGGTCAGTGCCTCCAGCCCCATCGGCCCTCTCGCGTGGAGCTTCTGGGTGCTGATCCCGATCTCCGCGCCGAATCCGAACTCAAACCCGTCCGTAAACCTGGTAGATGCGTTCACATACACTGCCGCCGCATCGATCTCATCCTGGAACTTCAGGGCATTGTTATAATCCTTCGTGATAATGGACTCTGAGTGCCCGGTATTGTATCTGTTGATATGGGCGATCGCCTCATCGATGGAGTCCACGATCTTTACTGAAATAATGGCGTCCAGGTATTCTGTCCCCCAGTCCTCTTCCGAAGCGGGGATAATCTCTTCACTGATCGCCCTTGCCCTCTCGTCGCCCCTGATCTCCACATCATGAGCCTTCAGCCTCTCCACAATCTGCGGCAGGGCTTCCGGCGCGATCTCACTGTGGACAACCAGCGACTCGCAGGCATTGCATACTCCCAGTCTCTGGGTCTTTGCATTTTCCACGATGTCTGCCGCCATGCAGACATCTGCCGATGCGTCTACATAGACATGGCAGTTGCCTGTACCCGTCTCGATCACCGGGACTGTGCTGTTCTCCACCACATTCGCGATCAATCCTGCGCCGCCTCTGGGGATGAGCACATCAATGCCGCCGTGCATCTTCATCATCTCACCGGCAACCTCGCGGCTCGTATCCTCCACAAGCAGGACTACATCCTGGCAGAGTTTTCCCTTGCGCAGTCCGGATTTGATCGCTCGTACGATAGCCTGATTGGAATGGATCGCATCGCTGCCTCCGCGGAGGATCGCGGCATTCCCGGTCTTAAAGCAGAGCCCGAAGGCATCCGCCGTCACATTGGGGCGGGACTCATAGATGATCCCGACCACACCCAGGGGGACTCTCTTTTTCCCGATCCTCAGTCCGTTCGGTCTGGTCTTCATATACAGCACTTCGCCCACCGGGTCGTCCAGGGCTGCAATCTGCCTGAGTCCTTCCGCCATATCAGCGATCCGTTTCTCAGAGAGGGCGAGCCGGTCGATCAGAGACTGCTTGATCCCTTTCTCCTTCGCCTCTTCCAGGTCTTTTGCATTTTCTTCCAGTATCATATCCTGCTGCGCGGTCAGTTCATCCGCAACGGCAAGCAGTCCCCTGTTCTTATCTGCCGTTCCCATCTTAGCCGCCTCGACGGCAGCTTTCTTCGCACAATCTGTGAGCATCTGCATATATGATTCCATTTTCCGGTCTCCTTTCCATCCGCCCTGCGCGGATACTTGTTCTGCTCCTTGATTTGCTGACGTATGTTTTATGCCAGTATTTCTTCTTTTCGTTCCAGTATCTTCTCCACAGCAGCACATGCCGGGCAGTCGCAGTATGCAGCTCCTCCCGCTTTGATCTCCTTTGCATGGGCTGCCACTCCGGCAGCGGCCTCTGCCCCGCCAAATACCTTTGCCCCGGCTTCTGACTCAGCGAAGCTGATGAGCATATCGACGGGCATGATATCCCCTTCCAGGTCGGCGATATATTTCTTTGTCGCCTCTGCCTCCTGATCCGTCCCCACAGCTGCCAGCCACGCCTCGGCTGACGCCTTTGTCTCAGCGCTGCATGTCGCTGCATTGATCAACTCATTCGTCTTCTCAACAACATAATCCAGTACTTTCTTATCCATAGCAAATCCTCCTTTAAATCTGTCACTGTCTGTATTTTATCACTCTGTCCTGTCTTTTACAATCCGCCAGACATCAGAAGACTTCTATCTGGCACACCTTCATCGCTTCCAGCGCCTGGCTGTGGCTCTGCGGCGTCACGCCGGCGCAGCACGATGCCGCCACCCGTATGGGAACTTCCGGACAGTATGCTTTCAGGAGAAGTGCATTGGAGATCACACAGATATCCGTGCACAGCCCGGCCAGAGTGATCTCTTCCACAGGTCCTTCCGCCCCTTCCAGATTTTTTACAGATTCCCCGAGCTCCACGCTTCCGAACGACGGTTTGTCTATCAGCAGGCATCCCTGTTTTTCATCCAGGGCTTCCATCACTTCCCGGCGGATCTCCCAGCCTTCTGTCCCTTTTATACAGTGCGGCACAGGCAGATGTCTGCCCTCCTCACTGTCCAGATAATCCTCCCCGTGCGTATCCCTTGTGGCGATCACCTTCCCGTCAAATCCCCGGATCATTTCCACAACGCCCGGCACGATAGCCTCCGCCTCTTTTGTCCCGAGAGCTCCGTCGATAAAATCATTCTGCATATCCACTACTACAAGTACCTTCATCTGCTCTTCTCCTTTCACTCAGCCTTTGCCATTATTGTTCAGGTCATAATAAAATATGTACTGCTGCATCACCCCTGCGCATCCCCTGTATTTCTCAAACGGGAACTTCCCGCCGTACCTGGCGTCAAGCACTTTCTGTATATGTGTGTCCACAGGGAACGCATCCATATGGTGCAGGGCAAACAGACAGATGCAGTCCGCCACTTTGCCGCCGATCCCCGGCAGTCTCATCAGTTCCGCTCTCGCCGTCGGATAATCCATCTTTTTCACCTGTTCCAGATCCAATTCCCCTGATGCGATCATACGCGCCGTGCCGCAGATATACCGGCTGCGGTATCCCAGCTTCAGCGCCCGGAGATCTTCTTCCCCAGCTGATGAAAGCTCATCAGGAGTGGGAAATGCATTGTACGTCCTGCCTTCTTCTGTCTCTATCTTCTTCCCGTATTTCCCGCTGACTGCCCGGATCAGCCCTTTGATCCTGGGAATATTGTTCTGCTGGGACAGGATAAAAGTGATGATCATCTCCCACACATCCTGCTTTAAAATGCGGATCCCGCTGCCAAACTGTCCCGCCTCCCGCAGATACTCATCTGCCGGATCGATCCCGTCCAGATACTTCTCATAACTGGTATCCATATCAAAATATTCCCTCCAGAAAGACTCATACTCTTCCCGGGAGCAGCAAAGGACCGTCTTCCCCTGCGTCTCTGCGCCGTCCGCACTGATCTTAAGGAACCTCTCTCCTGCGATCAGCTCATAACTCCCTTCTCCCGCCGGATCGAGGCGGAAACACTGCCCGGACCTGCATATCTGTGAAACCGAAAAACATTGATTCTCTATTGTGACCATATGACCTCCGCCTTTTTATCTGTACTCTGAAAGCATACCATGACAGCCGTCCCCCGGCAAGCCCCGCCTGCCTTCAAACGACACCTCGCAGTACGGAAAAGAGCAGGACGCCCAGGGCACAACTCTCTCCCTGGGCGTCCGCTTTGGACTGGGCTTTAAGCGCCGCCCTCCAAAGTCTGGTCAATAATGCTCCTCATAATGTCTTCTGTCAGCTGGCCGCTCACATATCCGTACACATTTCCCTCCCTGTCGATCATGAACGTCGTGGGGAAGGCTGAGATCCCGTAATAACTGAACATTTCTCCAGTCTCATCCATGAGCACAGGATAGGTGTAGCCGTTTTCTTCCATAAAGGCAGTGATCTCTTCTTTTGAACCTTCTCCGCCCATGCCGGGGCCTGCCACGCCGATGACAGCGACTTCGGCGTTCTCACCCTGAGCCGCATATTCCTCATACAGCTTCTGGATCTCGGGCATCTCATTCCTGCACGGTCCGCACCATGTCGCCCAGAAATTCAGGAATATGACCTTCCCTTTGTAGTCCTCCAGCCTGTGCACATTCCCGAACTGGTCTTCCAGCTCAAACTCATACGCCCGGGCTGTCTGACCGTCATCGCTGTCCCCGCCGTCCTGAGCGTTTTCGCCGCCCTCTGAACCGCCTTCCTCCTCCGCGCCGCTGTCCTGGGTATCTCCGCCGCTTTCATCGTCTGCGGAATCTTCTTTTCCGCTGTCACTGCTATCCGCATCTGTTTCGATACCGCTCTGCGGCACAGAAGACAGATATCCCGTGATATCGTTCATTTTCCCCGTAAACATCAAAAGCCCCATCAGGATCATGAGCACTCCGCCCGCTTTCACCGTATACCTGACGATCTTCATATGCTTCTTAAACCATGCCAGAAGGCCTGCCGTGAATATCCCTGCCGCGAGGAAGGGCAGGATAAATCCGAGCGTATACACTCCGATCAGAAGAAATCCCTTCGCTCCGGTCTCCGCGCTCCCGGCCATCAGGAGCACGCTGGTCAGAGCCGGCCCCACGCACGGAGTCCAGGCAAAGCTGAAAGCAAATCCCATGATCAGCGCTGTTACCGGAGACATTGTCATCTTCTCCAGCCTGAATGGAAGCCGGTGTTCTGAGCCGAGGACTTTCGAGCTCCCGAAGACGCCCAGCTGGTACAGTCCGAACAGGATGACAAGAACGCCGCCGACGCGGGCGAAGAGCATCCGGTTCTCACTGAAAAAACTGCCAGCCGCCGACGCTCCCAGCCCCAGTACAAAGAATGCCCCGCTGATTCCGAGTGTGAAGAAGAACACACGGAGAAACAGCTTCATCCGTTCTTTCCTTCCGGGCGCTGCCGCCCCCGGACTGCCGGGATCCGCGCCGCCTGTCCCAATATTCAGACCGCCTGCGAGATATCCAAGATAGAGCGGCACAAGAGGCAGCACACAGGGTGAAAAAAAGCTCAACAGTCCCTGCACAAAAACCGTAAACGCTGATATTCCTGTCTCGATCGTAAATCCCATATAAGAAAACTCCTTTTTCTTCCATATTTCATAATTTCATATTTTTTATACCGGTATATATGTATGATCTGCAATACCAGTATGTCTCCAGAAAAGAATACCATATTTCTCCGGGATATAACAGTGATTTTGTCACGATAAAACAGATATCAGTCCAGACAGGGAACGTCTGACTTATGAAATAAAACCGCTGCCACGGAACGAATTTCGTCCCGCAGCAGCGGCTCCTGATACCCGTAAGCTGACTTACATCAGTTCTCTCTGATGAGTGGCATAAAGATATTCATCGATTGTATTAGTGATCCTGTCCTCAATCAGAGCCACAGGCTCGTTCTCCAGCATTCCCTCACGCACCTTTGTATACTGGATCGGCATAAACTGGCTCAGAAGGTTCAGCGGAATGCCATGCGTCCGCAGATTTGTGAGCAGACGGTCTGCCGCCGCTTCCACTGCCGGCGCCGGCATGTAATATCTGCACCTGTCTGAGAAGGAGTATTTCCTCTTCAGACGCACCTCCAGCTCTGTGCCCTGGTAGTGCTTCTTCCAGTTCTTGTCGTTCTTTAACATCTCCTCGTCCAGCACTTCCGCGAAACGGCTCAGTTCCACATCCGTGCCATAGAGCAGCTCTTTCTCGATATTTTCCAGAGCGAACATCGCCTCGCGCATCGCGAACGTAAGGCCCGGACCTACTTTCAGGATTCCGACCCCGTCCTCGACCAGCTCGCGCAGCTTGATCTTTGTCTGGTAATCTGTTGAATGGCCCTCGAATACAAGGCCCGGGAAATCCCTGATGGATGCCATCAGGTCCTTTGCCTTCTCGCGGTCATACTCCGTGCATCCGCTGTCTTTCTCTTCCACACCCGGCTGTACGACGACTCCGATCACACGGTCCCAGACCTCATCGCCAAGCCCTGCGTCTGCAAATGCCTTCTCAAACGCTGCCACAGTGTTCTTAAAGTCCTCGACCTTTGTCACCTGGACTCCGTTGTCCCCGCTTCCAACCGCACCGCCCGGGATCGGCACTTCGCTTCCGATGATATAGACCGGCGGGATAGCATCCGGCTCTCTTGTAAGGAGCTCTTTGCAAGTTTCCTCAGCGACCTGCGCCAGCCTTGCGCCGCGGCCGGCGATGATCTCATCTGACAGGCGCGCATCCGGATCGTCGCTGTTCACCTTCATGCTCGTATCAATGTGGATCTTGGTGAACCCTGCACCCACATAGCAGCGGATCAGCTCTTCCGCATCCGCCATGGCTTCCGCCTCGTCCTTACCGGCAAATGTCAGCGGTCCCAGGTGGTCTCCGCCGAGGAAGAGCCTGTCCCTGTCAAATCCGTTTTTCTCAGCGATATCAAGGACAAATCTCCTGAAGTCAGCCGGCGTCATACCGGTATATCCTCCGTTCTGGTCACACTGGTTCGCTGTGCTCTCGATCAGCACACAGGAACCATCTGACATTCCCCTCTTTAATGCCGCCTCAATTACATAACCGTTTGCGCTGCACACAGAGTAGATTCCCACGCTTTTTCCCTGCTTCTGCAGTTCTACAATTTTTTTCAGTGGATTCTGACGCATTGTAATTTCTCCTTTTTTGTTTTCATCGTAGCACTTTCAGAAAGGGTGTACTTTGGATTTATTAAAGAATCGTTTGCATTTTTTAAGAAAGTGCAAAATGGGGAGACAGCGGGACCGGTTCTGTGCTATACTGGGAAAGTAGCCACACCGGCGTCTGTCCGGGAGCATGGCAGAACTGTTTTAAAATCTATAAAGAAATGAGGTAGAGCTTATGCCATTAGTTACAACAAATGAAATGTTAAAAAAGGCACAGGAAGGTCACTACGCAGTCGGCGCTTTCAACGTGGAAAACCTGGAAATGGTCATGGCAGTCATTAAAGCTGCCGGGGAAATGAATTCCCCTGTCATCATGCAGACAACAGCTTCCACTGTAAAATATGCAGGTCTTGACTATTATCTCTCTCTGGTGAGGACGGCGGCAGAACGTTCAGACGTGCCTGTGGCAATGCATCTTGACCACGGCAACAGTTTTGAACTTGCTATGCAGGCTCTCCGAACCGGATATACGTCCATCATGATCGACGGCTCTCACGAGTCTTTTGAGGACAACATCGCTTTGACAAGCCGCGTTGCAGCAGCGTGCGCTGCGTCAGGCGTCAGTGTGGAAGCTGAACTTGGAAAAGTCGGCGGAAAAGAAGACGATCTGGACGGAGGGGATGAGAATCCATACACAGATCCGCAGCAGGCGAAAGAATTTGCAGAGCGCACAGGCGTGACCTCCCTGGCCATCGCCATCGGTACAGCTCACGGCATCTACAAAGGAATCCCGAAACTGGATCTTGACAGATTGAGCGAGATCCGCGAAGTCGTTTCCATTCCGCTCGTGCTCCACGGCGCTTCAGGAGTACCGGATGACGCAGTACGCGAGTCTGTCAGGCGCGGAATCTGCAAAGTGAATTTCGCAACAGAGCTCCGAATCGCATACAGCGACGGCGTAAAGGAATATCTCAGGGAAAATCCGGATTCATTTGACCCGAAAAAATACGGTACGGTCGGAATGCAGCATGTAACCGAGCTTGTAAAACAGAAGATCAGCGTATGCGGTTCTGAGGGACAGGCTTAAACCGGGATTTAATTCCGCCGGATCTGTTAAAAGAAAAAGAACGGATACCGCTTATCGGCACCCGTTCTTTTTCTTTCAATCCTGAGGGACTCACTTTTTCAGCCTTCTATTTCTTTTTGCCGTTCTTCATCTTTACCAGAGCGACAATATGGAGCACTCCAAAGTAAACTCCCGCCACTGCAAGGCATACGCTGAACACCCACAGTTTGATCGGATAATCTTCTGTATATGCATTCAGCAGTACCAGGACAGAGAACAGGAAATAAAGGATGATAAGGACGGTGATCCGTCCTTTTTCCTTATTCTCAATAATATACTGGAGCGCAGACACACGGCGTTCAAAGTCCACATCTGTAACAGGCTCCAGCCTTTTTAAAAAGGACATGCGAAACGCAAACTCTGAGAGCGCCATCATGACTGCCCAGGCGATCACAGCCTGAAGCACTGATAAAAACGTCGCCCCAAACAAAATCGCAGCAAACAGGATCACCACGAATCTGTTTTTAAAGAATACAGCCGCATTCTCACTGCTCTTATCGATGAGGTAGCCCCGCTTTGTGAGCATGTCATAAAATATAACGCGCCCTCTTTTATCTGTATAAATATTTCTGCCCGACAGGCGGATTTTCTCCGCCGGTTTAGCCCCTTTTTTCTTACTCATCTCTCTAACCACATCTTTCGTTTCGTCTGTTTATTTCTCAAGCATTTCCCTGCCCATGCAGTATGTCTGAAGCACATTGTAATCGCTGTCAAGGACTGCAAGATCCGCATCCAGCCCTACTTTGATCGAGCCTTTCCTGTCCTCGATATGCAGGCATTCTGCCGGATTCTTCGTACAGGAATTGATTGCTGTATCGATCGGAACGAGAGCCTCCTCGATCAGGATTCGGAGACCTTTGTTGATATTCAGCGTAGATCCTGCCAGCCCCTTGGATGATGTCAGGTGTGCGCTTCCATCCTCGTAGATTTCGATCTCATTTCCGCCGAAAATGAATTTCGCCCCTGCCGGAGAGCCCTTCGCCATCAGTGCATCGCTGACCATGATACCGTAGTGCGGTCCCTTTGCGTCAAAGAACATACGCAGCGCGGCAGGTGTGGAGTGATTTCCGTCACAGATGATCTCCCCATACATGCTCTTTATGCGGAATGCGGCTCCTACCAGGCCATTTGCTCTGTGGTTAAACGGCGTCATACCGTTATATACATGAGTCATAGATCTGGCGCCGTGGGCAAATGCCTGGACCGCCTGCTTGCTCGTAGCCGCGGAGTGTCCGATGCTGACCACAACGCCATGCTCTGAGCAGTAACGTGTCAGCGCGAAATCCTCATCCGTCTCCGTTGCCATTGTAATATACCTGATCAGCCCGTTTGCCGCTTCCTGGTATTTCTTAAACTGCTCGATCGTCGGTTTTACAATGTACTGTTCCGGCTGAGCTCCTTTATACTTCATATCAAGATATGGTCCCTCAAAATGTACGCCCAGGATTTCAGCTCCCTCATATCCGTCCCGTACTACCTTTGCCACATTTTTCAACGCTTTTGTGAGTACTTCCTCACTCTGTGTAATCGTAGTCGCAAGGAGTCCGGTCACACCCTCATTCACAATATTTTTTACCCAATAGCGGAGCCCCTCTTCTTCCGCATCGTTCGTGTCAAATCCATAAGCCCCGTGGCAGTGGATGTCGATAAACCCCGGAAGGATCCAGCTGCTGCCGTAATCCCGATCCACCGGCTTTGTACCGTACTCACAGATATCAACGATTTTCCCGTCTTTTACTTCGATCTGAGCTTCCACAAACTGGTCTGCGAACCATACTTTTTTGCTCTGAATGATCATAACAATACCTCCTGCCTGTTCCCGGAATCGGTAGAATCCCGTCTCTTGATTTTTAAAAAAACATATAATATAATTTAAAAAGTACAAATGCATTTATGCCTTATGAGGGAACAAATATGACAAATAAACAAACAAATGGCAGTACTTTCAAATTATATGGTTCTTTTTATAATGAGCCAGTGGATGTGCAGAAATATGACCTGATACGTCAGGAAATCTCCTCTCCTTCAAAAAAACTGACTCAGATGTTCGTATTTTCATGCGAAGTATATATTGAATGTCCCCTGGGCGCCGCGCTGATCCTCGTCTCAGACTCGCCTGATATGACAGATCTGAAGCCATTTCCGATCCATCACTATATAAAGCTGAAGCCCGGGATCTACTTCAATCTCATACCACAGACAACCCCGCTGACATGGACTTTAGCGACCCCGCATGTACAGCCCGGGACTGTACCGCTTCCGTCCCCGTATGCATATCAGCCTGTTTCCGTCCCTCTCCATGTACGCAGGGTGCTCGACTGCTGGTTTACCCGACACTCCAGACCGTGTCAGGTCAGCAAACCGCCGCACAGATCTTACGAGTTACTCTACGTATATGAGGGATCGATGCATGTGGAGCTGTCCTCTGGCAGCTATTCTCTCCAGCCTCACGACCTGATTATATACCGTTCAGACTGTGCCGTCATAGATATTGGAGAGAACTGCTCCTATCTGACCGCAGTCTTTGAATTGAACCAGAGGAAATCTCTCCACATTCTGAACAATACCTTTCACTGTACAAGCGAGCTCCAGCAGATCCTTTGGAAGCTGCTCATTGAAAGCAGTGAAAACTCGTACTATACAAGGAATCTCATGGAGTGCTATCTTCAGGAAGCGCTCCTTTTGCTGATGCAGTTTTATGAAACGATCAGCCATAAGGCCCTGTTTGCCGACAATAATCCGGCCAGAAACGATCTCTTATCCGAGATACTTTCCTATATGAACAAGAGGATCACCGAGCCGGTCACCATCGAGGAAATCTGCCATGAGTTTTACATCTCACGCTCCTCTTTACAGGCGCTGTTTAAAACTCATCTCAATACCTCGCCAAAGAATTATCTGCTCAATATCAAACTCCAGAAAAGCAAAGAACTGATACGCCAGAAGCAGTACACGATCAGTGAGATCGCGTATATGCTGGGCTTTAGTTCTATCCACTATTTTTCCCGGCTGTTTAAAAAATATTTCAACACGACGCCGAGTGCGTATGCGAAAAAAATAGCAGAGAGCCAGAATAAGAAACAGAATGAGCAGCAGGTCTGATCTGATCCCTCAGACCTGAATGCCTTCCATTACTCGGATATTACATTCTGGATGCTGTAGCGTGAGATCTGGATCACTGTATTCTTATTCACTTCTACATCGATCACATCATTCTTGATCCTGACGATTTTTCCGTAGATTCCCCCTGCGAACAGAATCCGCGCGCCTACTTTAATCGCGCCCTGAAGTTCTCTCATTGCCTCTCTGCTCTTTTTCATGTTTCTCGATGAAATAAAAAGCAGGACGAGTGCGCAAAGCCCGATCAGGACAGCAACCGTTACGCAGGTCCAAATAATGACAGTTACGTTCATAATAGTAATTTATCCTCCTTGTCGAAAGTGCCTCAAAAAGTTTTGAGGCGCCCTTTCTGTTTCCATCTGTTTTATTTTCCTGTATACGGATACAGAGTAACTCCCTGGACTACTCTGTTCACCTCACCTGTCGGGCACGGATTGTCCGGTGTGATTCCAAGCGACAGTGATTTCAGGACCGCCAGAGTCTGTGCGAACAGGATATAATCCAGTCCAAGCAGCACGTTCTCGTTTTTATTCTCCAGACCGTATACAACTGTATAGTCCACAAGAGCAGCAGCCTCTTCGTCCTGGCTGCTCATGACGGCAACGATCTTATTCCCTTTGCGCTGTCCGCTCATCTCTTTTACCAGATCCATCTCGTACTGTCTCGTATACGGATCATCGCTGAGATATACGACTGTCAGTGTCGTATCGTCTACGATAGATTTCGGACCATGCCGGAATCCCATCGGGGTGTCGAACATTGTAACGACACGGCCAGCTGTTAGCTCCAGCATCTTAAGCGCTGACTCCTGAGATGTTCCCTTCAGTGTATTGCTTCCAAGATAAACGATGCGCCCGAAATCATATTCGTCGACAATCTTCTGTGCGATACCAAACTGGCTGTCCAGGAAGTTCTGTCCTGCAGCAGCGATCCTGCGCACTTTTTCGATCATCTCGTCGATCTCGTCCAGATGGAAGCACAGAAGCGCTGCCAGATACATATTAGAGAAACTTGATGTCATGGCAAAACTCTGGTCATGCGTCTCATCCGTCAGATTGATTGCATAGCAGTTCTCTGTTGCAGCCGCCCTCCTGGACAGAGCGCCGTTCCTGTTGCATGTCACAAACAGATGATATACATTGTCACATACCGCCTCAGCCGCGTCAACAGCCCCGACAGATTCCGGTGAATTTCCGGAACGTCCGAAACTGATCAGAAGCGTCGGCTTTGTACGGGAGAGATAAGCCTCCGGCGTGGCCACGATGTCTGTTGTTCCGTAAGATTTTGCCTTGTGATTTAACAGACCTGCAAGGTGCGGGAACAAAGCGTTTCCAACAAACTCACTTGTACCTGCTCCTGTCAGGATCACATCAAAATCCTCACATGTAATCACCTGATCGATAAACTTTTTGAGTTCATCTCTGTGCTCTCTGATCTGATTGCATGTCTTCTCCCATGTCGCCGGCTGCTGATAGATCTCCGTCAGCGTAAATGTCGAGAAAGTATCTTTCATCTTATCTTCTGTAACATTAAAGATCGTGCTCATTTTTTATACCCCTTTCTTCCGCTGTCCCTTTGACAGCACAATATATACCCGACAGGTATATCTCTGTGTAATGCGGTTGCCGTACCCGGCTGAAATTTCAGTAAATTATATTGTATGCAGTCAGTTTTCAGATTCCGTCATCAGACGCTTCCTGTACTACCTGCTTGAATTCGTATTTCGTCACCTGTTCCTTTCCTGTCTCCAGCACGGAATCTACCAGTTCGTCCAGGTTATCCATAAATTTGCGTGACATCACGATTTCAACCAGCATAGGAAGGTTCGTGCCTGCAACGATGCGGATATTCTCCTTTCCGTGTCCGATCTGTGCGGAAACATTGAACGGGGTTCCTCCCATAAGATCTGTAAAAATGATGACCCCCTCACAGTCATTCAGTTCATCAAGCGCTTTTGTTATCTCACGCGTAAGATCTTCTGTACTGTATTCCGGCAGAAAGTCAACTGCCTGATACGCCTCCTGCTCCCCTGCGATCAGGTTCACAGAGCTTGTTATACCAGTGCCAAAATTTGCATGTCCTGTAACTAATAATCCAATCATAATACCTCTCCTGTTCTAAACATGTTTAACGCCTGCATCTGCAAGGCATGTACGCATATTACGCCTCTGCTTCTTCCAGATATCTGTCAACAACAGGCATATAAACTGCCTTTGGATGAAAACATGCTTTCGCACTCCTCATATACTCGAGTGCATTTCTGTCGTCTCCCAGATAGGAATACTGTTTTGCAACCATAAACAGAACTACGCCCAGCGCAAATCCGTAATAAAGTTTGGAATTGATATCCTCTTCCATTTTGTCGATCAGATCGCTCCTCTTATCCAGCATCACCGCATAAGATTCTTCACTGTAACGGATAAATTTTTGATTTCCTGTCTTTCTGATCGCTTCAAGGATCCAGTCCGCGTACTTTCGGTTTCCCTTAATCAGGAACGTATGGAAGTATGTTTCAAGAAAGCTCTCTCTGTCATCGGGACAGTATTTTTCTGCTTTGAGCATATGTCTGAGCACTTTTTCAAACTTGTCCGCCTCTTTGGTAAGATAATAGGCCCGCAGCTTGTACAGATCACAGACATATTCTCCGAGCAGCCTTCGAGACATGCCCATATCAGCTATCTTCTCTGTCATCTCACTGTCCCGTTTTCTGAGGCTCATATTCAGATTATGAAGTTGAAAATTTTTAATGCCCTGAAAAATAAGATATCCAACGAGCGCAACTATTACTATGAAAATCGTTATCGGATTCAAACAGCCACCTGATTTCTCTTTAGATTAATATGAGGGGGGGGATCAAAATCCCTCCCCTCTCTTTCTTACAGCCTGTAAGCTGTTTTTTCATTTCAGAAAAATCTGCATACGCAGTCTTCCCAGCATATGTCTGATAAAAAATTATTCAGGCATGCTCACATCAATGCCGGAATCCTGCAGTCCATTAACTACTGATTCCAGAGCATCCCAAACCTCCTGAGCTGTCTTTTCAGCCGGAGCAGGCGCCGGATACTCATACCACTCAACAAGCGGTGTATATCCGCCCGGGAGCGTATTTCCGTCAGCGTCCATAGCCTGGGAGTTACCTGTCCAGATACCGAACGCACATCCTACGATACCGCATACAAGGATGAGGACGATACATCTAACCGGTGTCCAGCCCTTCTTGATCAGCACATAGATACCAAGTGTGATCAGAAGCGGAATCAGCTTCGGCAGCACGCCGTCAAGCAGGCTCTGGATATTGATCTGTGTCTCACCAATGATCAGACGGACAGTCGTTGATCCATAGTTCGCGATAAGACCGCCGACTACAAAGATACCGAGGATGCTCGCTGCACGTGTAAACTCTTTTGCATTAGATGTAAGAAGAGTAACAGCTTTTGTTCCAAGTCCGTAAGACCAGTACATAAGACCGAAACGGATAACAAACTGAACTACGTTGAAGATGAGCAGGAAGAGGATCGCACCAATGATCTGTCTTTCCATAGCCATGTTCGCTGTAAGACCAGCTGTGATCGGAACAAGTGTCAGCCAGAACAGAGCGTCACCGATACCGCCGAGAGGACCTGCCGCAGAAATACGTACGGAACGGATCGTCTGTGTATCAGCCTTGTTCTGCTCCAGGGAGAGAACAATACCCATTACGAATGTTACAAGGAACGGGTGAGTGTTCAGGAAATCCAGGTTGTGAGCCATAGAAGCTTTCAGGTCTTCTTTGTTTGTATGTATTTTCTGAAGACCCGGGAGCATGGACCAGAGCCATCCACAAGCCTGCATTCTCTCATAGTTGAAGGATGCCTGTAAGAAACAGGACAGCCATACCATCTTATTTAACGTTTTGTTATCCAGCTTCGGCGCCGGAGTTAAATCCTGATATCGATCTGGAATATTATATGCCATCCTGGTCACCTCCTACAAAACCTGCGCCTGCACCTGCGTTCTGTTTGATCTTTGTCTGTGTATTGAAGTCATAGAGAGCAATAGCCACACCTACGAATGCACACAGGATCAGTGTTGCTCCGGAGGTTGCTGCATTTGCGCTGCAGAGCAGTGCCATAACGAAACCTGCCAGAAGGAATCCCCACATCTCGTTGGACATCATAACCTTCATAAGGATCGCAAATCCGACGAACTTCATAGCGCCGCCTGCTGCGTCCAGACCAGCCATTACCCATGAGAAGTCATAGGAGAACTGCTGAAGTGTCTCACCGAGTGCAGAACCGCCATAGAGACCAGCAACTGCCAGGATACCAAACAGACATCCCAGAACGCCCATCTCAAGGAAGTTCAGATTACGGATACCTTTTACATTCGCTTCTTCCGCATATTTGTCAGCCTTAGCCATCATACCTGACATAAATGTAAATGTCAGTGTAACAGCGTACTGTCCAAATACTGCGAACGGAATTGCAAGACCAAGTGCTGCGCCAACGCCGTCGGCAGTTGCCTCCATGTTAAGAGACACTGCGAAAATCGTTGCCATGATACCGCCGAGGATTGCGTTCGGCGGCTGAGCGCCGCCAATCGGCATGGATCCAATCTGGATCAGCTGGTAAGCACCGCCAACTACGATACCAAGCTCAAAGTTACCCAGGATCGCACCGATGATCGGGCAGGTAACGATTGGCTGGTACAGAGACTCTAAGAAGCTGAACTGGTCGATTCCCATGATAAACGCTACCACAAAGACCAGTATTGCCTGGATAATTGAAATCTCCATATTTACTCCTTTCCATTTAACCAATAAAACCTGTTGTAATTACTTAAATAACTTTTCAACACTTTCTGCCGGAGTGTCCGGAACTCTCTTGATCTCAAGTTCAACGCCGAGTTCCTGCAGCTTTTTGAAAGTTGCAACATCGTCGTCGTCAACAGCAACTGAAGTTGCAACCTGACGCTTTCCATCAGACATGTGCATATTACCGATATTCACTTTCTTGATCGGAACCCCGCCCTCAACAAGCTTAAGCACATCCTGTGGTGATTCGCAGATAATCGCAATATGCTGATTCGGAGAAGCTTTGTGGATGATATCGATTGTCTTCTGAATGGTGAAGAATCTTGTCTGCGCGTATGCAGGCGCAGCCATATTCATCAGGCTCTGGCGGAATTCATCCGCTGCAACCGCATCATTCGCAACAAGCAGAAGATTAGCGCCTACAACGCCGCACCACTGTGTCGCCACCTGGCCGTGAATCAGACGATTGTCGATCCTTGTCAATCTAATATCTGGCATGTTCTCATCCCCCTTTCTTTAGGTATTTAGCATTATCGGACAGGTTGAAAAGCTCCCTTCCTCATGCTGTTTTAACAAGCCCCTTCCGCAAATATCACGGAAAGTAATCTGCTTACAAATGTTATTATAACAAATTTCAAACCGTTTAGTTTGCACTTTTTATGCATCCCTTTGCATTTTTGGTTATATAATTTTAATAAAAAATACAGGAAAATTTTACTACTTTCCCACAAAAGTAACAATTTTCGCCCCTCTATCCCCCTTCTGTTTCTCTGCGTTTATTTTTCACTCTTTTCTATATACATATTATTCTTTTTATCCCTGTATCATTCAGGCAGGCGGAAAAATATCCCGCCTGCCTGTAACCGTTATTTTATGAGAGTGAACCGTAAGATGAAGGCAAACGCGCATCAGCGCCAGTCTGGCGCTATTTTGCCGATGCTGCTGTGCCCCCGATCTTTTGTACCGTCAGATTGATTCCTCCGTAGAAAAAGTTCCCTCCCTGTCCGGTCACCTGGAGCACTGCAGGGACAGAAGTCACCGAAATAATCTGGGAAAACGCCACCCCTGCCGAGTCTGACGCCTTGTGAAACGTATGCTGGATCACCGCTCCGGGCACCGTGCTTCCCTGCTGCTGAAGATACAGAGAAATTGTAGCAGGAAGTTTTGTCGCAGTCACCGGACCGATGCTCCCATGGAAAGAGACTTCATACGTTCCCGGCGTCTGTAACGTTATCTGGGATGTGTTTTGTATATGAGTCACATCTGTTCCGCCTGACGAAGCATTTCTGTCAAAGATCAACGCAGTCCCCGTCGTCCCGGTCTGAGATGGCGTGGAATACGCTGCCAGATAGCTGGCCTGCTGCTCTGATGCGGAAGGTCCTGTTGCACCGCTGGGGCCAGTCGCTCCGCTGGGACCAGTTGCTCCGCTGGGGCCAGTCGGGCCAGTTGGACCTGTCGCTCCGCTGGGACCGGTTGCTCCACTCGGGCCAGTCGGGCCAGTCGGGCCGGTTGCTCCGCTGGGACCGGTCGGGCCCGTTGGACCGGTTGCTCCACTCGGACCAGTCGGACCTGTTGGGCCGGTCGCTCCGCTCGGCCCAGTTGCTCCGCTGGGACCGGTCGTGCCCGTTGGACCGGTCGCTCCGCTCGGGCCGGTTGCTCCGCTGGAACCGGTCGGGCCAGTTGGACCGGTTGCTCCGCTGGGGCCAGTCGGGCCAGTTGGACCGGTTGCTCCGCTGGGGCCAGTCGGGCCACTCGGACCCGTTGCTCCGCTGGGGCCAGTCGGGCCGGTCGGGCCAGTTGGACCTGTCGCTCCGCTGGGGCCAGTCGGGCCAGTTGGACCGGTTGCTCCGCTTCCCGGACCGGTTGGGCCGGTCGGGCCGGTTGGTCCCGTCGCTCCGGTCGCTCCTGTCGGGCCGGTACAGCAGCACGGTACTGGCGGGCAGGGCCTCTGGCATCCGAAAGGATTCCATCCGCATCTTTCCCGGTCACAGTTATCATCCCTGTGACAGCACGAGGACTGCCCGTGCACTTCGTGATCATCCTTATCATCTTTTTGTTTTTTTCTGAACCATATCATAATTTCCAACCTCCTTTCATAATTAATGTATGTTAGGATTCTTTTTTTGTCCGTCTGATCTCCTCCTGCGGAAATACTCCCTGTTCACACGGCAGAAATCCGAACCGGGAGAGAACGTTTCAGCCAGCTCATTATACTCTTCTGCCAGCCCGTATTCTCCAAGTCTGTCGTAGCAGACGCACAGCGAGATCGCGGGAAGGTAGCCATAGCATTCTTCTGTTATAAATGCCCCGGACCGTTCCGCTTTCTTTGCACTAAGCGCCTGCCTGTACCAGTAGGCCGCCTGCTCATACCGCCCCCTGTCCATGAAATGTCTGCCCAGGTCACAGCAGGTCTCCCCCCTCGGCACATCATATGCCAGTCCCTTCAGCAGTGCACTGAGCGCACTGCTCTCATCTCCTGTTCCGTAAAAGCAGTATGCCATCTGCCGGGTCGCATCGATCTGATTTTCCACCCATCCGTCCGGGCGGTCCAGAAATGACCGGAGTACCTGTGCTCCTTTTTCATATTCTCTGTGGAACAAAAGTTCTCTTCCATAATAATAGAGGGAACGGCTGTCAAAATTCTCTCCTTTTGTCTCCATGTCCTGATAGATCCGAAGGTTCCTGTCCCCATCCCCGGGCCCGGTCTTTCTGTGCTCGATCAGCACATCCGAATAATATACATTCCCGGCAGGCGGGATCACTTCATGGACGCGTCCCCGGAAGAGAAAAGCGCCATTGTTTTTCACAAGCCGCTCTCTGTCATATGTGAATGTGCTATTTCCGTTGGCATCAAACGCCACCGCGTACGGCATCATAACAACATCCGTATCACACGGCAGTTTCTGTTTAAGTTCCAGTATCGCCGCCGCACTCTCTTCGGGCAGGATATCATCTGCATCAAGCCACATCAGGTAATCCTTTGTTCCTTTTGACAGAGAAAAATTCCTCGCTGCCGAAAAATCTTCCTTCCATTCAAAATCATAGATTTTGTCCGTATACTGCGCTGCGATCTCTTTCGTCCTGTCCTGAGAACCGGTATCCACGATAATCATTTCATCCACAGCATTTTTTACACTTTCCAGGCAGCGCCCAAGCACTTCTTCTTCATCCCTGACGATCATGCAAAGACTGACTGATATCATTCTATTCTTTCCTTTCCTGATCTTTGTTTCGATTTTTTCAGCAGGCCGGTTGTTGTTCCCCCTGCTCTGATATCAGTCTATGTGGTGCAGCTTCCCTGCGTTCTTTCCCGGTGTGCCGTTGGTTACCGCTGAAATATTATGCATTATCTTACGGTTAAAATGATTTTTTATGCATTTTTATGTGATATTATGCATATTATTCTTTTTCATCAATTTTCTCTTGCATAAATATAAATTCTGGTGTATAGTATGTTCTAGCTTGTGAAAAACGGCAATGACATATGATCTCAGCCCCGCCCGTCGGGACTGAAAAGCGAATAAAAATACATTCAGGAGGCATTTGATATGAGTAAAGAAAAAGTTGTATTAGCGTATTCCGGCGGTCTTGACACAACTGCCATTATCCCGTGGCTGAAAGAGACATTCGGCTATGATGTCGTGTGCTGCTGCATCGACTGCGGACAGGGAGAGGAACTGGACGGTCTTGACGAGAGGGCAAAGCTTTCCGGAGCTTCCAAATTATATATCGAAAATATCGTGGATGATTTCTGCGACAACTACATCGTGCCGTGTGTCAAGGCAGGGGCTGTCTATGAGAACAAATACCTTCTCGGCACATCCATGGCGCGTCCGGCTATCGCGAAGAAGCTGGTCGAGGTAGCCCGCAAGGAAGGCGCTGTCGCGATCTGCCACGGCGCGACAGGAAAAGGCAACGACCAGATCCGCTTTGAACTGGGCATCAAAGCGCTCGCCCCGGATATCAAGATCATCGCTCCCTGGAGGATGACAGACGTGTGGACTATGCAGTCCCGCGAGGATGAGATCGAATACTGCCGCCAGCACGGTATTGACCTTCCGTTCGACGCACAGCACAGCTACAGCCGCGACCGCAACCTGTGGCACATCAGCCACGAAGGCCTGGAGCTGGAGGACCCTGCAAACGAGCCGAATTACGACGACCTGCTCGTGCTCGGCGTGACACCGGAAAAAGCGCCGGACAAAGGGGAATATGTGACCATGACATTTGAGGCAGGCGTGCCGAAGAGTGTAAACGGCAAAGAAATGAAAGTATCCGATATCATCAAAGAGCTGAACGCCCTGGGCGGAAAGCACGGCATCGGTATCATTGATATCGTGGAAAACCGTGTCGTTGGCATGAAATCCCGCGGCGTGTACGAGACACCGGGCGGAACGATCCTGATGGAAGCGCATCGGCAGCTCGAGGAACTGGTGCTCGACCGCGCGACATATGAAGTAAAGAAAGACCTTGGAAATAAATTCGCGCAGATTGTGTATGAAGGAAAATGGTTCACACCGCTGCGCGAGGCGATCCAGGCATTCATGGACGTGACACAGCAGTATGTGACCGGCGAAGTGAAGTTCAAACTGTACAAAGGAAACATCATCCGCGCAGGCGAGACTTCCCCGTACTCACTGTACAGCGAGTCGCTGGCAAGCTTCACGACAGGCGACCTCTACGACCACCACGACGCAGACGGATTCATCAACCTGTTCGGACTGCCGCTGAAGGTGCGCGCGATGAAAATGCAGGAGCTGAAGAACCAGAAACAGTCATAAGGGCTTATCCGTCTGTTTCGGACAGGAAATGATAACGGCAAAACAGATACAGCAGGGAGCGCTGTTCATAGATTGACATTCATCTATGGAACAGCGCTCCTTCTCTTCTGATAAGTAAAGCTCCGGCAATCCTTTCACCGTCTTGACAGTCCTCACTGCAGTTTCCGACAATTTTGTAAGAATCTATTTCCACTTTCTGCGTTCCACCTCTGAATTAAGGAAAAGCTTGCTTTTCAATATGGTTTTTACGGGATGCAGCTTATTTCTGCGGATCAGATCCTCAATGTTCTGCCGGGTACAATTCAGCCTTTCCTCCGCCTCTGCCGTTGAGATCACTTCATGCTCGATATAGATGTTAAAGTCATCCGGTGTGAGCGGAATCTGCTCTCCCATCTGGTACAGTTCTTCATTGGATCTTGCTCTCTCCTGCTTTTTTTAATCTTCTGATGCACACAGCCATGTGATATATTCCCTGTCATAAACTTTTACTTTTGCATGTATCAGCTGATAGGAAAGATGTTCGATGCCAGTACAGATAAAAGCCTGTCAGCTATCAGTTCATTGACGCACTCGCATCCTACAATTCTTTTATATGAATCATAGTTGGACAGCTTATAGTATATCTTTTTACCATTTATCTCATAATACGCTTTCAGGAAACTGCCTGCCGTACCAGATGAGTTTCGTATCCGGGTCCAGTCCAGATATGTCATATCCTGTATATCTGAAATGATCTTTATCATTGATCCTCACATCCTTTAAAAGGGGATAGCACACCTGCTTGTCATACGTCAAGCATATATACTATATAGAAAAATCATTAACAAAAGCAGCAGGGACCAGAGTATCTCTTCCAAGCGAAAACGCTCTTAAGAGACACTCTGATCCCTGTCGGATTATTTTCTCGCTACACTGTCGCGATATCGATCAGTGTAAGTTTCTTTATATCTGTATTCTCAAGACTCGTGATCAGCGCCTCCGCCGTATCGATCGCGGTCAGCACATTCACTCCTGTCTCGATGGCATTTCTGCGGATGACGAATCCGTCTTTGGAGTGCTCCGCTCCCTGCGCCGGGATATCGATGACAAGGTCGATCTTGTGTCCCAGGATCAGGTCAAGAAGGTTCGGCGACTCCTGCTCGATCTTGCGGACCGGAGTTGCCTTCACGCCCGCCGCGTTCAGCGCGCGCGCTGTTCCGCTTGTGGCGAAGATGTGGTATCCGATGGCTTCGAACCTGCGTCCGATCTCCGCTGCCTCCGGCTGGTCCTCGTCGCGGACGGTCATGATCATGTTCTTGAACTTTGGCAGCTTGATGCCTGCGCCCAGGAATGCTTTGTACAGCGCCTCATCGAATGTCTTCGCGATACCGAGGCACTCTCCCGTTGACTTCATCTCAGGTCCCAGGCTGATGTCAGCGCCGCGGATCTTCTCAAAGGAGAATACCGGCATCTTGACTGCCACATAGTCTGCCTCCGGCTGGAGTCCCGGCGTGTATCCCAGTTCCCGGATCTTTTTTCCGATGATGACCTGTGTCGCCAGCGGCACGATCGGGATGCCTGTCACCTTGCTGATGTACGGCACGGTACGGCTGGATCGCGGGTTGACCTCGATCACATATACATCCTCCTCGCCGCAGACGATAAACTGGATATTGATCATACCTACGACATGGAGAGATTTTGCAAGACGTCTCGTGTACTCCGCGATCTTCGCCCTGGCCCCCTCTGTCAGGCTCTGCGCCGGGTAAACGGAGATACTGTCGCCGGAGTGGATTCCCGCGCGCTCGATGTGCTCCATGATACCCGGAATCAGGATATCCGTCCCGTCGCACACCGCGTCCACCTCGATCTCCTTGCCTTGCAGGTACTTGTCTACCAGGATCGGGTGATCCTGGGCGATCCGGTTGATGATGCCGATGAACTGGTCGATGTCATTGTCATTGATGGCGATCTGCATGCCCTGGCCGCCCAGCACGTAGGACGGACGCACCAGCACCGGATAACCCAGGCGGTTTGCCACTTCTTTTGCTTCCTCCGCCGTAAATACAGTCCCTCCGGTCGGGCGCGGGATCTCACACTCTTCCAGGATCTCGTCAAAGAGCTCTCTGTCCTCCGCCTTGTCCACATTCTCTGCGGATGTTCCGAGAATCGGCACGTCCATCTTCATGAGTGCCTCCGTCAGCTTGATGGCTGTCTGCCCGCCGAACTGTACCACAGCGCCGTCCGGCTTCTCGATGTCAACGATGCTCTCCACGTCTTCCGGCGTGAGAGGCTCGAAATACAGCTTGTCCGCAATGTCGAAGTCCGTACTTACGGTCTCCGGGTTGTTGTTAACGATGATCGTCTCGTACCCTTCTTTTGAGAACGCCCAGGTACAGTGCACGGAACAGAAGTCGAACTCGATCCCCTGTCCGATACGGATCGGTCCGGAACCGAGGACGAGCACCTTCTTCTTTCCGGAAGTCTCCTCCACCTCGTTCTCGCTTCCGTATACAGAGTAGTAATACGGCGTCTCTGCCGCGAACTCTGCCGCACAGGTGTCAACGATCTTGTATGCCGCCACAATACCGTTCTCGTGGCGCATGTCGTGGATCTCCCTCTCGCTCTTCCCTGTCAGGCGGGCGATCACATTGTCCGGGAACTCGATCCGTTTCGCCTCGCGCAGAAGCTCCGGCGTGAGTTCTTCGTCTTTCAGCGCGTTCTCCATCTCCACGATGATGGAAATCTTATCGATAAACCAGCGGTCGATCTTCGTGATCTTGAAAATAGTATCGTAATCAATGCCCCTGCGAACCGCCTCTGCGATCCGCCAGATACGCATATCGTCCACGATGGAGAGCTGCTCCATCAGATCTTCCCTGGAGAGATCAGTGAAGTCATAGGACATCAGGCTGTCCACATGCTGCTCCAGAGAGCGGATCGCTTTCATGAGAGCTCCCTCGAAGTTGTTGCAGATGCTCATAACCTCTCCGGTCGCCTTCATCTGTGTCGTCAGCGTCCTTTTGGCGCTGATGAACTTGTCGAATGGCAGCCTCGGCATCTTGACGACCACATAGTCCAGCATGGGCTCGAAGCTCGCGTAAGTCTTCTGAGTAATTGCGTTTTTGATCTCGTCCAGAGTATAGCCGAGGGCGATTTTCGCAGCCACCTTTGCGATCGGGTATCCTGTCGCCTTGGACGCCAGCGCGGAAGAACGGCTGACACGGGGGTTTACCTCGATGACGCAGTATTCAAAGGAATCCGGGTTCAGCGCGTACTGCACGTTGCATCCACCGGTGATATTCAGCTCACTGATAATGTTCAGCGCGGAAGTACGGAGCATCTGGTACTCCTTGTCTCCCAGCGTCTGGGACGGAGCCACAACGATGGAGTCTCCTGTGTGCACGCCCACGGGGTCGATATTTTCCATATTACAAACTGTGATGCAGTTGCCTGCGCTGTCACGCATCACCTCGTACTCGATCTCTTTCCATCCCGCGATGCAGCGCTCTACGAGCACCTGCCCCACACGGGAAAGCCTCAGGCCGTTCTCCAGGATCTCCACCAGCTGATGGGAATCATGGGCGATACCGCCGCCGCTTCCTCCCAGTGTGTACGCCGGGCGCAGCACGACCGGGTAGCCGATCCTGTTCGCAAATGAAAGGCCATCGTCCACATTTTCTACGACAAGGGACGCTGCCACCGGCTCGCCGATCTTCTCCATGGTCGCCTTGAACTCCAGGCGGTCCTCCGCCTTCCTGATCGTCTCGGAGGTCGTTCCGATGAGGCGCACCCCGTTTGCCTTCAGGAAGCCAGCCTCCTCCAGCTCCATGGCAAGGTTCAGTCCTGCCTGTCCTCCCAGTGTGGGGAGCACGCTGTCCGGCTTCTCCTTTAAGATAAGCTGCTCTACCACCTCAACGGTCAGCGGCTCGATATAGACGCGGTCCGCGATGTCCTTATCCGTCATGATGGTCGCCGGGTTGGAGTTCAGGAGAACGACCTCAAGCCCTTCCTCCTTCAGGGAACGGCACGCCTGTGTCCCGGCGTAGTCGAACTCTGCTGCCTGTCCGATGATGATCGGACCGGAACCGATGACCAGTACTTTCTTTATACTCAAATCTCTTGGCATTATCTCGCTCCTCCCATCATCTCAATAAATCTGTCGAACAGGTATCCGGAATCCTGCGGTCCCGGGCATGCCTCCGGATGGAACTGCACGGTGAAAATGTTCTTGCCCACATAGGCAAGTCCCTCGTTGGTCCCGTCGTTCACATTCTTAAACGCCGGCACAGCCACTGCCGGATCGACGCTTTCCTCATCCACCACATAGCCGTGATTCTGGGATGAGATATACACCCTGCCGGTCTTTAAGTCTTTGACCGGATGGTTCCCGCCGCGGTGTCCGTATTTCAGCTTGTGCGTGGACGCACCCGCAGCAAGCGCCATGAGCTGGTGTCCGAGACAGATGGCAAAGATCGGAATGTCTGTGTTGTAGAGTTTTCTGATTTCTTCGATAATGGATGTGCAGTCCGCCGGATCCCCAGGTCCGTTGGAGAGCATGATACCGTCAGGATTGGATGAAATGATCTCTTCCGCGGTTGTGTGGGCCGGATATACAGTCACTTCGCAGCCACGTTGATTTAAAGATTTTGCGATATTATTCTTTGCGCCGAGGTCAAGGAGTGCGACTTTCTTCCCGGTTCCTTCGAGGACATATTTCTCTTCGCATGTCGCTTTGGAGACGACGTCTCCCACTGTGTATGCTTTCAGCTTCGGCAGGATCTCGTCCAGATCATAATCCTCATTGGTGGTGATCATGCCGTTCATGGTGCCCTTCTCCCTCAGGATCTTGGTCAGCGCACGGGTATCGATCCCCGCGATCCCCGGGATATCCTGTTCTTTAAGGAACTCCTGGATCGTGCCTTCACAGCGGAAATTGCTGGGCATCCTGGACAGTTCTCTCACGATATATCCATCCGGCCATGCCTTCTTTGACTCCATGTCCGGCGTGATCCCGTAGTTGCCGATCAGAGGATAGGTCATCACGACCGCCTGTCCCGCGTAGGACGGGTCTGTCAGCACCTCCAGATAACCTGTCATAGAAGTATTAAAAACAATCTCGCTGATACAGTCACGCGTCGAGCCGATACTCGTCCCTGTAAATACTGTACCGTCTTCTAATATTAGAAACGCCTTCATCTGTTCACCCTTTCCCTTCGTATAGATCAATAGCCAGCAATCTGAAAACCAGCCTTCTCCGGCTGTGCCGTTACATAGCAAAGGCACTCTTGGAGTCTTTTGATCCAGAGCGCCCTCGTTCTCAAATTGTAAAGATTATACTACAACTGAGGCTATATTTCAACAATAACTTTTTGTTCCGAAAACCCGGATACTAGAGGATTTCTCCGTTGCTTTCTATCACTTTTTTGTACCAGTAGAACGAATCTTTCCTCCTTCGTGACAGATCTCCGGTACCGTCGTCAAATTTATCCACAAAGATCAGGCCGTATCGCTTTTTTACTTCTCCGGTGGAAGCGCTGACCACGTCAGTGCAGCCCCAGCATGTATATCCGATCAGGTCAACGCCGTCGCACACTGCTTCCTTCATCTCCTCAATATGCCGGCGCATATAATCAATGCGGTAATCATCGTGGATGCGCCCGTCCTCTGTCAGCTCATCCACCGCACCCAGACCATTCTCCACAATCATGATCGGGATCTGATATCGGTCGTAGATCTGGTTGAGCACATATCTCAATCCGAGAGCGTCTATCTGCCATCCCCAGTCAGAAGCCTTCAGATACGGATTCCTGATGTTGACTGTCCCATTGCCTTTTGCCGTCTCCGCGTCTTCCTGCGTAAGGCTGACACAATTGCTTGAGTAATAGCTGATGCTGACAAAATCCACCGTGCCGTTTTTCAGGATCTCTGCATCTTCAGGCCGCATCTCAATGTTCATATTATGTTCGGCAAAATAACGGAAGGCAAATCCCGGATACGCTCCCCTCACATGGACATCCCCTGCGATCGAGTTGTGGATCTGGCCGTACTGCTGCGCAAAGAACACGTCTTTCGGATGACAGGTATAGGGATAGCCGTTGTGATAAGCGAGCATACAGCCCAGCTTGTTTTCCGGATCGATCTCATGGGCCATTTTTACAGCGAGGGCGCTGGCGACAAGCTGATGGTGCATCGCCTGGTAGCGCGTCTCTTCATTATTGTCCGCCTCGTCAAGCATTCCCGCGCAGAATATGGCTCCAAACGGCTCTGTGAGCATATTGATCTCATTAAATGTCAGCCAGTATCTTACTCTCCCCCTGTAGCGCTCGAAAAGCACTTTTGCGAAACGCAGGTAAAAGTCGATGAGCTTCCGGTTCTTCCATCCGCCGCAGGCGAGGGAGAGGTGAAGCGGATTTTCATAATGTGAGATCGTGATCAGAGGCTCGATCCCATATTTCTCCAGCTCATCGATCACCTTGTCATAGAACTCCAGCCCTTTTTCATTGGGCGTCTCCTCGTCCCCATTGGGGAAGATCCTTGACCATGATACAGAGAAACGGTAAACCTTAAATCCCATCTCCCCGAACAGGGCGATATCTTCTTTATAATGATGATAAAAATCTGTCGCTTCATGGTTCGGGTAGAATTCCCCTTCCAGGGGTTCCGGAGCGGTAAGACGGCGCTCTTTGTCCACACTTCCGCCGGTCAGGATGTCCGCGATGGACGGGCCTCTCCCGTCCTCGTTCCATCCTCCCTCATACTGGTTCGCGGCGGTCGCGCCGCCCCAGAGAAAATTTTCAGGCATTCTTTTTTCAAACATGCCGTCACCTCCTTTAGACGATCGTCAGCAGGCAATCGCCGTGGGCTGTCTTCTCGCCTGACTTGATCATATTCACAGAGCGGATATAATCCTCCCCGTTTGTCACAATAACAAGAGTAATCGGGTCGTACCCTTCTTTTCTGATGGCCTCCAGGTCAAACTCTACAAGCAGCTCTCCCGCTTTCACCCGGGCGCCGTTCTCCACATGGGAAATAAAATATTTTCCGTTCAGATTCACTGTCTCAAGCCCGATATGTAGGAGCAGCTGCACGCCCTTCGCCGTCTGGAACATGATCCCGTGTTTTGTGTCCATGATATTTACGACCGTGCCGTCAGCAGGCGCATAGATTTTTCCTTCTTCCGGGACCACTGCCGCTCCGTCTCCCAGAATCTTGTCCGCAAACGTCTTATCCGGCACTTCTGTGATATCCTTTACCGTACCAGTCGCAGGAGAGAGGATCTGGATCTTTTCTACCAGAGGCTTGGCTTCTTTCCCTGCTTTGTTTTTTTCTCCGTCTGCCGCGTCTTCTCCGTCTTCGGCGTCATCTTGAAATCCGAAGATCATTGTCAGGATAAATGCTGCGGCAAAAGAAACGATAATCATAGTGATGCCATATAAGAAATTGCTCATTCCCTTCTCGCCGATAAACGCCGGAATCGCAAGAAGGCAGTTCTGTGCGATATAAAGGGTCACCTGAAGCAGACCGCCCACGATCCCGCCGATACCGGCTGCGATCGCCGCTGCGATGACCGGACGTTTCAGTTTCAGCGTGACTCCGTAGAGAGCCGGCTCTGTGATTCCCATGAGAGCGGAAATACCGGAGGCGCTGGCGAGCTGTTTCATATTCTTATCTTTTGATCTCACTGCAACTGCCAGAGACGCGCCGCCCTGAGCTACATTGGAGCACACCTGAGAGACAAAGATAAGTGTGTCGCCGCCGGTAGCTACCGCGTTCAGTCCGATCGGGGTAAGAGCATGGTGCATACCTGTCATTACAATGAACGGGAATGCAGCGGACAGGATTCCGATGATGATGAATCCAAGTTTCGTGGAGAGGAAATCGATCGCAACTGCCAGACCGTCGCCAATGATCCCTCCCAGCGGACCTACAGCAATGACAGCGATCGGCGCGCTGATCAGGATGACAAGGGTCGGATGCAGGATCAGCTTTACGATACGCGGCGTGATCCTGTCTACAAATTTCACGATATAGGACATGATCCACACCATCAGAATGACCGGGATTACCGAATAGCTGTAAGTCGTCGGCGTGACCGGAATCGAGAAGAACGTGATCGGGTCGCCGGAGGCGATCATCGCCGTAAAGTTCGGATGAAGGAATACGCCCGCCATAATCAGCGCCAGGGACTGATTCACGCGAAATACCTTCGCTGCATTCGCAGCAATCAGAAACGGCATAAAGTAGAACGCCGCGTCGCCGATAAACGAGATAACCTGGTAAGTGTCTGACGTATCGCTCACAAGATGAAATGTGGTGAGAAGCGTGAGCACCACCTTGATCATGCCGGCCGCAGTCAGTGCCGGGATCATCGGAGTCATACATCCGGTAACCGAGTCAATGATCGCGGAGCCGACGCTCTTCTTTTCCATTGTTTTCACGGGAGAATCCGCATCATCGTCTTGCACGCCCATTTTCACCAGTTCTGCGTACAGCTCGTTCACTTCATTTCCGGCGATGACCTGGAACTGGTCCTGATGCCAGTTCACCCCAGAGATCTCGGAAAGCTTTTTGATCTCCGCCTCATGGATCTTATTTTTATCCTTTACATAAAATCTGAGTCTTGTCATGCAGTGGAAGACACGTGTGATATTGTCTTTGCCGCCCATTGCCTGAACCAGCTTTTCCGCTGATTTTGAATAATCTTTTTTCATGGCTGTTCTCCTTAAAATAGTTTGATTATTTATTGAAAGGTCTTGCCCGATACGCCGGCCGTACATATCAGTCACAAGCCAATGCTTCCTGTACTGTCTGAACTGTCCATAAAACAGGCCGTTCAGTCCTCTTTCTCTGTTTCAGCCGCTTTTTTCGCAGCTGCGCGGGACTTATCCACATTTGTCTGAATATGGAGGGAAAGGTAGATCATCTCTTCTTTATTCAGAGCATACTGATATTTCTCCTCCATCATAAGATAAATCAGCTTCACACATCCAAATGCCTCGCGGCACTGCTCCTGTATGATCTGAAACAGCTTCTCATCCTCATCATACTGTAACTCTTTGTGGAGATATCTCTGTGCAAAATATTTTAAATGAGTCAGAAATCTCTGATAATATAAGCTTGACTCATTGAAAGTGATATCTGAAAAATAGGTTTTCACGATCTCCTGAACCTGGTTTACGATCATGGCGATCTGATAATTGTCGCTGTTCTGCTGCCCCTCTTCCGCATTTACAAAATGAAGGGCAATAAACCCCGCCTCATCTGGGGGGAGCTGTATCTCAAATTCCCGATTCGCCTCTTCTGCCATTTTAAGTCCATACTCATACTCCTTTTTATAAAGCTGCTGAATATCGAGCAGAAGGACATTTTTCAGGCTGATCCCGTTTCTGAATCTTTCCACAGTTCCCATAATGTGATCGCTCAGGGAAAGATAGATGCTGTTGTTCAGACGCAGATCCGGATCCTCTTTTCTGACCTGATCCACGAACCGCTGCACAAAATCCAGATACTCTTCCGGAATCGACAGCAGATACTGCTGGATCTGAATACTGTTCTGGTGGTTCTCAGGATAAAAGATTTTCTCGATCAGAGTTTCATCTATCTTATCTCCGCGTTTTGCATGGAAACCAATCCCCAGTCCTTTCACAATGATCTCCTCATTTTCTGCATTTCTGGACAAAACGAGATTGTTGTTCAGTATTTTGTTCACTTTCATCCCTTCAGCCTCCCGACAATTCAAGACTCACCCGCGAGTCCTGGCGTGGGATTCGGGTCAGCTTCGGCTGACATAATACGTCTCCGAATCCCTGCGCATTCTCGCGGAGCGTTTTGTTTAACAGGGGACAAGGTTCCCTGTTAAACAAAAAAGACCCGTAATCCGACTAAAACATTCGGACTACAGGTCTTGCCTGACGATGATCACATTTCAGTAACAAGCCTTAACTCTTATACTTTTTTAACCACAGATATATTAGCAAAAATCGATTACTTTGTCCAGAAAAATACTAGCCAAAAAAAGTCTCTGAAATTTGTAATAATTTCATAAATTTTTGTGCCATGTTTTTCCCTGATCCGCCGCCCCTTTCACAGTCAGATACAGTCACTGATAACTCCAGAATACCGTAATTCTGCAGTGCTCCGCATCCTCTGCATAAGTATAGCTCACACGGTCCAGACCATAGCTGGAAGCCAGATTCTGCGCGGCTTTCGGGAACAGATCATTGATGACTGTATCTCTGGCCTGCCCGTACACAGACGGAGCTGAAAATTTGCACACGAACATTTCCTCCCCGGCGTAGATACTCCCGTTCATATCTGATAAAAGAAGCTGCGGATCAAAAGACTCGTAGTACATGCCGTTCATCCTGTAATAATTAAGGTCATCCTGGTCACATACAGGATAAGCCACATCCCTGCTCTGGACATGGTCCACGGCGATCTCCGCATCAGTGCAGCACAGATAATCATAATTAATGACATTCTCCGGAAGCTTTTCCCCGCTCTCCGCAGCATAAAATACCGGATCCGCAAAAGTCACATCAAGCTGATAATACTTTCCGTCACAATTTACGATATTCCACGCATGTGCGCCCTGCCCTTCGACAGTGCCGACCACATAGATCGTCTCTATTCCAAGCCTTCCCAGCAGATACTGAACTGCCCTGGAATATCCGGCGCAGACTGACCTTTTTCCCACAAGAGCGCTGTAAATATTCTGATTATCCGGCGCGTTTTCATCATAGTCTACCGTATTTACAATATACTCAAAAACATATTTGATCCTGTCATATTGCGGCGCTTCTGCATCGATCCCTCTGATGCACTCCTGAGCTGCCGCATCGATCTTTGCCTGTCTCTGATTCCGTATATCAGTATCACAGGAGTATCCCGGATAAAATTCGGTATAACTGTCATAGACCGTCATCCTCGAGCTTCCATCACACCAGAACAATTCTGGCCGGTCGCAGAGCAGATACTCATATACTTTTTCGGGATGATCCTCCCTGCCTGCATGGAGCAGGATGCATTCCTCCATCCCCTGTACCCCCTGGAGCAGTTCCCTGTATACTGTCTGTTCCTCTTCACGGAGATTCTGATAGTAAAAGTCTCCTTCCACTTCCTCCACAGTTACAGTAAGCTCCGGGAAGTCAGCCCCCTGTTCAGAGACAGCATTTACTGTCTCCTCGGCTTCTTTTCCCGCGATTATCTTTAACATACCGCCCAGCTCCGCCTGCGCCCAGGGCAGAGCATACGCCGCAAGAGCGCCCGCCCCGGCAAACAGCGCCAGGGCGCAGAGACAGCCTGCAGTCCCTGCCCGTTTCCTTCTGTGTCTCCTTCTTCTGTCAGCCATGTTTCTCCTCTCCGAACCCGCCGCAAAGGCTCCTTTATCCTGTACCCGGTTCCGGGATCAGGTAAGCTCCGCAATCCTGGACACTCCAACATAGATCTCAGAAATCTTATACCATGTGGAATAATCAACTTTTCCTGTTACCGGAAGCCCAAAAACCGACTGGAATTCTCTCACTGCCTGCTCCGTCGCAGGTCCGTAAATCCCGTCAGCAGTAATCTTCGGCAGAGCGGGATAAGCTCCGGCGATCACATTGAGCTGTTCCTGCATCTGCCTAACCTTTTCCCCGCTGGAGCCTTCCTCCAGAGTATATCCCGGCCAGGATGCCGGTATACCTGAGATTTCCTCCGCGGTATTAATGTACATATCATCTCCGTAGAAATACCGGAGGATCTCGATCGGCGAGTATCCCTGGTCTCCCAGTTCTTTTGACCCCCACTGTGTCATCCAGTTCGGGCAGGTCACCCGCCTTCCGTCACAGTACTGGGTCAGGATGGGCTGCCGCACATTCGGCCTTGAAAGATAATCTGCAAACAGCTCATCCACGATCACGGATATTGTATCATATATATTGCGTTCCGGGATCCATTTGTGGTCAAAAGCTGTCGAAGAAGTGATCGTAAAGTCATACCCCCGGTTCCGGTACCACTCCGTATACACCCGGTTCAGGGTGAAAGACATGATTGCCAGAACATTCGCCCGTATGGTATTGGCCGGCCAGGTAGCATAAATCTCGCTGGACGCGACATTCTTGATGTAATCTTTATATTTGACGTAATAATTTGCAGCTGTCGTATCACGGGGCGACCCGTCATGCACCACAATATATTCCGGCACGACGACCCGGCTTAAAACGATCTCCCCGGTTTCATTTACAGGCTTTATCTCATCTTCCGCAATCTTCGGCGGATACTCCGCATACAAAGTATGAGCAGGGATGACGAACACTTCTTCCTCTTCCCTGCCCACATCGCTCGGTCTCATCCTGACGTTCTGTATCGCTTTTACATTTGCCAGTATCTCAGCCCCGGCGATGCTCACCGGCTCAAATCCCGGAGCGCTGATATCCAGAGTATACTCCGAATATGGCTGCCTTTCATTATCCGGGTCCAGACTCCACTCCTCCGGCGGCGCATCCAGCTCCAGGACCTCTGTCTGTCCGGAAGAGTCGGTCTCTACTCTCTCCAGCGTATTCTCAGGGACTCCTGTGTAAGATATGGAAATCCTGGCATCCGCTATGGGACGCCCGCCCACGGTGGAAGTGACGTTGATCTGGAGTTTTCCTTTTTCTGACGCTTCCTGCATTGCTCTTATATGTGCCATTTATATCTCCCGAATCTGATCTGTAATCTTTTTAATTATATAATGGACCCGGGTGATTTAGAACACACTGCTTTTCTCTCCATAGTTTCATTTTTTCTGTTTGATACCTTATCCTTTATTTCAGAAAAGACTGCCGCACGAACTTCATACAGCAGTCTCCCCAATAATTCCTGTCTCTCAAAACAATTTCATAATGTCATTATACATCACAATGACCATAAGTATCATCAGCGCCGCAAATCCCGCGAAATGCACCATTCCTTCCTTCTCCGGCGGCACTCTCTTCTTCCGGACCGCCTCAAGGATCAGGAATACAAGTCTTCCTCCATCCAGCGCCGGCAGCGGCAGGAGATTCATAATCCCCAGGTTCGCTGTCAGCAGCGTCCCGAAATTCATCATACTCAGGATGATCGCCGCCGCTCCCGCCGGAGCCGCCGTTTCATACACATCACTGACCACGGTCACGATTCCCACCGGTCCGGACAGATCTCTCAGCCCCGCCTGTCCCGTCACGAGCATGCGCAGGCTGTCCACAGTATAGCGCACCCAGTATTCCAGCTGATAGAAGCCATACTTCATCGTGCCCGCAAATCCCGGCTTCTCGATCTCTCCGCTGACTACTCCCAGAAGCTTTGAGCCGCTTTCATCCAGCACTCTCGGCTCCACCTCAGCAGTATATTCTTCTCCGTCTCTTTCATACACGATCTCGAAAGGAACGTCTTTCGCATGTGTTAAAGTATAGAGGTTTATGTCATCCCAGATATGGACGCTGCGCCCATTGATCTCTTTGATGACATCTCCTTCCCTGAGCCCCTGCTCCTGGGCGGAAGAGCCATCCAGTACCTCCGCCACGACCGGCGGGTGATATCCTGCTACCCCGATGATGATCATACAGAAGATCCATGCCAGGATCAGATTGAACACAGGCCCCCCCACGATGACAGACATCCTCGCCCACACAGATTTACTGTTAAAGCTGTTCGGGGAAGTATCCTCCGCATTATCCTCCCCCATCATACACGCTCCGCCGAAAGGAAAAAGTTTTACACAAAAATACGTCTCTCCAAACTGCTTTCCGAACAGTGTGGGGCCAAGTCCGAGTGAGAACTCATCCACCCGGATGCCGTTCTTTTTCGCCAGTGTGAAATGTCCAAGTTCGTGAAAAATTACAATAAAACTAAATAATAGAATCGCTATAATTATTCCCATGTATTACCACCTTTTTTTAATAAATTCATATGTTTCCTGTTCAGTCTTCAGTATCGTTTCCACATCCGGGCACAGAATATTCACATGCGCTTCCATGCATTCCTGTATGATCTCAGGGATCTGAAGGTAACTGATCTTCCGGTCAAGGAAGAGCGCCACCGCACGCTCATTCGCCGCATTGAATACCGTCGGCAGTGTGCCGCCTTCCCTGCCTGCCCGGTAAGCCAACTTCAGGCCATAAAAAGTCTCCATATCCGGCTGTCCAAAAGTAATCTCAGTTAGAGTGCTGAAATCCAGGCGTTCCCCCGGAAGATCCCTTCTCTCAGGATAATAGAGGGCATACTGGATCGGAAGCTTCATATCCGGCGTGCCAAGCTGGGCGATCACTGCCCCGTCCTCGTATTCCACCATGGAATGGATAATACTCTGCGGCTGTACCACGACCTGGATCTGATCCACACTCACGTCAAAGAGCCATTTTGCCTCGATCACCTCCAGCCCTTTATTGATCATGGTCGAGGAATCAATGGTGATCTTCCGCCCCATCGTCCAGTTCGGGTGCTTCAGCGCGTCCTCCACCCGGATGTCTGCCAGCTCTTCCCTTTTCTTCCCGCGGAAGGGGCCGCCGGACGCAGTCAGGAGGATCTTGTGCAGCGCCTTTTCCTGTCCTCCCTGAAGCGACTGGAAGATAGCGCTGTGCTCGCTGTCCACAGGCAGGATGGACACTTGATTTTTTCTCGCAAGGGGCATGATGATATGTCCTGCCGTTACCAGAGTCTCTTTATTCGCAAGCGCGATGTCCTTGCCCGCTTTTATCGCCTCGATCGTGGGCAGGATGCCGATCATCCCCACAATGGCAGTGACCAGGATCTCCGCTTCCGGCTCTGCCGCCGCGGCAAGGAGCCCGTCCATTCCGGAAAACACGCGCACATCCAGATCCCTCACCCTGCTTTTGAGCTCCGCCGCTTTTTCCTCATCCCATACAGCGGCAAGTTTCGGGCTGAATTCCCGGATCTGCGCTTCAAGAAGTTCAATGTTGCTCCCTGCCGTCAGGGCTGTCACCTGGATATCTTTGTTCGTCCTTACGATCTCAAGGGTCTGCGTCCCAATGGACCCGGTAGACCCTAGAACAGCTATCTTTTTCATATTGTTTTACCTCATTTCTCTGCCCCCGTTCTCAAAGCTTTGCAGGATGCGGCATACATCCTGTCATTTTTCTCAGAGGAACACTGCAAGATAATATATGATAGGCGCGGTGAAGATGACACTGTCAAACCGGTCGAGTATCCCCCCGTGTCCGGGTATCAGCTTCCCGTAATCTTTGATATTGTGATAACGCTTGATGGCCGATGCCGCCAGGTCGCCGATCTGGGAGATCGCCCCGCCTGCCGCTCCGATGACCGCATACTGGACAATGTCAGCTCCCGCCCCGCCCCAGTGGTTGATGGCAAGGGCATAGAGCACCCCGATGAGCGCTGCGCCCGCAACTCCGCCAATCCCGCCCTCCACGGATTTCTTAGGGCTTAAGACCGGCGCCATCTTATGCTTCCCGATGAGCTTTCCCACACAGTAGGCACAGGTATCGCATCCCCACGCGCAGATAAACACCAGCCAGACCGTAAATACGCCTCCTTCGAGGAGCCTGGTCTGATAAATGTAAGACAGCATCACCGCCACATAAAACACGCCGAAAAACGCGGCAAATATCTGCTGGGTATTATATTTCGGATAAGCGAACACAAGCACGCCCATCTGGCAGATCAGACATGCCATAAACAGCAGCATAAACCATGTCAGCTTCTCGCCGGGAAGCCAGGCTTCAAAATACAGCAGGCCATAGTACAGCGCTGCGAAAAAACAGCCCACGATCCCAGGGAGCTTCTTCTCGATACCAAACACTTTATACAGCTCTGTCATTCCGATCAGGCTGATCAGAAGCAGCACTCCAAAGAGAAGCGGTCCTCCGGTGATCACTGTGACAAGAGCAATGATTACCAAAAGTATCCCGCTTAACAGCCGTGTCTTAAACATCTTTACGCCTCCTCTGCACCGCCGAATCTTCTGTGCCTGTGATTATATTCTTCCACCGCCCTGGCCAGCTCATCCTTCGTAAAGTCCGGCCACGGCACATCTGTAAAATAAAACTCTGCATAAGCAAGCTGCCAGAGCAGATAATTGGACAGTCTCTGCTCCCCGCTGGTGCGGATCATCAGATCCGGATCCGGGATACCGTGCGTATCCAGATAGGATTCAAACACAGACTCATCGATCTGCTCAGGATCCAGCTTTCCTTCCGCACAGTCTTTCGCCATTTTCTTCGCAGCGCGCGTCATCTCGTCCCTGCTCCCGTAATTAAGGGCAATGGTAAAATTCAGCCCGCCGTTGTTGACCGTGGCCGCCTCCAGCTCCCGGATCCTGTTCCTGATATCCTCGTCCAGCGGCTCGACGTCTCCAATCACACGGATCTTCATGTCATTTTTCGCCGCTGTCTTAAGGCAGGTCTTCATGTAATTGCGCAGCAGCGTCATAAGCGCCGCCACCTCGCCCTCGGGGCGGCTCCAGTTCTCCGTGGAAAACGCGTAGACTGTCAGGTATTTGATCCCCATTCTCCACGCTTCCTCGCAGATGCGCTCGACGTTCTTGCTCCCCTGGGCATGTCCGTAATTTCTCGGCATCCCCTTGGCTTTCGCCCATCTGCCGTTGCCGTCCAGTATGATCGCGATATGCTGTGGTACTTTCATATTCTTCCCTCTCCCTTTATCACACTTATCAGACAAAAGGGAGCCTTCCATTTCAAAGCCCCCTTTTCTGCCTGATGTCCGGTATGATGCTTACACAGTCATGATCTCTTTGGATTTTGCCTCAACCATCTTGTCGATCTTCTCGATATATTTATCTGTGATCTTCTGAAGCTCGTCCTCCAGATCCTTGATCCCGTCCTCCGAGATCTCTGTCCCTTTCAATTTCTTAAAAGCAATATTTCCGTCGCGGCGGATATTGCGGACAGCCACCTTTGCCGCCTCGCCTTTTTTCTTTACGTCCTTTGCCAGCTCCTTTCTCCGCTCTTCCGTAAGTTCCGGGAACACAAGGCGGATGGACGCCCCGTCATTTGTCGGGTTGATGCCGATATCCGATGTAAGGATCGCCTTTTCAATCTGCTTTAACAGACTCTTCTCCCACGGCTGGATCTGGATCATGCGCGCCTCCGGCACAGACACATTCGCCACCTGCTGGATCGGAGTCGGAGCTCCGTAGTAATCTACGGTCAGTTTGTCCAGAACATGGGGATTGGCGCGTCCCGCGCGGATCGTCGCCAGTTCGCTGTCAAGGTTGTTGATCGTTTTTGTCATCTTCGCGTCATATGCTGCCACTTTTTCATTCATGCTTCAAGTCCTCCTGGATATTTATTTTATAGTTTAAACTGTGACTCTCGTCCCTGTGAAATTACCGCTCATCGTCTCCACAATACTGTTCTCTTCGTTCAGCCCGAACACGAGCATGGGCATCTTATTTTCCAGGCACATGATAGACGCTGTCAGGTCCACTGCCGCCAGCTTCTTATCGATCACTTCCTGGATGGAGATCTCATCATATTTCACTGCCTTCGGGTTCACCTTGGGATCGCTGTCATAGATACCGTCGATCGCCTTTGCCAGAAGCATGGCGTCCGCCCCGATCTCGATCGCTCTTAAGACAGCCCCTGTATCCGTGGAGAAATACGGATGTCCCGTGCCGCCTGCAAAGAAGATCACCTTCCCCGCCTCCAGCGCTTCCACTGCCGCGTCCTTTGAAAACAGGGTTGTAAAGGCGCCGCAAACGAACGGGGTAAATACCTCGGTCTTCATTCCCACATGGCGGAAGATGTCGGATACATAGATGCAGTTCATCACTGTTGCCAGCATTCCGATCTGGTCTGCCTTTGTCCGGTCGATCGTCTCGCTTGTCCTCCCCCTCCAGAAATTGCCGCCGCCGGTCACGATCGCCGCCTGGATCCCGTCGTCGGCCAGCTTCTTCACCTGCTCCGCGACTCCGATGCAGGTCGCCTCGTCAAATCCGGTCTTCTGATCTCCCGCGAGGGCTTCCCCGCTCAGCTTTAGTAATACTCTTTTCATTGTGTCTGCTCCTTTGGTTTCTCTGTGAGTGATCTGCGTTTCTCTGCTCCCGCTGACCTAAAATGAAGTATAACATAAGTTTTCCATTTTGTCATGCATATATCCTGCGTCCAGGCATCTGTGTTATCTCGGTCACAGAACTATCATAGAGATCAGCACGGTAATGATACCGCAGATACCAATCGCAAGTCCACTCATAGCTCCTTCCAGCTCTCCCAGCTCGATGGCCTTTGACGTGCCTCCCGCATGGCTGCACGCTCCGATGGCAAGTCCGGCTGCCATGGGATCAGTGACCCGGAAGAGACGGATCAGGAAAGGAGAGATTATGCTCCCTAATATCCCTGTGATGATCACAGCAACCACCGTAACAGGCGCCATGCCCCCTGCTGGCTCCGCAATACTGACTGCGATCGGTGTGGTCACAGATTTCGGCAGAAGAGATACCGTCATGCTCCCGTCAAGACCAAACAGACGGCAGAGCCCATACACGCTCAACATGGATGCGACTGATCCCGCTGTGCAGCCCGCTATGATCGGCAGCCAGTACCGCTTCAGCATTCCAATCCTGGTATAGATCGCCACTGCAAGGCATGCCGTCGCCGGAGCCAGAAACATATTGATGATCTCTCCGCCTTCATTATAGGATTCATATGGGATCCGAAAAATCAGCAGCACACCTGACGTCAGTACGATCGCGATGATCAGCGGGTTGCAGATCGGTGTCCTCAGTCTGCGCTGGAGCTTTACACCGGTCCAGAATGTAATAACGCTGAGCGCAATGCCAAAATACGGGGAATCAAATATCTCACTCAATGCCCTTTTCCTCCTTTTCCTTTCTGCCTGTCACAGAATCTCCCTGATTCCGCGCAGCTGCTGCTGTCTTTCGCTCTGTTTTTCTACTGTCAGCCGCTGCTGTCTCCTGCTCTGTTTTTCTACTGTCAGCTTCCGGCGCCGGCGCGCGGTTCTCCCGCGGTCCGCTCCCGGTGCCGCCGTGTCCTGCCAGCGACATGCAGCGCATGGTCAGTTTCACGCTCCAGGCTGTCGCAGCAAAGGTAACCACAGTGGAAATCACACAGATAATGAGAAGCTGCACCGCTGAACTTTTCAGTATGTCAAAATAATTGATGATACTCACTCCTGCGGGTATAAAGAAAAATGCCATATTTTCCAGCAGGAAATCTGCTTTTTCCTGGATATGCCGGATCTTCAGCACACCGGTGAGCAGGCATATAAGCAGCAGCGCCATGCCGATCACACTCGCCGGAAATGTAAAAGGCAGGAATCTCTCTATCACCTCGCTCAGCCAGCATACAAGAAAGATGATCCCGATCTGTCTGATGATTTTCATAGTTTTCCCTTTCTGCTTTTCAGCTGATTTTGTTGTATAATATACTCCCATCTGCCCTTGTCTTTCAGGGCTGGTTTAAATTAAGATACCACCGCAGAACTGAATGTGCAACTGGTTCTGCCATTCTTTAAAAATCTGTTGACATTTCCAAAATCATGTTTTATGATACTTATGTTTTCGCACTTTAAACAGCTAAAATTTTACAGTGCGAAGTTATTTGGGATATTTTAGTATTAATTCCTATTATATCATTTTTTTCAATAAAACGCCAGTATACCGCGTTAACAGACAATATGCTTTGTAACAGTTCAGCCGTCAGGCTGTGCGGTTTTCCGAACAGCGGGTCTGAACTGTACTATGCTTTTTGACAGGCATAAGTCACAGGACCGGCATACAGCAGAAAACAAAACCGGAGGAAATCAGCTATGATCATTGTACTTAAACCACACACAACAGAAGAAAATATCACCCGTGTTGAAAACCTCATTAAACACAGAGGTCTTGATACTCACATTGTACGCGGTACAGAGATGACCATCATCGGATGTATCGGCGATACGACACTGATCGACCCTAGACTTTTTGAGGTAGACAGCAGCGTTGACAAAGTCATGCATGTACAGGAACCGTACAAACTGGCAAACCGTGCCTTCCACCCGGAGGATTCCGTGATCGATGTATCCGGCGTCAAAATCGGCGGCGGGCATATGGGACTTATCGCAGGTCCCTGCTCCGTGGAATCATTCGAGCAGGTGCTCGAGATCGCCAAAGCAGCCAAAGCTTCCGGCGCCAATCTCCTGCGCGGAGGCGCGTTCAAACCGCGGACCAGCCCGTACTCTTTCCAGGGGCTCGGTCTGGAAGGACTGGATATCCTCTGCAAAGTAAAAGAAGAAATCGGGCTTCCTATTGTAACAGAGCTTATGTCAGCACAGTATCTTGACGTCTTCAATGAAAAAGTAGACCTGATCCAGATCGGCGCGCGCAACATGCAGAACTTTGATCTCCTGAAACAGCTCGGTCAGGTGGACCGCCCCATCCTTCTCAAACGCGGATTGAACGCCACCTACGAAGAGTGGATCATGTCCGCAGAATATATCATGGCGGCCGGAAACGAGAACGTCATCCTCTGTGAGCGCGGGATCCGTACCTTTGAGACATACACAAGAAATACCCTGGATCTCCAGAGCATCCCGGTCCTCCACAAAAAGACCCATCTCCCGATCGTCGTCGACCCAAGCCATGCCGGAGGAAAATGGTGGCTCGTAGAGCCTATGGCAAAAGCAGCTGTCGCCGCCGGAGCAGACGGTCTCATGGTAGAAGTCCACAATAACCCGGAATGCGCGCTGTGCGATGGAGCCCAGTCTCTGAAACCGGAAAAATATGATACACTGCTTAATCAGGTAAAACAAATTGCGGAAGTTGTTGGAAAAATTCTGTAAATTTTCCTAAAAGGGGTCAGACCCCTCTTGTCAGGGGTCTGACCCCTTTTGCCAGATATGTTTATAAAGGAGACACAACTCATGATTTTGACAGTTAATTTACAAAAAAACAGTTATCCTGTCTATATAGAGAGCGGCATTCTCTCCAAAGCAGGAAAACATGTATCCGAGTGTTTCAGCGGAAAAAAAATCATGGTAATATCTGATGACAATGTTTTTCCCCTGTATGGCGAAACTCTCATCTCCTCTCTGGACTCCTGCGGCTATGAATGTCATTCCCTCGTCCTTCCCCACGGTGAGCCTACAAAAAGTTTCCAGACTCTTCCTGAGGTTTACAGCTCCATGCTCACCGCCAAAATATCCCGCAGTGACCTTGTGATCGCTCTGGGCGGCGGTGTGATCGGCGACCTGGCAGGATTCGCCGCTGCCAGCTTTCTCCGCGGGGTGAAGCTGGTCCAGATCCCAACCTCCCTGCTGGCTCAGGTAGACTCCTCGGTAGGAGGTAAAGTCGCGGTTGACCTGCCCCAGGGGAAAAACCTTGTGGGCGCATTCTATCATCCAAAGCTTGTGCTCATCGACCCCGACGTCCTGGACACACTCCCGCCCCACTTCATCAGTGACGGCATGGGGGAAGTCATCAAATACGGATGCATCAAAGACAGCTCACTTTTTGACCGTCTCTGCGCTCATGACTCTTTTGAGGATCTGAAACCTGAACTCACTGAGATCATAGCCAGGTGCGTGGATATCAAACGGATGGTCGTTGAGGCTGACCAGTTCGACACCGGCGAGCGCATGCTCCTGAACTTCGGGCACACCCTTGCCCACACTGTTGAACAATATTATCATTATGAGAGGGAAAGTCACGGAGAAGCGGTAGGGATCGGCATGTATCAGATCACAAAGATTGCAGAAGAAAAAGGACTGACAGCGCCGGGATGTGCGGAAAAGATCAAAAAGGCACTGGAAATCTATGGACTGCCCTCCTCCTGCGGACTGCCCATGTCCGACCTGACTGAAGCTGTCAAGCTGGACAAGAAGAACCTGAACGGGCATCTGAATGTCGTACTCCTGAAAGAAATGGGAAAAAGTTATGTCTATCCCACAGATGCAGGATTCTTTCCGGACTGTATGTGTTAAAGATCTGGATTTGTCGGGGAACCTTCCGGCTTGAGGAAACCAGAAAACAACGAAGTGCCTTTCTCGAACACCTTTCAGCGCGGAGATACGGGTGGGTGAGGCGACTTCGGAATGAGGCCTGGAAAAAGTAGAAATCCGGGACTATGCGTTGAAATCAGCAGGCGGATTGTCTGAGACGAAGTCGAATTGCCGCCTGCTGATTTCTGTATTTAGCATAGTTCCGGATTTCGTAGTTTTTCCTGCCTCATAGAGCGGAGCCAATGCCAGCCATATCCCCGCGCTGAATACGTCTTCTATAACCGCGCTTCGCTGTTTTCGGACATTTAACCAAGCGGCGCACTCCCCCGCAAATCCAGATTTAATCCTGATAAAGTTTCATCCCCATCCAGTGTTTCATATGATCCAGCATTTTCTCATCCGGTTCAATATAGATACAGGCATTATTCTGGTCCAGGGAGATGATGATCGCATACACCTTTGCGGAAGGATTTCCCGAACTGTAATCAAACACCTTGTCTGGCTTAAAAGAATTCAGCCGGGGTGAACCTTTTGGAGCGATGATCTCTGCTGTCTGGATATCAAAGCTTTTCAGTTTCTTCCTTTTTTCCCGGTTGTAGATCACATCGATCTGCAGGTCATGATTCAGGAGCATATATTCATACTCCACATTCAGCCTCGGGAAGATAAAGTAATATGCCAGTATCGCTGCCAACACCGCTGCCACAAAAGAGAAAAATCCAAAGAAAGGCATCCCGAGCACTGCGATCGCTACGATCACGAGGATCACAAGGATCCTCACGGGCAGGTCATACGGCTTTGGTCTGCGGGCTACGATCAGTTCATATAATGCATCATTCATAATCTACTGGTTCCTTTCTGCATTTAAATAATTGATTACCATTGTAGCGACCTTAAAGGTCATGGCGTCCTCGAAAAGGCGGAGGTCAAGACCCGTCCGCTTCTGTATCTGCTCCAGACGGTAGATGAGCGTATTCCTGTGCATGTGGAGCTGCCGCGCAGTCTCCGCAATATTGAGATTGTTCTGAAAGAACCGGTTGATCGTGGCAGTCGTATCCTCATCAAATGATTCCGGGATTTCCTCCCCGAATATCTCCTTCAGAAAATTTTCACACAGAGGGAACGGGAGACGGTAAATAAGCCGCCCCATCCCGAGCTCGTTATACGGGAAAACCGTCTGCTCTGAATAAAAAAGCCTGCCGACTTTCAGAGCCAGGCTTGCCTCCTGAAAAGCGCCGGGCAGATCTGACAGCGTCCCGATAATAGAGCTGTACGCCAGCCGGACATGTGCAAGAGCCTCCGTATTCATCGTATCCACTATGGCCCTCGCGATCCCCCTGACATTGTCTGCTGTTTCCGCCGCCCTCATGGGCCGGAGGATCGCAGCCGCTTTTTCAGAGACCGGTACAAGATAAGTTTTCGTCTGTGACGGAAACAGGCTTTTCAGTATTTCAGTCACAGTCTCATCCATTCTTTTTGTCTCAAGGAGAAAAAGCACGCGCCGTTCATCCACATTGATATGAAGCCGCGAGGCGCGGTCACGGATGTCATACGAAGGGACCCCTCCGGTCAGCAGGCTCTGAAGGAAATCCGTCTTATTATATTTCTCTTTATAGGCCGTACACAGGCGCCGTATCTGTGCAAGCGCCTGCTCAGCCTCCTCTTGCGACGCTGCCGGCACGTCGAGGCAAATGCCTGTAATACGCCTTAACTCCTGCAGCGCTTTCTGCAGTTCCTGTGTGTGATCCATCTTTTTTCCTCGTTGTTAAAAAGGGGCTGCACCGGTAAAAAGTGCAGCCCCCTTGATATGTTCGATAAGCGGCGGCTGTCGGCAGACACCGTCCAGCCATGAATAGCATCTCAGCGACCGCTTCGCTGCTATTCCAATTTTATAGTATTAGTTCGTAATCGTCAACTCTGTCTCTTTGTCAAAGATGTGAATCTTCTCCATGTCGAGTGCGAATACAGCCTTGTCGCCTGTTCTCAGTGTTGTACGCGGGTTCACACGTGCTGTCATCTGAATGCCTGCCACATCGAAATACAGGAATACTTCTGCGCCGAGCAGCTCGTATACTTTGATCGTAGATGTAACAACGCTGTCCGGAGAATTGCTGATAAATGCCTCTGAATCATGTACGTCCTCAGGACGGATTCCAAGAACAACTGTCTTACCGTTGTATCCGCCTTCAATGAGCGCTTTCTTCTTGGAGACCGGAACCTTCAGTACATGTTCACCGATCGTGAGAGTAACGTCATCACCCTTTACATTGCATACAGCGTCAAGGAAGTTCATCTGCGGAGATCCGATGAAGCCTGCAACGAACAGATTGCACGGTGTATTGTAAAGGTTCTGCGGTGTATCAACCTGCTGTACGACACCGTCTTTCATAACAACGATCCTTGTACCAAGCGTCATAGCCTCTGTCTGGTCATGTGTTACATAAATGATCGTAGCGCCCAGGTTCTCATGAAGCTTGGAGATCTCGATACGCATCTGGACTCTCAGCTTTGCATCCAGGTTGGACAGCGGCTCGTCCATCAGGAAGACCTTCGGATTACGCACGATCGCACGCCCCATAGCGACACGCTGTCTCTGTCCGCCGGAAAGAGCCTTCGGTTTACGGTCAAGCAGTTTGTCAAGGTCAAGGATCCTTGCTGCCTCTTTTACCTTTCTGTCGATCTCATCCTTCGGAACTTTGCGGAGTTTCAGACCGAATGCCATGTTATCATATACTGTCATGTGCGGATACAGAGCATAGTTCTGGAATACCATTGCGATATCACGGTCCTTTGGCTCTACATCGTTCATAACCTTTCCGTCGATCTTAAGTGTACCGCCGGAGATGTCCTCCAGACCTGCGATCATACGAAGTGTTGTGGATTTTCCACATCCGGAAGGTCCTACAAAGATGATAAACTCTTTGTCAGCGATCTCAAGGTTGAAATCCTTTACAGCGTGGAATCCGTTCGGATAAATTTTCTGAATGCCTTCAAGTGATAAACTTGCCATTGTTATATTGCCTCCTTAAAAAATGTTTCTCTTTGAATCTGAAATCAGTATACTTCTCCGGGCAGAAATGGACAATGTCACGAGTAACTAAAAAAGAGAAAAAAAAATGTACATTTGTGATAATACGCATCCGATGCCCTGACAGACCGGAGCTATGATATAAGTGCTCTGACCGATGTCAATAACTTTTGAAAATGTCACTTTTTAATTTTAAGTTTCACTTGAGAAAATGTCACTTTCATAAAAGGGCTT